>JBPCOK010000059.1:0-18652 GCA_051000335.1 Candidatus Limnocylindria bacterium | reverse complement strand
TGTTGACCGTCTTGCTGATCGCGCCACTGATGAAGGGCTGGACCGCGGCCATCATCTTGAGGTGGCCGTTGTAGTGGATGCTTCGCGTGCCGTTGGCCGGCTTGAAGGCGCAGTCGAACACCTCGAGATGCGCGTCGCTGATGTGCGGGGCGCCCTCGATCGTCTCGTGCTCGTCGATCCAGGCGACGATCTCCTCCGCCTGCTTGGCGTCGTAGCCGAGCTTCTTGAGCGCCGCGGGGACGCCCTGGTTCACGATCTTGAGGTATCCCCCGCCGACCAGGCGCTTGTACTTGATGAGCGCGATGTCCGGCTCAACGCCCGTCGTATCACAATCCATCAAAAACGCTATGGTGCCGGTTGGAGCAAGGACACTCAACTGGCCGTTGCGGAAGCCTGACTTCTCGCCGAGTGCCACCACCTCGTCCCAGCCGGTCAGCGCCGCGTCGAGGAGATCGGTCGGGATCGGGGCTCGATCCATGCGGTACGCCGCGTCGCGGTGCTGGTTCATGACCTTGAGGTACGGCTCGCGGTTGACCTTGTAGCCGGCGAACGGGCCACCCTGGTCGCGCGCGATGCGGGCGGACTGCAGCGCCGCCTCCGACTGCATGATCGAGGTGAGGACCGCCGCGTAGGATCGGCCGCCATCGGAGTCGTAGGCCAGGCCGCGGTTCATGAGCAGGGCGCCCAGGTTGGCGTAGCCAAGGCCGATGGGCCGGAAGTCGCGGCTGTTCTCCCCGATCTGCGGGGTCGGGTAGCTCGCGTTGTCGACGATGATCTCCTGCGCGGTGAACACGATGCGCACCGCGTGCTTGTAGGCCTCGACATCAAACTCGCCATCGTCCTTGACGAAGGTCATGAGGTTCAGCGACGCGAGGTTGCAGGCGGAATCATCCAAGTACATATATTCTGAGCAATTGTGAATCACGAATCCGTTCGCAACGAAGTGAGTTGTTGCGGATTCCGTGAGATCGAAGACAGCCGCCTCCCCGAGCGGCGTCGCCGACGCGAACTCGTCGACCAGCTCGTCGCTGTAAGTGCGGACGGTCGCGTTCACCCTCGCCAGCGCCTGGATCTTCGGGCTCTCGGCCGAGAAGCCGATCTCCTTCTCGAAGCGGATTCGTGAAGCTCGGCTGATGCGCAGCGAGTGCATCTCCTTGACGGCGTACTCCTTCATGCCGCCCTTGCCGTCCGGGAGCACGCTCGTGAGCTTGCCGCCTCGGCGGTTCTCGTAGATCTTCGCCTTGATGCCGAAGCCAAGGAGCATGCGCTGCACCTGGACGAGCAGCTCGTGGGACGCAGAGTCCAGCGCGACGTAGGCATTCGTCCCGCTCCCATTGACCGTTCCGTCGGCGGTGAACAGGCCGCGGATAAGGGCTGCCTGGCTCCAGCGATCGAGCGAGAGAGCCTCGTCGGTGAAGCGCTTGGCGTCCGCGCCCTCGTCCAAGACCGCGTACTTCAGGAACTGGTCGACAACGGGCCGAGAGGCGAACGCTAGGCGCGCGCCCGTCGAGCTGACGGAGTAGTGAACGTTGTCCGGCCGGCCGGATGAGCCGACCGCCCGCAGCATCGCCTTCTGCTCGTTGACTTCCTTGGCGACCATCTCGAGGACACCAGCCTCATTGGCGTGCATCGTGAGGATGACCGACCGGAACTCGCGCCCATCAATGACCTGCTTCGCCACGTACCCGTCGCCGACGGCCAGGCCGATCGCCTCGGCGAGCTGCGCGGAGAGCTCCTTGCGACCGAAGCCCGGGGCATTGAGGAAGATCTTGTCGTCGGTGGTGAGGTCCTTGACCGCGACGTCACCGCGCTGCGTCGAGACGAGGTGGTCAGCGGTGATCTTCACGCGATAACCCGCGCGGGTCTTCAGCTCGAGGACGAGCTTGGTGCCGGTCGGGAAGATGCGGTCGACCGGGTGCGGCTGGCCATCGGCGCCGATGACATTCGCCTTCTTGCCGACCAGGCTGTCGATCCGCCGCCAGCCCTCATCGGTCGCGACGAGCGTGTCGCCAGTGACGCAGGGGTTGCTCGCGTTGATCGGCGCGGTGTTGGCGCTGGTGTGCCAGCGGTTGATGTTGTCGTGGTACTGGATCCCCGGGTCGCCACATACCCAGGCGGCCTCCGCCATCTTGTTCATGAGGTAGCGGGCCTTGACGGTCTCGACGGGCTCGCCCGTTGTGATGGCGTGGGTGGTCCAGTCCTTGTCCTTCTCGACGGCGTCCATGAAGTCATCGGTGACGCGCACGGAGTTGTTCGAGTTCTGGAAGAAGACCGATGCGTACGCCTCGCCGCCGTTGAAGTTCCCGTCGTACCCGGCGTCGATCAGCGCCCAGGCCTTGCGCTCCTCGTTGAGCTTGCAGTCGATGAACTCCTCGACGTCGGGATGATCGGCGTTGAGGATCACCATCTTCGCGGCTCTGCGGGTCTTGCCGCCGGACTTGATCACGCCGGCAAAGGCGTCGAAGCCCTTCATGAAGGAGACCGGGCCGCTGGCCTCGCCGCCGCCTCTCAGGGTTTCCTTGGATGAGCGGATGGTGGAGAGGTTGGAACCGGCGCCCGAGCCGAACTTGAAGAGCATGCCCTCGGTCTTGGCCAGGCCCAGGATGCTCTCCATGGTGTCGTCCACGGAGTTGATGAAGCAGTTGTGGACGGCGACGTTGTTCGAGAGATACTCGCCGGACTCGGTCTGGATGTCGTAGACCTCCTGGACCCCCAGCTCATCGATCGCCACGATCCGCTCTTCGCGGACGTTGGGCACTGTCTTGAGATCTCGGAGGCTGAGCGAATCGAGCAATCGGGCCTGCTTGTCACGGCCGACGAAGCCCACGAGCTCGGTGAACCGCGCCCGCTCGCTGCCAACCGCAATCACGACCTCATGCAGGTCGTGACGGTCAGCCCGCTTCTCCTGCTTGCGAGATCGCCGTGAATAGATGCCGATCGAGTTGAGCAGCAGCTGAACGTCCTCGGCCCAGCGCTCGCCGATGACGGCGAACGCGACCCGCCCTGACTCCTGGCCGCGTGCACGGTCAACCGTGACGTAGCCATCGGCCTGGAAGATGCTCCGCAGGTACGTGCAGACCTCGTCGTACGAAGCCGTGAAGAGACGCTCGGGGACCCGGATATCCGTGCCCCTTCGGAGCAGTCCCCATCGCTCGACGAAGTCGCGGACGACCTCGCCATAGATGCGGATGCGCTGGACCTTGGCGACCTTGGTATCGGCATCGCGAACCTTGAAGTGAACAAGCGGCAGGGCGACATCCAGGTTCTGCATGACCCAGGCGTACTCATCGTCGTTCGCGACCTGGAACTCGATGGTCAGCGAACGGTTCGTCCCAGCCGTGTACTGGCCGACGAAGCCGTCCGCCTGGAGCCACCCGGCGAGCGCAGCCTCTGCTCGCATGATCGCGGCCTGCGCGGAATCCTCCTCGGTCGACTCGCCGGCGAGAGAACCCGCATCAGTCAGGTCACCCGCCGAAGCGCCCACGGCGACCGGAACCTTTGCCGGTGTCGCGACACGCGCGCGGTGCGGGTGGAGATGCATCCGCATGCCCACCTCGAGCTGGTCGACGCGCAGCCATACGGGCGTCGTGCGCCGCTCATGAACGGCCTTGACGACGTGGTCCGGAGTGGCCTCCACGAAATTGCCGTTCGCCAGCCTGATCCGCCATACGGGCTTCCGACCGTTGTTCTTGACCGCGACGATGCGTGTCACACCGTTGGCGTCGTAGACCTCTCTGCCAACGGCGACGTCGTCGACCAGTCGGCCGATCGGGGTCATCCCCTCGGGCGTGGAGACGAGGGCGTGGTACGGCTGGCAGGCGCTGCACTGCGGATGCTCGTCGATGCCCACGTTGAACCAGACGGGGCTGTTGAAGGCGGCACGCTGCTTGAGGAGGATGTCCTTGAGCTCGTTGCGGAAGGCCTCGGCGTCGTCGGTGGTCGCGAAGTAGGCGTCCTTGATCCCCCAGTCGGCGATCGTGTCGGCGACGCGGTCGATCATCTGGCGGACGCTGCGCTCGCGCTCCGGCGTGCCGAGGTGGCCGCGGAAGTACTTGCTCGCGACGACGTTCGTGGCCAGGGCGCTCCAGGACTTCGGGAACTCGAGGTCCTTCTGCTCGAAGACGGTCTTGCCATGCTCGTTGGTGATCGCCGCTTCTCGCAGGTCCCACTCGACGGTGTCGTATGGGTGGACGTCCGGCCGGGTGAATCGGCGCTCGATGCTCAGGCCCTTCCAGGTGGGCTTCTGCCCCTCGGTCAGCTGGACGTAGCCGCTCGGCTTCGTCTTGGAACCGTTCCCGTTTTCATGGCCGTTGCCGTTGCCGTTCGTGGTTCCGTTGGCCGGCTTCGTGGGGGCGGAGGATCGAGCCATGGTTGTGATGAATCCCTCTGCGTGCATCGGCCGATGAAAGGACCCGCGGATGGTCGTTCCGCGGTCGTCGGTCGGGGGTCCCTCCGGCGGTCCGGCGCCTTGCTGTGCGCCGTGTTCTGTGAGGCCTCGACTGTAATACGCCGGTATGGGTGAGTCAAGCCCGAAACCACAACATCTGGTGGTAGTACCATTCATGCCACCACAAGATGATGTGGCCATGGGTGTCGGCTGTCCGACACGTGTGGACGAATTGTGGGGAACTGAGCGTGGTCTGTGGAGGGGGTGTGGAGGGGCCACGGTTGGCGGGGATTTGCCTGGGAGCGCGACTAACCTAACGGCCAAGTTGCGGCGGAATCGGGGGGCTGGTTGGTCGGGATTTGCCCTGGAGTGCACGCGGTGGGCAGGCTGGCGGCCGGATCGGCGCCGATCGGCGTGAAGTTGGCCGTAAGTCGCGCTGGGAGGCAAGGATGGGGCTAGAGGAAGACGATGGCGTCCCGACCTGGATCGGCACCGATGGCCAACGACCGAAGGGTCTCCTTGGTCGGGCATGGGAAGGAGGCGCGGGCGACGGCACCGGCCTCGGCGATCGCCCGGCGGTTGGCGTGCGTGGCGGCGAGGAGGAGGATCAGGCGATCGGCGCCGAGATCGGCCTGCTTGCGGCGGGCGTTGCGGACCTGGGCCTGGTAGTCGGAGAGGCGGGTGAAGGCCTCGACCAGGACGGCGCAGCCCGGAATCGTGATTCGGCAGTCGCCGGCGCGAAGGTCGCCGGGAATCGGGACGGGCACCTCGGTCTCCCAGGACCACGACGGGTGGAGGCGCGCTCGGAAACGCCCGAGTAGCTCGAGCTGAGGCCGATCGAGGAGACGGCGACCGAGAGGGAAGAGCTTGAGATACGGCTTGAGACCGACGGCGGCTGCATGGTGGGCGAGGTCGTGGAGGTTGAGCGTCCGGACGAGGCCGTGCTCGACGCGGCTGATCCGGGATCCGGAGGTGCCGAGCAGCCGGGCGACATCGGTCTGTCGCATGCCGGATGCGGTCCTGGCCAGGCGCAGCTCTCGGCCGACGTCGTTGCGGATCCAGGTCTCGAGGCGGGACGCTTCGTACTGGGGTCGGGTGCGGGTGGCCATGTGCGCAGTGTCGGGCGCGGTTCGTACCGGCCGGTTACCCGGGGCTTACTGAACTTCACTTACTCCGCAGCGCGACTAACGGCCAAGTTGGGCCGGAATCGAGCGGTTGGGTGGCGAGGATCTGCCCGGGGGTGCACGCGGTGGGCAGGCTGGCGGCCGGATCGGCGTGAAGTTGGCCGTTAGTCGCGCTGGGAGGCAATAACGGGTCAGGGCACGGGTCGGAGAAGGCAGGAACGGGGCCCTTGACATGACCGATAGTCTGACTGACATCGTTGTCTGACAGCGTTGTCAGCAGGACGGGCAGACGGAGGATGCGAAGTGGGTCGAATGACCCTGGTGGATGTCGCGCAGGAAGCGGGAGTGTCACCGTCGACGGTGTCCCGACACCTGCGCGGGCAGCACGTGCGCGAGGCGGAGATCATCGATCGCGCTGTGGCCGCCCTCGGGTATTCGCCGAACCTGGCGGCGCAGAGCCTGAAGTCCGGGAGCACGCTCGCGGTGGGCGTGGTCGTTCCGGACGTGAGCAACCCCTTCTTCGCCGCGGTGGTCAAAGGAATCGAGGCGGCCGCGCATGACGACCGCTACAGCATCTTCCTCTGCAACACCGATGAGAGCTCCGAGCGGGAGCGGGCGGTCCTCGCGCAGCTGAGCGGACGCATCGACGGGCTCATCCTGACGCCAGCCACCGAGCATGCCGAGAAGCCCCTGGAGCTCGAGCGCTTCACCGCCCCCACGGTGTTCGTGGATCGGACGCTGGAGGGCGCGACCACCTTTGACTCGGTCCTCATCGACAACGAGGGTGGAGCGCGCCAGGCAGCCGAGCACCTCCTGGCGCTGGGGCACCGCCGCATCGCCGCCATCAACGGGCCGCTCGATACCACCCCGGGGCGCGGGCGGGCCACGGGCTTCGCGGATGCCATCGCCGATGCCGGCATCGAGTTGCCACCGGAGTACGTGGTGGCGGGCGACTTCCGCGAAGAGTCCGCGCGCCAGGCGACGCTTCGGCTCCTTGCGCTCGCCCGTCCGCCGACGGCCATCTTCACGGCGAACAACCTCATGACCATCGGCGCGCTCCGTGCGCTGCACGAGATGCGCGCCCGCGTCCCCGAAGAGATCTCGTTGGTCGGGTTCGATGAGCTCGAGCTCGGCGAGCTGCTGGCGCCGCCGCTGACCGTGGTCGCTCGGCCCACCATCGAGCAGGGCGTGCTCGCCATGCGGCTCCTGCGCAGCCGAATCGAGAGCCGGGACAGCCAGCCGGCGCAGCGGATCGTGCTCGAGACCACGCTCGTCGTCCGCGGGTCGAGCGGCCCGCCGCGGGAGGATCGCCGATGAGCCCGCGCGCAGTCGTCGTCGGCAGTTACGTGGCGGGCCTCACGGTCCGCTCCGAGCGGCTGCCGGCTCCGGGCGAGACGCTCCTCGGCGAGGAGTTCGACCTCGGGCCGGGCGGCAAGGGCAGCAACCAGGCGGTCCAGATCGCACGCATGGGCATGCCGGTCGAGATGGTCACCGGCATCGGCGTCGATGCCTGGGGTGATGACGCCATGACGCTGTGGGAGACGGAGGGCGTCGGGACGGCGCACGTCAGGCGCGTCACCGAGCTCCCGACCGGCGTCGCCTTCATCCTGCTCGACCGCGCCGGAACGAACTCGATCATCGTCTACCCCGGCGCGAATGCGATTCTGACCGGTGACGGGGTGGCGGGGCTCGACCTCGGCATCGGCCCCGGCGACGTCGTGCTCGCCCAGCTCGAGATCCCGGCCGATGCGGCGGCCGCCGCCCTGCGACTCGGCCGCGACGCCGGAGCGACCACCATCCTCAACCCCGCCCCGGTGCGTCCGCTGCCGCCCGAGGTCCTCGCGACCGTGGATGTGCTCACGCCCAACGCGACCGAGGGGCGGGTGCTCACCGCGCTGGCGCCCGAGGCATTGCTCGAACCGCGCGAGCTCGTCGCGCGACTGCTGGACCTCGGCGTCGGTGCCGTGGTCCTGACCCTTGGGGAAGAGGGGGCCCTGGTGGCCGACGCCGGTGGAATCACGCCGATCCCGCCGATCCACGTCGACGCCGTCGACACCACCGGGGCAGGCGACGCGTTCACCGGAGCGCTCGCCGCCGAAATCCTGGCCGGCCGGTCGCTGCGGGAGGCTGCTGCCACCGCCGTGGTGGCCGGCGCACTCGCGTGCACCGAACTCGGGGTGATCCCGGGCCTCGCGCGCCGTGCCGTCATCGAAGAGCGCCGGCGCGCGCTCACCACGTTCCAGTCCCAGTAGGAGGTAGGTCATGGTCACGTCACGTCGCCGGCTCACTGGTGTGCTCGCCAGTGCCGCGATCCTGCTCAGCGCGTGCGGGAGCTCCGGCAACTCAACGCCGGCAGAGAGCGAGGGCCCGGGTTCGTCCGCGCCCGCGTCCGCGTCTCAGGCACCCACAAACGACTTCTCGTTCGCGCTCGTCACGCCGAACCCACGCGGCGACCGCTCGTTCATCGACGCTTCGGCCGCCGGCGCCGAGCGGGCGATCAGCGAGCTCGGCGTGGAGGGCTCGATCATCGAGGCCCGGGGCGTCCCGGAGCAGGAGGCCGCGATCCGCGGCGCGATTTCGCAGGATCACGACCTCGTGCTGGCCCTGGCTCCGGAGCCGGACATCATCTCGAAGCTGGCCGCTGAGTTCCCCGACCAGAAGTTCGCGGTTCCGTCGGACCTCTTCCTCGAGGACCTGCCGGACAACCTCGCGGCTTTCCAGATCAACGTCCACGAGGTGAGCTACCTCGTCGGGGTGGTGGCCGGGATGATGACCGAGACCAAGGTCGTCGGTGCCGTCGTCGGCGGCGACTCGCCAGGCCTCAACCAGTTCTACTGGGCCTACAAGCAGGGCGTGCTGGCCGCCTGCCCGGACTGCGCGGTCCTGGTGAGCTACCTGGGCTTCGACTTCGCGAACCCGACACTCGGCAAGGAGACGGCTCTCGGGCTCTTCGAACAGGACGCCGACATCCTCTTCCAGGTCGCGGGTCGCTCCGGCGAGGGCGTCATCTCCGCGGCACAGGAGACGGGCAACTTCGCCATCGGCGTCGACGCCAACCAGGACGAAGTCGCCCCCGGCACCGTCATCGTGTCCGCCATGAAGAAGGTGGACCAGTCGACCTTCCTGCTCGTGAAGAACGCCATGGAGGGGAACTACTCCTCCGGCTTCAGCGTGATCGGGATGGAAGACGGCGCCACCGCACTCAGCTGGGACGAGGGCTCGACGACCTTCGCGGACGAAGGCCCCGACGCGATGACTGCCAAGCTCGCCGACGTGCAGGCCGCAGTCGAGGAGGCGCGGGACCAGGTCCTCGACGGCTCGATCGATGTCTGCAACGCGCTCGAGCCGACGGACGCGTGCGACGGGCTGGCCGAGTAGCCGACGGGAGAACGGGACCGATGGGGTCGGGGACGTCCCCGGCCGCATCGGACCTGGCCCGCGCATGATCGATCCCATTCGCACGGACTCCGGGCCGCCGGCCGTCGAGCTGGTCGGTGTCACGAAGTACTTCGCCTCCACCGACGTTCTCGCGGACGACGATGTCTCGGTGACCGTGCAGCCCGGGGAGGTCCACGCCATCGTCGGCGAGAACGGAGCCGGGAAGTCCACGCTCATGAACATCCTGTTCGGGCTCGAGCAGCCCGACCGGGGTGAGATCCGTGTCTTCGGCCAGCCGGTCCGTCTGCGAAGCGCCGACGACGCCCTGTCGCTCGGGATCGGGATGGTCCACCAGCATTTCAAGCTCATCGGCTCCTTCACGGTCGCGCAGAACGTGCTGCTCGGCGCCGAGCCGTCCGTGGGCGGCTTCCTCCGTCAGGCCGAGGAGGAGGCGGCCGTCGCGCGGCTGTCCGAGGAGTTCGGCCTGCCCATCGACCCCGGCGCCCGTGTCGCCGACCTGCCGGTCGGCCTTCAGCAGCGGGTCGAGATTCTCAAGGCTCTTCAGCGCAACGCACGCATCCTCATCCTCGATGAGCCGACCGCCGTCCTCACGCCCCACGAGGCGCGTGCGCTCCTCGCCGTCCTGCGCGGCTTCGCGGCCGGTGGACGCTCCGTCTTGCTGATCACCCACAAGCTCATGGAGGTGATCGATGCGGCCGATCGCGTGACCGTCATGCGGCATGGCCGGGTCGTCGCCACCGTTCCGGCCGCCGGAGCCGATCCGGACGCCCTGGCGCGACTCATGGTCGGCCGGGACGTTCTGCTCACGGCTGCGCGCCGCGGCGGCGAGCCCGGTAACGAGATACTCAACGTCGACAACCTGAGCGTGGTCGCCGATGACGGAACGGTCGAGATCGACGGGGTGAGCTTCGGCGTGCGCGCCCGGGAGGTCGTCGGCATCGCCGGCGTGAGCGGCAACGGACAGGACGCGCTGGCTGCGGCGATTGCCGGACTCCGCACGGCGGACGGCGGCACGATCCGCCTGGGTGGGACCGACATCGGCGGCCTTCCGGTCCACCGACGGCGGGCGCTGGGCCTGGCGCATATCCCCGAGGACCGGCTCACCACCGGCCTCAATCTTGAGGCCACGCTCGACGAGAACGTCCTCGTCGCGCACTATCGGGGCTCCGCCTTCTCTCGCCTGGGCATCCTCCGCGCCGACGCCGCCGGCGAACTGGCCGGGCGCATCACGCGCGATTTCGCGGTCACGGGATCCCATCCCGGTGAGGGGATCGCGACGCTGTCGGGCGGCAACCTCCAGAAGATCGTCCTCGGTCGCGAGCTCGCCGGTGATCCGCGCTTCATCCTCGCCAACCAGCCGACGCGCGGTCTCGATGTCGGATCCATCGAGTTCGTGCACGAGACGCTGCTCAAGGCTCGCGATGCGGGTGCCGCCCTGCTCCTCATCTCGGCGGAGATCGACGAGATCCTCGCGCTCTCGGATCGGATCCTCGTCCTCTTCCGCGGTCGCGTGGTGGCCGATCTCTCCCCCGCCGACGCGGACCCGGAGCAGCTCGGCATCCTCATGGCAGGGGGGAAGACCGAATGACCGACCGGCTCCGCGCACGCTCCCGACGCAATGCCCTCAACGCCGCCCTCGTGCCGGTGTTGGCCGTGGCGTCGGGCCTGCTCGTCGCGAGCATCTTCATCCTGTTCACGCCGACCCCGCCGCTCGAGGCCTACGGGATCATGTTCACCGCGGGCTTCGGCTGCGAGGAGATCGGCCGCTGTGCGCTGCTCACCACCCTGGAGCGCTCGACGCCGCTGATCCTGACCGGGCTCTCCGCGGTCGTCGCCTTCCGTGCGGGCCTGTTCAGCATCGGCCAGGAGGGCAAGTTCGTGGTCGGGGCGACGCTCGCCGCGTGGCTGGGCTATACCGTCGACCTGCCGCCGGTCCTCCACCAGCTCATGATCATCGCGGCCGCAATGGCGGGCGGCGCGGCGTACGGATTCATCCCGGCCATCCTGAAGGTGAAGCTGGCGGTCAACGAGATCATCAGCACGATCATCCTCAACAGCCTGGCAGTCCTGTTCATGACCTATCTCGTGAACTTCCCGCTCCGGGCCGACGCCGGCTCCACCGCCCGGTCGCCGCTCATCAACGAATCCGCGGTGCTCCCTTCGTTCCTTCCCGGGTCGCAGTGGGGCGTCGGCTGGGTACTGGCGGTCACCGCGGTCGTCGGAGTCACGTTCCTGCTGTGGCGGACCGTCATCGGCTACGAGCAGCGCATGGCGGGACAGGCGCCGGCCTTCGCGCGCTTCGGTGGGGTTCTCACGGCGCGGGCGGCGATCCGCGCGATGCTCATCAGCGGCAGCCTTGCCGGCCTGGCGGGCGGCATCGAGGTGCTCGGCGTGAGCAAACAGATCGTGCCCGGCTTCTCCTCCGGCCTCGGCTTCGACGGTGTGCTCGTGGCGATCCTGGGCCTCGCCCACCCGGTCGGCGTGCTCCTGGTGGCGATCCTGTTCGCGGGAATTCGCCTTGGTGCCCAGCTCGGGCTGCAGGTCGCGGCCGACATCCCTCGTGAGCTGGGGGGAGGGATCCTCGCCCTCATCATCGTCTTCGTTGCCGCCCAGGGCGCGTTCGTCGGCTTGATCGACCGCGTTCGCGGCATGTTCGGCAGGCGGGCGAGGGACGCCGATGCCTGAGTTCCTGTTCGACGGCTTCCTGGTCGACGTCCTGCGCAGCGGCATCCGCCTGGGCACGCCGATCATCCTCGCCGCCATCGGCGCGGCGCTCTGCCACCGGGCCGGCGTCCTGAACTTCGCGCTCGAGGGCATGATGCTCTTCGGCGCGTTCTTCGCGATCGTGACGGCCTTCTGGGTCGGCAGCACGGAGGCCGGCGTGCTGCTGGCGACGATCGGCGGCGGACTCATCGGCGGCCTGATCGCGCTGCTTCACCTTCGCTGGCGCGTCGACATCGTGATCCTGGCGCTCGCGATCAACCTCTTCATCGCCGAGATGACGGTGTTCTTCCTGCGCATCTTCTTCGGCGCCTTTGGCTCGTGGTCCGACCCGAGCATCCGCCAGCTGACGGACATCGAGATTCCCGGCATCAGCGCGCTGCCGCTTCTCGGTCCGCTGCTGAGCGGCCACAACATGCTCATCTATCTGTCATGGGTCATCGCGCTGGGAGCGTGGCTGCTGCTGTTCCGCATGCGGTTCGGCCGCCACCTTCGCGCGGTGGGCGAGAACCAGGCGGCGGCCGAATCGGTGGGGATCAGTGCAGTGCGAGCCAAGCTCTTCGTACTTGTCCTCAGCGGGTGCCTCGCCGGACTGGCCGGAGCGTTCCTATCGGTCGGCCATCTCACGCTCTTCACCCGGGACATGAGCAACGGGCGTGGCTGGCTCGGGGTGACGGCCGCGCTGTTCGGGCTCAACAACCCGGTCTTCGTCTTCCTGGCCGGCCTCTTCTTTGGCGTCGCCGATGCGCTCGCCGTCCGCCTGCCGACGATCACCGATATCCCGCCCAGCCTCATTCAGTTCCTGCCCAACGTGTCGGCACTCCTGGCGCTGATACTGGTCGGCCTGCGCGGGCCGATTCGCAGCCGGATTGCCGCCCGGCGCCGGCGGATCCCTCGCGATGCCGAGCCCGGCATGGAAGGGTTGCCCGACACCGATCCCCCGACGCATCCGTGATCTGCACAAGGAGTTGCCGATGACCGCACCGATCGACCCGTGGACCCGAGTTCGCACCGTTAGCGACCTACCGGCCGACGAGGTGATCTCCGCTCTCCAGAAGGAGGTCCGACGCGGCAATGTCGAGAACGCCGCGGCGCTCGCGTTCGAGATGCTGAGCACCAGCCCGGAGCTCGAGCGCAAACTGTGGGATCGGCTGCTCATCATCTCGGCCGAGGACGTCGGCCTGGGAGACGCCATGGCGCCGGTCGTGGTCGAGGCCCTCGAGCGCATCTCGCACCGCTGGGAGCGGGCGGAGGGCGATCGGACGCTCGTCGCGATCCACGCCGTCCGGTATCTCGCCACGCGCACGAAGGAGCGAGCCTCCGACGAGCTGACGAACTGGACGCGTGCCGGCTTTGCCGATGGATCATTGCGACCGGAGATCCCCGATTACGCGATCGACATGCACACGGCCCGCGGCCACGCGCAGGGTCGCGGCCTCCGTCATTTCTACGAGGAGGGGGCGAAGGTGCTGCCCGAGGTGGAGGACCGCGATCGCACCTGGCAGGAGCGCGTCCGCGCCCGGCTCGACGCCGAGGACGCAGCCGGCTAGGCGATCGCCTCGAGCACCATCGCGGCGAGACGATCCACGTCGACCTGCTCCACGATCCTGACCGAGGTCTCGCCAGGACCTGGCGTGACGTTCCAGTCGACGACGGTCTGTCCCCGGGTGAGCGCGCCCTGCAGCTCGACATGGACGTGGCGATCCGTGGCCCGGGTCACGATGGATCGGTCAAGGGCGACCGCCATAGCCAGCGGGTCGGGCACGAGCAGGTCCGAGGTGCCGAGCACGTCGCGCAGATACCGGTCGGCATGCTCGCTGACCGCACGGTAGAAGTCGGCACGCGGCCCGTTGGCGGGTGACCCGGCGATGAGGTCCCCGGGCAGGGCACTCGCCAGTGTCGCTTCCCAGGTGACGAGCGTGACGCGAGGCCATTCCTGGAGGACGATCGTCGCCGCCTCGGGGTCGGCGTGGATGTTGAACTCCGCCACCGCGGAGCTGTTGCCGGTGGCACGAACGGCCCCACCCATGACGATCAGCTCGGCGAAGTGCTCGGTGACCGTGGGGTCGAGCCGGGTCGCCAGGGCGAGGTTGGTCAGCGGCCCCAGGGCGACGAGGGTCAGCTGTCCCGGATCCCGGCGCGCCATCTCGACGAGGGCTACGGCGGCCAGCTGCTCCGATGGCCGGCGCGTCGTGGTCGAGCGACCCGCGTCCCCGAGCCCGTCCGTGCCGTGGACGCTCTCGGCCACGATGGCACGCCCGATGAACGGTCCGGAGGCCCCTCGGTGAATCGGCGCGTCGACACCGGCAACATCCAGGATGGCTCCGGCATTCGTCGTCGTGCGCTCGATCCCCACGTTGCCGGCGACGGTGGTGATGGCCTCGACCCTCACGTCCGGGCGCGAAGTCGCCATGAGGATGGCAAGGGCGTCATCCACGCCGGGATCGGTGTCGATCACGATCCGGGTTCGGGTTCGGGTCGAGGTCATCGGGGCACTCTATCGAACGCGGGCCATCGTCGGGCTCACATGGCAGCGCGGCCCGGTGAACTCGATCAACCGGCTTGCGCCGCTCGTCGGGACTTGCCTGGGAGCGCGACTAACGGCCAAGGTGGGCCGGAATCGGGGGTTTTGGTGGCCGAGATTTGCCGGGGGTGCAAGCGGCGGGAAGGCTGGCGGCCGGATCGGCGTGAAGTTGGCCGTTAGTCGCGCTGGGAGGCAAGAAACGGGGTTGCGCAAGGGTCGGAGGCAGACGGTGGCAAGCCCGCTCGCTCGGGTTCAGTCGCGGACCGCCTCCACGGCCGCATCGGCCGGACGCTTCTGCGCGGCGCCGGACAAGTCACCGAGCGCCCGCTCCAGCGCCGCGAGCTCGGACCGTGCGCCGAGCTCCTCGAGCAGGGGGCGGACCTCTTCCGCGTGGGCGCGGATCACCGGATCATCGGGAAGCAGCACCAGGGCGTCGATCGCGACCGAGGCACGCTCATACATCTGCCCGATCCCCTGGCAGCCGTCGAAGGAGGCGGTGAAGCCGGCCACGGCGTCGGCCGGGCGACCCTCGACCGCCGCGATGGCGGCATCGGCGTGCTGCCGGTTGATGGCGGTCCAGGTCCCCGAGCCGGGGAGCTCGCGCATGACGTCGGCTGCGGCGCGGATCAGCTCGGGATCGGCTGACCGGATGGCGGAACGCAGCATCAGGGCCGTGGGGATGTCCAGATCCGGCAGGTGCAGATCCCACGCGGCCCTCGCATGCCGGTATGCCTCGGCCGGCTTGCCGAGGGCCAGGGCCGCATCACCGTGGATCATGAGCTTCGCGAAGGTCGGCTCGAGTCCCGTGTCGTCGCCGACCAGGGCGTCGAGCTCGGCGACCGTCTCCTCGATCCGCTCGCCGACGGCATTTCGATACAGGGCGATGAAGGTCAGGAGCCGGATACGGTCCGTCGGCCGGTCGCTGGCGTCGAATGCCTCGCCGAGGCGCTGGCGATGTCGGTCCCAATCCGTGCCCGCCCCGAGCGAGACCACCGCCACGCTCCCGAGGATCCACTTGGAGTTGCTTCTGTCGCCGATGTCCTCGGCCAGCTCGAGAGCCTCCGCCATGAGCTCCTGCGAGCGGATCGGATCGTCGTCGGCCAGTGCGGAAGCGGCGTTGTTCCGGGCTCGGATCTCGAACGCCCGATCGGCGCCAGCCGCCGCCATCTCCACGACCGCCGCGTAGAGGGCGATGGCCTCCCGCCGACGTCCCAGGATGGTCAGGCTGGCAGCCTTGTTGCCGAGCGCCTCCGCGACGATTGGAACGAGGTTGCGGCGCTCGGCGATCGCAAGAGCGCGGTCTGCGTACTCGATCGAGCGCTCGGGCTCACCGAGGCGCATGTGCGCACGGGACAGGTTGGCGAGCATGGAGGCCAGCGGCGTCGGGTCGTCGACGCCCTCCGCGTCCGGGAGGCCCGCCTCGAGGACGGTGACCGCCTCGGCCAGCTGGCTGGCGTCGAGCAGAACGCGCCCGAGCCGGCTAGTGGCAGCCGCGATGGCCACCCGGTCGCCGACGATGCGGTAGGCGTCGATGGCCTCGAGCGCGTAGCGCTTCGCGTCCGGGGTCGCCGCAGCGGAGGCGGAGCGCGCGGCGCGGTCGAGCAACGGGGCCCGATCGACGGCCGCCGACGTGATGCCGAGGGCCTGGTCGATGTAGGCGATCGCCTGCTTATGGGCGCCGAGTCCGGCGGCTCGATCGGCGGCTCCGGCCAGCGCCAGACGCGCCTGGGCCTCGATGGCATCGGCCTCGGCCCCTTCGTCCGAGGCGGCGTGCGCGGCGACGTAGTGGTTGGCGAGGGCGCCCGCCATCTCGTCGTCGCCGACCGACTCGTAATGGCGAGCCACGGCCAGGTGGCGGGACCGTCGGTCGCGGCGCGCCAGCGTGCCGTAGGCGACCTCGCGGATGAGCGACTGGACGAACTTGTACTGGCCGCGCTCCGGAGACTTCGGGTCGCGCTCGGTGTCGAGCAGCTCGCGGCGCGCCAGTGAGCGGAGCCGCTCCTCGACCTCGCCGGCATCCATCCCGTGGACGGCGGCCAGGGCCTCCGGCGCGAAGACCTGGCCCAGCACCGAGGCATCCTGGAGCAGACCGCGGTCCGCCGCGTCCAGCGCGTCGAGCCGTGAGGCGATGAGCGAACGCAGCGACTCGGGAACGCGCAGCGTCGAGAGGTCACCGGCCGGAACGAACGTGTCGCCGCGGCGCTCGATCAGCCCATCGGACAGCAGGCCGCGGACCATCTCGACCGCGTAGAGCGGGACGCCCTCCGCCCGGCCCACGATGGCCGCCATGGCATCGGCCGGCAATCCGGGAACCACGCCGTCGAGGAGCTGGCGCACGGCCTCGTCGGGCAATGGCTCGAGCGCGAGCGCCGTGAGGCTCCGGCGGCCGGCCCCCCAGTCGGGGCGTCGGTCAAAGAGCTCGGGACGCGCCAGGGTCACGACCATGATCGGCAGACCGCGGGACCATTCGAGGAGATGCTCGATGAAGTCGAGCGTCCCGGTATCCGCCCAGTGCAGGTCCTCGAACACGAGCACCGTGGTGCCCTTGGCCGCGATCCGCTCGAAGAGCAGCCGCCAGGCCGGGAAGAGCGCGTCGCGCCCTCCGGCCGGAGCGGGCTCCACGCCCAGCAGGCTGAGCAGCGCCGGACCGATGCGGGCGCGCTCCGCGTCGTCGAGGACGAACTCCGACAGCATCGCGCCGATGCCGGAGCGGGTCGCCGTGTCATCGGCGTCCTCGGTCAGATCGGCCCGGCGTCGGACCATCTCGCCGAGCGGCCAGAACGTGATCCCCTCCCCGTAGGACGGCGAGCGGCCGCGGTGCCACCAGATCGTCTCGTTCACGCCATCGACGTACTTCTCGAGCTCCCAGACGAGCCGGCTCTTGCCGATGCCGCCGACGCCGGTCACCGAGACGAGCCGCGGCCGCTGCTCGCGCCCGACGGACTGAAGCGCCTCCTTCAGCTGACGCAGCTCCTCGTCTCTCCCGACGAAGGGCGGTTCGAGCGAATCGCTCCGACCCTGGCCGCCGCGATTGGCCATCACGCGCATCGCGCGCCAGGCGGGTACCGGGGTCGTTTTGCCCTTCAGGGAATGGTCCCCGAGCGCTTCGAACGCGATCGCGCGTTCCGCGGCGCGGCGCGTCGTCTCGCCAACGAGGACCGTCCCGGGCTCGGCCGCGCCCTGGAGCCGGGCGGCCGTGTTCACGAGGTCGCCGGCCACCATGCCCTGGTTCGTGGCGCCCAGCGTCACCGCCGCCTCCCCCGTCAGGACGCCGGCGCGCGCCTGGAGGCCGGGATTGAGCGCCGCAACGCTCTCCACCAGCTGGAGCGCGGCGCGAACCGCCCGCTCGGCGTCATCCTCGTGGGCGACCGGAGTGCCCCACACGGCCATGACCGCGTCGCCGATGAACTTCTCGATGGTGCCGCCGTGGGTGGTGATGACCTCGGTGGCACGGTCGAAGTAGCTCGACAGCAGCTCGCGCACCGCCTCCGGGTCACGGTCCTCGGCCAGCGTCGTGAAGCCGACGAGGTCGGCGAACAGGACGGTGACCAGGCGTCGCTCCGCGGTGGCCTCGGGGGCGGTGCCTTTGGTCCCGGACTGCCCCGCAGCCGGTGCCAGTGTGGCCACCCGGGCATCGGCGCCGAGCGGCGTGCCGCAATTCGCGCAGAAGCGCGCGTCCGCGCGATTCGACTCGCCACACGTCGGACAGCTCGACGCCAGCGGGCTGCCGCAGTTGTCGCAGAACCGGCTGCCGGGGCGACTCTCGGTGCCGCAGGTCGTGCAGTTCAGGTCGATTCCTCCCGTGATGGGGCAGCGTACCCGAGGCGGGCAAGCGTTGGACAGTCCATCGGGCGGCCGACCGGGGTCGTGGGCGGTGCCGGCGTGTTCTGTCGAGGAAACGGGTGCGAGTCGTCACGGGCGCCAGGGTGGCGGTGGCGACGCGATCCGCGACGTCACGCCCGCGTATTCAGGGGATGCATCTGTCGGCCGCGATCCGAGTGTCTGATGCGGGATCCCGCATCGACTGAGTAGGACCGGCGATCAGCATGGCTGTTGGAGGGCGCCTGGCGCATGCCCCGGCTAACAGCGGGCCGATACATGCGCTCCGGCGCATGCCAGGGCGCCAGAGCAAGGCCACGACCGACGGGCGGGGCCGAAGATGTGTGGATCTGTGGCGCGTAGTGCCTGCATCGTAACGGCGGCCTCAGCTCACGCGTCGAACGGGCGCGATCCCTGGGCTTCCATCCCGTCGAGCTCCTCGAGCCGGCCGCTGAGCACGGCCACGACGCAGGCCCCGAACAGGACGACCACTCCGACCACGAGCGCCCACGTCGCCATGAGGGCCACCCCCGCCAGGTCGCCATACGGCGTCTGGAAGGTGCCGGCATCGGACATGAACCCCATGACCGCCTGCGCCAATCGCACGCCGATGGTGGCGACCACCGCTCCGATCCCCGCGTGGAGCCAGCTGACGTCGTCCTGCGGCAGTGTCCGGTA
>JBPCOK010000052.1:0-3471 GCA_051000335.1 Candidatus Limnocylindria bacterium | reverse complement strand
CCGATGTTCTGCGTCGCCGACCCGACGAAGACCGGAACGACGGAGCCCTCGCGGGTGCCCTTGTGGAGTGCCGCCTCGATCTCGGCATCGGTGAACGCCTGGCCCTCGAGGTACTTCTCCATGAGCTCGTCGCTCGCTTCGGCGGCCGCCTCCACCAGCGCGTCGCGTCGCGAATGCTCGATCCCCTCGAGCTCCGGTGGGATCGGCACCTCCTTCGGCTTGCCACCCTCGTAGACGTTCGCGTGCTCCTCGATGACGTCGACGTAGCCGCGGAACGACTCGGCGGCGCCGATGGGGAGATAGACCGGCGCGATCTTGGGCCCGAACCTCGCCTTGAGCGCGTCGAGCGTGGCGTCGTAATTCGCGTTCTCGCGGTCCATCTTGTTGATGAAGACCATGCGCGGAAGTCCGCGTGCATCGGCCAGTCGCCAGACCTCCTCCGTGCCGACCTCGACGCCCGCCGAGGCGTCAACGACGATGATCACGGCGTCGACTGCGGCCAGCGCCTCGACGACTTCGGCCTGGAAATCGGCGTACCCCGGCGTGTCGACGATCGTGATGCGCACGCCCTCGTGCTCCAGCGTTCCAACGGCCAGGTTCACGCTCTGCCCGCGCTTGTGCTCATCCGGATCCCAGTCGAGGGTTGTCGTCCCAGCCTCGATGGCTCCCAGGCGGGGGATCGCGCCGGCATCGAACAGCATCGCCTCCGCGAGGCTCGTCTTGCCGGCGCCACCGTGAGAGACGAGGGCGACGTTTCGGATGTTGTCGGGGCTGGTCGGCTTCATCGGTGCTCCTTGCGCATGCAGTGCCGGAGTCGCCGAGGCCGATGGTGTCCGCCTCGGGCGGTCGGAGGCCGGGAAAACGGAGGCCAAGTATACGAGCCGAATGCCGCACAATGAGGCCGATGGACCGCGTGCTGATCGCTCACGTCGACTACGTCACCGACCCGGCCGGATCGCCCGATCCGATCGGGTTCGTGGTGGATGCGCTCTCCGATCCTTCGAGTCTCGTGGTGCTGATCGTCGGCGCGATCGTGGTGGCGGCGACCGTGCTCGCCTGGGCGCGATGGCGTCCCGGGGAGGCATCGCGAACGCGATTCATCGAGCGCGCCGTCAGCTACCGCGAGTACCTGCCGTGGATCGTGCGTCTGTCGGCGGGTCTCGTCCTCCTCGGCTCGGGGCTGTCGCGCGTGCGCTTCATTCCGACGGATGAGGCGGGCACCCTGTTCTCACTGCTCCTGACCGGCGCCGGGTTCCTGATCCTCGTGGGCCTGGCCGTCCGACCGGCGGCGCTCGTCGCACTCGGCGCGTTCGCGGTGACGCTCGTGGGCCGACCGGAGCTGGTGATGATGCTCGACGTCGCCGGCGCGTTGGCCGTGGCCGCCGTCCTGGGACCGGGACGGCCGAGCCTCGACGATCTCCTGCGCGCCGCGTTTCCACGAGGACCCGGAGCTCGTGCGGCGACGGAGAACCTCGCCGAGGGCCGCTACGACGACTTGGTGCCGCTCTTGGTGCGCCTTGGGCTCGGGGGTGCGTTCCTCGCATCGGGAATCGCCGACAAGCTGCTCATCTACGACCAGGCGCTGGCGGCGGTCGACCGGTACGGCCTGACATCCGTGGTTCCCGCGGCGCCCGAGCTGTGGGTGGTCGGAGCCATCCTGATCGAGTCGGCCCTCGGACTCGCGATCCTCCTCGGCGTCTTCACGCGGCTGAGCGCGGCCATCGGCTTCGTGGTCCTGACGCTTGCGATGTTCGCCCTGCCGGATGATCCGGTCATCGCGCACGTTGCGCTGTTCGGACTGTCATCGGCACTCATCGTCCTTGGCGGTGGGCGCTGGAGCCTGGACCGGACGCTGCTCGAGCGCCTGGGCGCGAGGATGAGGGCGTCATCGGTTGCATCGGAGGCGTAGGGGGCCAGTGGGCGTCCTGGGGCGGGCGCGTACTCCGAACCGGTGATTCGCATCGGCGGCCTCCGAGAGAGCGTTGGTAGAATCGGGCCTCCCGAACAGCAATGAAGCCCGTGCGAATGGCGCGGCAGGAGGTCCGATGTCCGGCCACAGCAAGTGGTCCACCATCAAGCGGCAGAAGGGCGCGAACGACGCGAAGCGTGGGGCGCTCTTCACGAAACTGGCCCGCGAGATCATCACCGCCGCGCGGCAGGGCGGCGGAGACCTCGAGGCCAACTACCGGCTGCGGATGGCGGTGGACAAGGCGAAATCCAACTCGATGCCGGCCGACAACATCAAGCGGGCCATCGAGAAGGCCACGGGTGGCGGCGCCGATGCCGAGCAATTCGAGGAGGTCACCTACGAGGGGATCGGCCCTGCGAACGTTGCCGTGATCGTGGCGGCCATGACCGACAATCGGAACCGGACGGCGTCCGAGATCCGCAGCGTGTTCAACAAGCACGGCGGCAGCCTCTCGACCGTTGCCTGGCAGTTCGAGCAGAAGGGCATCATCAGCCTGGCTCTGAACGGCCAAGATCCCGATGAGCTGACGCTCGCTGCCATCGATGCCGGAGCCGCGGACGTCGGCGCGCCGGACGGGGGATCCGTCACCGTCACGACCGATCCGGCCGAGCTCGAGGCGGTGCGGCGCGCCCTGTCGGACGCGGGCATCGAGGCAGAGTCCGCGGAGCTTTCGATGGAGCCGACGACCACGATCGACATCGGCGACGAGAAGACGGCCCGCCAGGTTCTCCAATTCATGGAGCGCCTCGAGGACCTCGATGACGTGCAGAACGTTTACGCCAACTTTGATATTCCCGGCGACCTGATGGAGCAGCTGCAGGCGCAGGTCGCGTAGGGCCGGGTCAGCCGCCCGTCCCGGTTCGCTGCTTCGAGGGGTGGGCGGGCAGCCCCGACGCCGCGGACGGACCAGTCGCGGCGCCGAGGTACCCGCTGAGGAGTGCGCCGACGTCCGGCACGGTCTCGTGCCGGAGCCGATAGCGCTTGCTGCCGACGCCGACGGCCACCAGGCCGGCCGAGCGCAGGATGATCATGTGGTGATGCATCGTCGTCTTCGCGACGCCGAAGAGATCGGCAAGCTCCATGAGTGTCTTCTCGCCTTCGGCCAGCGTCCGCAGGACGCGGAGCCGCTTCTCGTCCCCGAGCGCCTTCGAAAGTCGGACCAGACGCAGCGGTGGCGTGTCGACCTCCGCCGATACGCTCTCGTCGGCCACCGGGTACACGATCATGAGCACGTCGCCGACCTCGAGATGGGCGACGAGCGGCCGTCCGATGAAGCTCGGGACCATGACGACGCGGTCGCATCCCGGTCGCGGCGCGAACTCAACCCCGTTCGTGGCAACTGTCACGAACTCGTCGGCGGGAAGCTCCCGCAGCAGCTCGCGCTTTGCTTCGGCATCGCGCTCGAGGATGGGCATGATCGTCACCATCTCCGGTTTGAAGACGCGCTCCGCCCAGGCGCCCAGCACGTCGATCAGCTCCGCCTTGAACGCCTCGCCGTCAAC
>JBPCOK010000026.1:0-9716 GCA_051000335.1 Candidatus Limnocylindria bacterium | reverse complement strand
TCCGGCACGCTATGAGAGAGCCACACCCGACGGGCGGGCAAGGAGCCTGGGAGCCAGGCGGTCACCGACCTCGCACCCTACGGCCCGCGAGGCCCGGGTGCTGGGGACATCTAAACAACTCAGGAGCCTTGATCACGAGTTCGGCGTTTATTCCCTGCGTGCCTTGCCTGCGCCGATGTGAATCGGTGCGCTCACACGGTATGGGTGCGGATGCATCACGAGAACATCAATCTATGCCGGTCCGCCTCGTGCCGTCCACCATCGGCGGCACGTATCCTCCACGGCATGAGCCACAACATCTGCTACGCCGATGCATACGTCCAAGAGACCCCTGCCGTCGTGCTCGAGGTCGATGCCGACGCCAATGCCGTCCTGCTCGATCGGACGGTCTACTACCCGGGCGGTGGCGGTCAGCCGGCCGACACCGGCGAGCTGATCGGCGAGTCGGGGGGCGCGTGGCGAGTGACGGGCGCGAAGAAGCGCGGCGAGGACATCTGGCACACGGTCGAGGGCGAGCCACCGGCGGTCGACTCGCGGGTCACGGCACGCATCGACTGGGAGCGCCGCCATCGGCTGATGCGCACCCACTCCGCGCTCCACGTCCTGTGCGGCGTCGTCTGGCGCGACCACAAGGCCAGCGTGACCGGCGGCAACATGGAGCCGCTCTCGGGCCGGATGGACTTCGAGTTCGAGACGATGTCCGGGGACCTGGTGGGCGAGATCGAGCAGCGGGTCAACGAGGAGATCGATGCCGATCGCGAGATCCGGGTCGCCATCCTGCCGCGCGAGGAGGCATTCGCGATTCCGGACCTCATTCGTACCAAGGTCAACCTGCTGCCCGAGGGGATCAGCGAGATCCGCACGATCGAGATCGTGGGTTTGGACCTGCAGGCGGATGGCGGAACGCACGTTGCCCACACCGGCGAGATCGGCCGCGTCAAGGTCGCCGGCTACGAGTCAAAGGGCCGCATCAACAAGCGGATCCGCATCGAAGTCACCGATCGCTGACTTGGTCCCTTGCGGCGCATCGGCGCCTCGGTCGTGGCCTGGATGGCATGGGTCCCCGCCAGGTGACCTGATCGACGGCGCCGGAAGGCGGGCCGTTGCCCGCTCCGGCTCGTCCGCGCGGGTCGGCAGGACCGGGGGCTGGCCAGGCGCGGGTATCATCGGGCTGACAGGTCCGATCGGGCCTGCGTGCCCCGAGCTCAGCGCCCATGCCGATCGCCGACACCCGCCCTTCGCATCCTGCATCCCCGCGGTCGAACGCTGCCGCTCGTCCGCCGACGGCTGCGCCCCGCGACGGGGTGGTGCGGTTCGAGGCTCTGGGCCCGCTCGTTGCGACGCGGGATGGGTCGCCGGTCGCGTTGGCTCCGGCGCAGCGTCGCCTCCTGGCGTCGATGCTCCTGACGCCGGGCGTCCCGTCCACGATCGATTCGCTGATCGACCGGATGTGGGACGAGGAGCCGCCGAGAACCGCCGTGCAGGCCATGCACGTCCATCTTTCCTCCCTCCGACGCAACCTGCCGGGTATCGTCCAGGCGCTCAACGGCTGGTACGCCGTCGACCTCGAGGACCACGAGTCCGACGTCCGCGAGTTCTCCACGCTCGCGGCTGACGCAGCAGTGCACCTGGCCCAAGGTCGATTCCGAGATGCCGCCGTCGCGGCGACACGCGCGTCCCGGCTGTGGCGCGGCGACCCGTATCCGGAGCTTGCGGATCTCGAGTCGGCCCGTGGAGAGCGCGAGCGCCTCGCCGAGCTGTGGATCGCCACCCGCACGACCGAAGCGCGCGCATTGACGCTCCAGGGGCGGGTCTCGGAGGCGATCGCGCTGCTGCGCCAGCTGGTGACGGAGCAACCGCTCAACGAGACGCTGTGGGAGGAGCTCGTCCTGGCGTACTGCGCCGGTGGACGTCCGGCCGAGGCGCGCTCGGCGCTTGCGGATGCAAGGGCGGTGCTCAGGACCGAGCTCGCGGTTGCCCCTGGTCCGCGACTCGTCGAGCTCGAGCGACGGATCGAGCACGGCGACCCCGCGCTTCTCGATGGCGCCGGCGGAGCGGTTCCCCACAACCTCCCGCTCTTCGACTCGAGCTTCGTCGGCCGCGACGACGACATGGGGGCGATCACCGAGCTCCTTGCCCGCCACCACCTGGTGACCATCACCGGACCGCCGGGGATCGGGAAGACACGCCTGGCGATCGAGGCTGCCGCCCGGGCGTTGGCCGATCAGCCCGCAGGCGCGTGGCTCGTCCGGCTCGTGGGTGCGGGGACGCCGGCCGACGTCCTGTCGACCGTCACCACCGTCACGGGGATCACGGAGGTGGTCGAGGACCTCGGGCAGCTGTACCGGCTGGTGGCGCCGCGACCGATGCTCCTCGTCCTCGACAACTGCGAGCATGTGCTGGACGCCGTGCGCCAGCTGCTCGCGGACCGCCGGCACGGCGATCGGCTTCGCGTGCTCGCGACGAGCCGATCGGCGCTCGAGATCGGCGACGAGGTCGTCTGGGCGCTGCGGCCGATCTCCCTGGCAGGTGACCAGGCGGAGATGTGGGAGTCGGCGACCCTGCGCCTGCTCGCCGACCGCGTGGCGGACGTCGATCCGCGCATCGCGCTCGACCGGACCGACCCGTCCGTCCTCATGGAGCTGTGTCGCCGGACGGGCGGCATGCCGCTCGCCATCGAGCTCGTGGCGCGTCGCGTGGCGACGCTCGATCCCGAGCGGGTGACCGCCCTCGGGTTCGCATCGGCCGAAGATGCCTCGGCCTCCGATCTGCCGCTCGAGTCGTCCGTGGCACGCGCGATCTCCCGCAGCGTCGCGGTGCTGGGTACGGCCGATCGACGCCGGTTCGCGGCCGCATCGGCCTTTGCGGCTGCGTTCACGATCGACGCGTTCGCGTCGATCTGCATGGGAAGCGGCGACGTCGAGCGGGCGGCGGATGCCGTTCGCCGGCTGTGCGGGGCGTCCCTGCTCGTCCCCGATCGGACGATCGGCAACGCGGTGCGCTACCGCATGCTCGAGCCGCTCCGCGACTTCGGGCTCCAGCGACTCTCCTCGACCGGGCGCGAGCAGGCGCTCCGGGACCGGCACGCCGCCTGGTACGTCGACGAGGCGCGAACGGTGGCGGAGGCGAGCTGGACGCATGCCGAGGCCGAGATGCTCGACGAGGTCGACATCAGCATCGCGGACTACCGCGCCGCCATGCGACACCTTCTCGATCGCGGGCGGCCACACCTTGCCGCCGAGATCGCCGCAGGCTTGGTCCAGTTCTGGATCAGCCGGTTCCTCGCGCGCGAGGGGGAGCGTTGGCTAGACGAATGCCTTGCGTCGGACATGGACGACCGGCTCCGGCTCGCCGTACTCGCCGCCGCAAGCGGGGTCGCCTTCTTCACCGGGCGCTACGACGAATCGGAGGCATTCTGCGACGAGGTCCTCGAGATCGCCACGCGGCTCGGAGACCGGCGCCTGGAGGCGCAGGCCCTGTACGGCAAGGGCCGAGTCCAGATCCACCGTCGCCCAGCAGAGGGTCGTGCGCTCACCGAGGAGGCGATCGCGATCTACGAGGCCATCGGAGACCGCGTCACCGCGGCGGAATGTCGCGTCGCCATCGGCATCCAGGCCGCCTACGCCGCGGACCGGGCCGCCGCGGAGGCGATCCTCGGCGACGCCACGGCGCTGCTCGAAGCCGGAGGCTACCCCAAGATCGCGGCCGTGGGCCACCGCCACCTCTCACTGGCGGCCTGGCACGACGGGGACGAGGCCGCCGCCCGGCGGCACCTGGCTGCGGCCCTATCCCTGGCGGAGCGGGCCAACGACCGCCGCGTGCTCTCCGGGGTGCTCGCTCAGCAGGGCATGGTGGAGGGCCGCTGGGGCGACTCGGCGGTCGCGGCCGACGCCCTCGTCCAGGCGCTGAACCTCGTCTCGGGTCAGCACGAGATCTATTTCAGCCTCGTCGCATTCGGAGCCCTCGAAATCCTCGTGGCGCGCGGTGAGTGGTCGATGGCCGCTCAGCTGCTCGCCCACTTCGACCGGGTCCACGCCACGCACGGATGGATCCCCCTCGACCAGAGAAACGCGGCGGCACGGGGCTACCGGCGTCGGATCGACGAGGCGCTGTCCGGGACCGGCGAGCACCGCGATCTCGCCCCGATGAGCACGGCCGCAATGGCCGCGAGGCTCATCGAGGCACTGCAGGTGCCGGTGAGCGCCTCCTAGCTTCGTCCGAAGGCTGCCTTGACTCCCGGCGTCATCAGGTACCAGGCGACCACGCCGGCGATGACCAGGCCGATGATAACGCTCGAGGCTTCGGCATCACCGCTGGCCAGACCGATCACCCCGCTCACGACCGCGAACCCGGCGAACGCCAGTCCGAGCGGCCACGCCCACGGCTTCAGGGTCCACGCCCCGTAGGCAAACGCGAGGGCCAGGATGGCCGTGACCAGGGCGAACAGCGAGCTGAGCATGCCCTGCCCGGCGACGCTTGCGCCGCCGACAGCACCCAGGAGGCCGGAGAGGCCGAACAGCGCCAGGCCGGCGAGCAGCCCGAGCACACCGAAGATGCCGGCGATGATGGCCATGATGGTGATGCCCAGCGGCCGACCGATCGTGGCCGTCGAGGGCGTGGTGGTTGGCTGGTGATCCGTGGTCATGGGTCCTCCTGTTGATATGACGCTGCTAGCCGCAGCTGATCTCCACTGTTGCCTGCCGATCCCCCGCCAACTGCCCGGTCCACGTGGCCCGCTGTCCGGCCACCTCGAACTCGACGTCCCGCGTGAAGGACTGCTGGCCGTCCGCTCCGCCCAGCAGGATCTGCGACCCGCCGGCGGTGACGATGACGGCCACGTCCGTCGCGCTCGCGTTTCCGTAGAAGTCGACCGTCGTGCCGTCGATCGAGCAGGTGTTGACCACGTCGAGCACGTGGGTGACGCCGTCGAGCACGATCGAGCCGCTCCCGGCCGACTGGAAGGCATCGCCCGCGGTGCACTCGACGGTGATCGTGG
Source organism: Candidatus Limnocylindria bacterium (assembly GCA_051000335.1). Lineage (GTDB taxonomy): Bacteria > Chloroflexota > Limnocylindria > QHBO01 > QHBO01 > JACDBZ01. The sequence goes on along the minus strand of JBPCOK010000026.1, from coordinate 4,720 downwards.
CCTCGGCCTCCTCGCCGCCGCTCGAGAGGACGGTCCCGGACCACGACCGGACAACGTCCGAGCCTTCGAAGAGGAAGTCATCCTGGAGCTGCACGTCGGGCGGGAGTCCCCACCGCTCCACGTCCACACCTCCTGTCTGGTCTCTCCGATCGCCGATCGCGAAGTCGAGGTGGACGCCGGCTCCCTCGGAGTAGAGCCACACGTTCGCCTCGTTCGCGATCCCCTCCGCGGAGACCTGGTCCTGGAAGAACTGGCAGGTTGTGAGGTACGTGATCTCGTACGTCGTGCCCTGGAGGTCCACGGTGACGGTCCCCGGCACGCGCTGCATCGGATCCTGCAGGGGGATGAACTGGTGCTCGGCGTAGATCTCGGCGTTGGGACCTGAGCCGAACGCACCTCCACTACAGTCGATCTGGATCGTGACGTCGCGGTAGTCGGTGAACTCCTCGATCCCCTGGTCCCGGCTCGCGTTCGACCGGTTCGCCATGCGAGCCACGATCTCGACCTGCGATCCGGACATGGTCCACTCCCAGGTCGTGCCAGGGCTTCCACGGCCCGCGACGAGCTCGAAGACTCCGTCGGACTCCTCCCCGAAGTTCGTCATGCTGACGAAGCCCTCTCGCTGGGCGTACGCCACTTCGCGGTCCCACTCCGGGAGGGTGGCCTCGAATCCACCTCCCTGATCCTGCGCGACGGCGATGACGTACAGCGCGTCGTCGATGATCTCGCACCGTCCCGCGGAGTAGACGTAGGTGCCGTCCGCCATCGAGGCCCTGATCGGACCATCCGCCGAGTCTCCGCTCGCGTTGGCGTTGTCATTCGAATCGGTGCCGCTGCCGTCGGATCCGTTGCCTGCCGGCGTCCCACCATCCGGGGCCGCGTCCGGGGCACCCGGACCGCCGCACGCCGCGATGACGCACGCGACCACCAGCGCGAGAATGGGCCACAGGCGGTTCCGCGCCGATGGTGATCTCCGGTATCTGGTCATTGCGCCGCACTCCCTTGGGCCAAAGCCACACTGTCGAGGTACGCGTTGATGCTCGGCACGGCCGTGAGCACGCGTTTGAAGTACTGGTTGACCTCGGCCATCGCATCGGCCTGCACGCTGGTGAGGTCCTCTGACCGGTTGGCGGCATCGCTCCGTCGTGCCAGCCCGTCTCGGAGGCGGAGGAGGCGCCGAACCATCTCGGCCTCCGCGCGGCCCTCGAGGGCGGCGATGGCGGTCATGATCAGCTGGTCCACCTGGCTGACCATGGTGTCGGTGCGGAAGCTGTCGTGCGCATCGGCCGCTTCGTCCAGCGTTCGCAGGAGCGCGGACACTTGGTACAGGGCGGTCACCGGCTCGTCGAACAGCTCGCGGATGTAGGCGGCCTCGCCGTATCGACCCGTTAAGCGGAATACGTTGTACAGCCGACGCGCCGCCTTGCCGTAGTTCTGCTCCTTGACGGTGTACTTGTAGACCTCGCCGTTGAGGCGCTCCACGTACTCGGCCACCGAGTCGGCGCCCATTTCCTTGACGAGCTTGCTGAACAACGGGATCGAATCGGTCTCCAGGTACACCTCCTGGAAATACGGATCCAGGTAGCCGTCGAGCGGGGTGATGGTTCCGTCGGGAGCCTCCCAGGTTGGGTCGAGCACATTCGAGGCGTTCGCCAGGCTCCGGCCCGGGTCCGAGATCACCCAGTCGAGCTTGCACCAGCCCGGGTCGCTGGCGGCATCCTCCCAGCGCAGCTGAGCGGCGGCCCCATCGGTCCCCTCGAAACCGATGAACCCTGCCTCGACCTGGGCCGGGGTCCACGTCACGGGCTTGCCCTTGCCAATGGGTTCCCCGTTTAAGGTCGCGTCGAGCGGCCAGTTGCCGAACTTGACCTCCTGGAGCCGGTAGCCTGCACCGCGCATGGTGGCGAGCGCTTTCTCACGAACAACATCAGCGAGAACGGCGCAGGCTTCATCGTGCGTCTCGGCCCGGATGTGGACGCGCTCGAAGAAGTCGGCATCGGCCGGGAACCGATGGATGCGCGCCTGGGCGGCCGATCCGGAGAGCGCAAGAGCGGTCAACACCTGCGGCGGGCGATCCTCGAACCCGACGATGGTGGCCATGCGGCGGAATCGCTCCAGCTCAACCGGATCATGATCGGCCATGGTCACGCGGTGGCCGTAGACGCCCGTATTCACGTCGATGGTGACGCTGCCGGCCGAGTCGGCCGACATCGCCTCGATCCAGGCCTCGGCCTCCGCCCGATCGATCTCGATGCCCATCGCCTCCGCTGAGTCGAGGAGCTGGTCGGTCGCCTCGTCGGCTTCGATCGGTGGAGCTTCCTTCTCGCTCATCGTTCGCTCACGCCGCGGCAAACTTGGTGACGACCCGCAGCACCAGGCCCTCGACCACCGTCCAGCCGATGAGCGCCGCGACCATGGCCGGGTTCAGGCCGTCGCCGAGGCCGGGGCCCATGCCGGGGATACCACCGCCGCCGAAGATCTCGCCCAGTCCTGACCCGAGTCCCTGCACCGGCGCGGCGAGCGTGTCGCTCCAGACGACGATCTGCTCGGTCCAGCCGAAGTCGGCCGGGATGATCCCGAGGTCGAGCAGGATGCGGGCGACGAGGATGAGCTGGATGACCGCGAAGGCCAGGACCACGACCTTACGGACGGTACCCATGAGGCCGCCGCCTCCGCCTGGACGCGGCCAGGATGCTGCGTTGAAACGGGTCACATGGATCTCCTTTGGTTCTCGTGTCTGGAGTGACGCATCGGTTCAGTTCCCCCCGGCCGACCACAGCACGAGGGACGGCGGAATGGTCGCGCTGCGCGTAAACGTGACGGACCCTCCTGAAGGGAAGCACGGGCCGACGACTGTGAATCCAAAGCTTTCGTTCTCCCCGCCTAGCGTGGAACCCCGGGGCTCGTCGATGATCGTGTACCCGGCCCGGTCGATTGCTCCACGCATGAATTCGGCAGCCGCCTGGAGCGACCCGACCCGCCACGCGTCGGCCCTCGGGAGGTATTCGAACTTGCCGGCGTAGGTTGCATCGCTCGGCAGGTCGAAGGGGACCGGCACGCCGTTCTCCGTCGTCGGGCAGAGGCGCGAGGTCACGAAGTAGCGGCTCTCTCCGCCTTCTGGCAGCTCGACAATGGCCTCGATGGTGAACTTATCCGACGGGAGATCGAATCCCACGTCAACGTCGTGGTCGACGACGTACTCGTGCTCGTAGCCGCCCGGACCGCCATCAAGCAAGTCATATTCGCCGCGCGTGGGTCGCCCATCGATCTCGTAGCGAACCGAGTAGAAGATCGGGTCGTCAACTCCTGAAACCTGAAGGGTGACCAGGAGCCGATCCTCCGCGCCGTCGCCGGCAGTGCCGATGACCATGGCGCTCGCGTCGGCCCCGTCCTGCATCGGCGCGCCATCCATCAAGATAGTCGGAACCTCGAAGATCCTGACGTCCGCGTTTCCTGGGGAAATGTGCTGGAAAACGGTGTTGACACCGTCCTTGTCAGTCGCTCGATGCAACCCAGCGTCCACGAGATCGCGGTACGCCTCTCCTGATGAAAGACCCAAACCGAGCCGCTCTGCGAAGAAGGTACTGGCTTGGAAGGCTGCACTCGCGGGCACCTTCTCGGACCACGCCATCATGACGAAGTTGCTGCCTGCGGCCGCGGCGGCTAGCTCGTGGCCCTCATTGTTGCCGGTCTCGCAGGCCGACAAGATCAGCAGGGTATTGTCCAGGCCGCCCGGGTAGTTCAACCGGAAGAAGTCAGGGTTCATTCCGAGAGTCAAGAGCCCGGTCGATTGTGGCTCGCCAGCGGGGTAGTAGAGGTAGAAGACGAGCCCAGGGTCGCGGCCGGAGATCTCAGTGTCGGAACGGTTGATGCGAACGCCTGTGTTGATTACGACACGGCACAGCTGGGCGCTTTCCGACGACGGGCCGCACAGCCGATTCCCGTGGGTCGACAGAAGAATCGTGTCGTAGTCGGCGAATGATCTGAAGTGGTCGAGGGCGACATTCTGGTCCCGCTCGGCACGATTTGCCACAAAGGTGACAGCGCCGGCGTACCCGGGCAACGTTGCCAAGTTCGCGGCAATGAGATCGGACTCGTCGTACGGAGCAAACTGCCAGTGGTAGGGCGCGAGGACAAGAGCCCGTTTCGTATCTCGGTTGTCCTTCGCACCGTCGCCCGTCGTATCCTCGCCCACCACTGATGCGGTTCTGTCCACGGCCGTCGGTGGCGGATCAATGGCGCTCGCCAGCCGCATGCGAGAAGTCGTTGGATCTCGACGCTCGTCGCCATCCCGACTCCCATCGACGAACCAGGCCTCGGCAGCACCCTCGACGCGGAATACGATGGCGTCGTCGGAGCCAAACGCCTCCACGACATCGGACTGCTCACGGAGGTGTGCGAGGGCGTCACTCATCGTTCCCTCCTCTCGCCGCTGCCGCGCCTCGCCGAGCAGATCGGTCGTCCGCTCGATCAACTCGTCTGGAGTCTCAGCGAGGCTGCAGGGATACCCGAACCGCTTGCAGTCCGGGCCGTCGTCGGACGCTCCGGGGGTCGGCGATCCGCTCTCGGCCGCTGACGTAGCGGAGGGCTGCGGCTCTGTCGGTTCGGCAGCCGGCGGACTGCCGCAACCCGTCAGGAAGGCGGCGATCACTATGGCGATCGAGCTTCGGTGGGCCATCAGTCGTTTCGACAGGTGATGGTCATCACCGCGGCGGCTCGG
>JBPCOK010000114.1:0-6376 GCA_051000335.1 Candidatus Limnocylindria bacterium | reverse complement strand
CCGGTGTCCTTGTTCAGCGAGTTGGCGATCACGCCACCGGTGGCCCGATGCTTGACCGGGAAGTCGGACACGTCGGTCCGCTTGCCGAAGCCCTGCTCGGTCACGACGAGCAGCTGCTCCTCGAGGTGCTCCACGACCTCCATGCCGATGACTTCGTCGTCCTTCTTCAGGCGGATCGCGGTCACGCCCTGCGTGCCACGGCCCAGCGGACGGACCTCGGCCTCCTTGAAGCGCGCAGCCTGGCCCTTCTTCGTGGCGACGATGATGTCGTTCTGGCCATCCGACAATCCGACCCACTGGAGCTCGTCGCCGTCGATGAGGTTGATGGCGATGAGGCCGTTGGCGCGGATCTTCGCGTAGTCCTCGAGTGACGTCTTCTTGATCATCCCCCGGCGCGTCGCCATGACGAGGTAGTGGCCGGGCTCGAACTGCGGAAGGCTGATGATGGCGCTGACGTATTCGCGCTGCTCCACCTGGACGCCCGGGAGGTTGATGATCGGCAGGCCCTTCGCCTGGCGCGACGCATCGGGCAGGGTGTGGACCTTCGTGATGAACACGCGACCGCGGTTCGTGAAGAACAGGATGTTGTCGTGCGTGTTCGCGACGAGAAGGTGCCGGACCGCGTCCTCCTCGCGGGTCAGCATCGCGAGCTTGCCGCGGCCGCCGCGGCGCTGCGAGCGGAACGTGCCGATCGGCTGGCGCTTGATGTAGCCGCGCTGGCTGAGCGTGACGACGACGTCCTCGGCCTGCACGAGATCCTCGGCCGTGAGCTCTCGGTTGGCATCGGCCTGGATGCGGGTCTTGCGCTCGTCGCCGTAGCGCTTGACGAGGCCCTCGAGCTCTTCCTTGATGACGAGCAGGATCTTGCGCGGGTTGGCGAGGAGGTCCTCGAGCTCGCTGATGAGCTGGATGATGGCTCGGTACTCGTCCTCGATCTTCTTGCGCTCGAGCGCGGCAAGGCGGCGAAGCTGCATCTCGAGGATCGCGTTGGCCTGCACGTCGGTCAGGCCGAAGCGCTTGATGAGCGCCGATCGCGCCGCATCCACGTCGGCGGCCGCGCGAATGGTGGCGATGACCTCGTCAAGGTTGTCGAGGGCGATCTTGAGGCCCTCGAGGATGTGGGCCCGCTCCTTGGCGCGGGCGAGGTCGAACTCAGTGCGTCGCCGCACGATCTCGCGCCGGTGCGCGATGTAGTGCTCGAGCATCTTCTTGAGCCCGAGTGTCTGCGGCTGGCCATCGACCAGCGCGAGCATGTTCGCGCTGAAGCTCGTCTGCAGCGGCGTGTGCTTGAACAGCTGCTGCATGACGGTGTGCGGAGAGCCGTCGCGCTTGACCTCGACGACGATGCGCATTCCGTCCCTGTCGCTTTCGTCGCGAATGTCGCGCACGTCGGTGATCTTCTTCGTGGCAACGAGATCGGCCATCTTCTCGATGAGCGTCGTCTTGTTGACCTGGTACGGCAGCTCGGTGATGACGACCGCCATGCCGCCGCGCGCCTCCTCGAAGGCGACCTGGCCACGGACGATGATGCGACCGCGGCCCGTGGCGTAGAGGTGTCGGATGGCGTCGACCCGCTCCTTCTCGCCGGTGAGCGGATTGCGCTGCTCCTCGAACCGGAAGATCGTCCCCCCGGTCGGGAAGTCGGGGCCCGTCACGATCTCGCACAGTTCGTCGACGCTCATCTCGGGGTTGTCGATGAGCGCGCGGATCGCGTCGCAGACCTCGTTCAGGTGGTGCGGCGGGATGTTCGTCGCCATGCCCACGGCGATGCCGGACGATCCGTTGACGAGCAGGTTCGGCAGCTTCGAAGGCAGGACGACCGGCTGGCGGAGGCGGCCGTCGTAGTTCTCGACGAAATCGACCGTCTCCTTCTCGATGTCGGCCAGCATCTCGTCGGTGATCGAGGCCATCCGCGCCTCGGTGTAGCGCATTGCCGCCGGTGGGTCGCCGTCGACGGAACCGAAGTTGCCCTGTCCATCGACCAGGGGATAGCGAAGGCTGAAGTCCTGCGCCATGCGGACCAGCGTTTCGTACAGGGCCAGGTCACCGTGCGGGTGGTACTTCGCCATCGTCTCGCCGACGACGCCAGCGCATTTCCGATAGGCGGCGGTTGACCGCAGCCCCATCTCCTGCATGGTGTACAGGATTCGCCGATGGACCGGCTTGAGCCCATCTCGGACATCGGGGAGTGCCCGCGCGACGATGACGCTCATCGCGTAATCGATGTACGAGGTGCGCATCTCGTCCTCGATCGCGACGGGGCGCACGTTCCCGATCCGTTCCATCTCCATCAGCTAGTCCCTCTCATGCGCGGGCCAAGCGGCTGACACCGTGTCGCGTTTGTCGTCATTCGGCACCAACGCCAGGCGCGACGCCGTATCGCTCCTTGAGCTCGGCCTTCTGAGCCGGCGATGCGCCGAGATAGCGGCCCCGACCCTCGGCGATCAGTCGGCCGCCGTCGCCTCGCACCTCGCCGACGACCTCGTAGATCCGGCGCCGGCGCCGGTCGACCCGTCCCGTCGCGTTGAGCTCCTCGCCCGGCATGGCGGGCGATCGGTAGCGGATGGACATCTCGGCCGTGACCGCCCAGGAGTCGAAGCTCGATGGCGCCCATGCCATCACCTCGTCCAGCATCGTGGCGATGATCCCGCCGTGCACCTTGTCGCTCCAGCCGACGTAGTCGTCGCCGGCGCGCCACGACGCCCGAGCGGTTCCCTCTCCCAGCTCGATGTGCAGGCGCATGCCGATCGGGTTGTCCACTCCGCAGGCGAAGCAGTTGTGATCGGCAAACGCGTAGCGACGGCCATCCGCCGCCACGATCGAGCGGCTGTCGCCGATGCTTCGTGCCTGATCCTCCATGCCTACCAGCGGTCCGAGCCTTCCTCTTCGTCGTACTGATCGCTCCCCCACTCATCCGCGTCATCGGAGCGGCGGAGGCATTGGTCGGCGATGGCCAGGGCGTAGGCATGGCTGACCGCGTAGGAGTCGCGCAGCATGTTGACGGCCTCGCGGCGATCGCCCACGCCGTTGGCCTCGAGGAGCTCGCACCACTCGTCGAGAGTGCGCCCGGTCTTGTTGGCGACCTGCCTCAGGTCGGCCGCGTGTCGAGATGGCATCGGTCCCTGGCTGCCTTTCAGATGTCGAGGTTGCGAACCTTGCGGGCCTCGCCTCGAATGAAGTCACGCCGCGGCTCGACATGCTCGCCCATGAGGGTGCTGAACATCTCGTCGGCGGCTTCGGCCGTCCCGACCTCGACCCGCAGCAGGGTGCGGGTCTCGGGATTCATGGTCGTGTCCCACAGCTGATCGGCGTTCATCTCGCCGAGGCCCTTGAATCGTTGCACCGTGACGTTCTTGCTCTTGCCGTCGCGCGAGAGCTCCTTGAACGCCGTGTCCCGCTCCTTCTCGCTGGTGGCGTATCGGGTCACCTTGCCGGTGCTCACCCGGTAGAGCGGAGGCTGGCAGATGTAGAGATAGCCGTTGTCGATGATCTGCGGCATGTGCCGGTAGAAGAAGGTCAGGAGCAGGGTGCTGATGTGCGCGCCATCCACATCGGCGTCGCTGAGGAGGCAGATGCGGTGGTAGCGGAGCTTCGCGATGTCGAAGGTCTCGCCGATGCCGGCGCCGAGCGCGATGACGAGCGGCCGGATCTTGTCCGAGCTCAGCACGCGGTCCAGCCGCGCCTTCTCGACGTTCAGCATCTTGCCGAACATCGGGAGGATGGCCTGGAATCGCCGATCGCGCCCCTGCTTGGCCGAGCCACCGGCCGAATCACCCTCGACGATGTAGAGCTCGGATCGGGCGGGATCCCGCTCCTGGCAGTCGGCCAGCTTGCCCGGAAGCGCCATGCCCTCGAGCGCGCCCTTGCGAATGACGAGATCGCGAGCCTTGCGTGCCGCTTCGCGCGCACGTGCGGCGGTGAGGCACTTCTCGATGATCCGTCGACCGTCGGCCGGATTCTCCTCGAGATGCTGGACGATCCCCTCGGTCACCACGTTCTGCACGATGCCCTTGATGTCGGCGTTGCCCAGCTTCGCCTTCGTCTGGCCCTCGAACTGCGGATCGGTGAGCTTCACGCTGATGACCGCAGTCAGGCCCTCGCGGACGTCGTCGCCCGAGAGGTTGGCCTCCTTGTCGTTCAGCGTCCCCGACTTGCGCGCCCACGTGTTGAGCGAGCTGGTCAGCGCGGCGCGGAAGCCCGCGACATGGGTTCCGCCATCGACCGTGTGGATGTTGTTGGCGAACGGGATCACGTTCTCGGCGAATGCGTCGTTGTACTGCAGCGCGACCTCCACGTTCGTGGAGTCAACGAGCCGATCGACGTAGATCGGCCGGGAGTTCAGGACGTCCCGCCTCCGGTTGAGGTGGCGAACGAAGCTCGTCACGCCGCCCTGAAAGAAGAAGTTCTTCTCGGTGTCGGTACGCTCGTCGAGCAGGCGGATCCAGAGGCCCTTGTTCAGGTAGGCGGACTCCCGGAGCCGCGTGCTGATCGTCTCCCAGCTGAAGTCGAGGGTCTCGAACATCTCGGGATCGGGGTGGAAGAACGTTCGCGTGCCGTGGGTGCGCTTCCAGTCGGCGTCGAGCCCGCGGTTGGCCTCCGCCGCGCCGCCCTGCTGCTTCACCGGTCCCTGCGGGGTCCCGCGGACGAACTCCTGCACGTGGCGCTTCCCGTCGCGCAGGACCTCGACCCGCATCTCCGAGCTCAGCGCGTTCACCACGCTGATTCCGACGCCGTGGAGGCCGCCGGAGACCTTGTAGCCGCCGCCACCGAACTTCCCGCCGGCGTGGAGCACGGTCATGATCACCTCGAGTGCGCTCTTCCCGGTCGAGTGCCTGTCCACCGGGATGCCACGGCCGTCATCCACGACCTCACACACCCCGTCCGCGTGGAGCGTGATGTCGATGCGGGTCGCCTGGTTCGCCATCGCCTCGTCGATGCTGTTGTCGACGACCTCCCACACCAGCTGGTGGAGGCCGCGTGCATCGGTGGAGCCGATGTACATGCTGGGCCGCTTCCGAACCGCCTGCAGGCCCTCGAGGACCTGGATGTTGGCAGCGGTGTAGCTCGACGACGCCTTGCGCGGTTTCGATGCTCGTTCGACGGTCATGCGGTAGCCGATTCCTCGCGGTCCGGAGAGACCGATATGGCGACGCCGTTGACGGGGGATCCGTCACCGGCGCCACGAGTGATGATCGAGTAGAGGCGATCGAGATCCTCGTCCGAGTAGAAGTCGATGACCAGGCGCCCACCGCGGCGCGTGCGGACGATGCCGACCTTCGTGGCGAGCACCCCGCGAAGCTGGGCCTCGAGGTCCTGGAGGTCGTGGCTGAGCTGCGCGTGGCGTCGCGCCGGCGCCTCGTCCCGTCTACGGCGGACGAGCTCCTCCGTCTGGCGCACGGACAGCCGTCGCTCGAGGACGACCGCCAGCACGGCGCGCTGGAGCTCGGGGATCGTGATGGCCGCGAGGGCCCGTCCGTGGCCTTCGCTGATGCGCCCATCCACGATGGCCGCGCGCGTCTCGTCAGCCAGGTCGAGGAGGCGCAGCGCGTTGCTCACCGCCACCCGGCTCTTCCCCACCTGTCGCGCCACCGCGTCATGGGTCAGCCCGAAGCGATCGATGAGCTCGCGGTACGCGGTCGCGGTCTCGATCGCGTTGAGGTCCTCGCGCTGGAGATTCTCGATGAGCGCCAGCTCGAGCGAACTCTCGTCACCATCGGCGTCGCGGATGACGGCTGGGATCCGGTCCAGGCCGGCCATCCGCGCGGCGCGGGTGCGTCGCTCGCCGGCGATCAGCTCGTAGCCACCGTCCGGTCGCTCGCGCACGACGATCGGCTGGAGGACGCCGTGGACCGCGATCGACGCCGCCAGCTCCCCGAGCTGCGATTCGTTGAACGCGGCGCGCGGCTGGTCCGGATTCGGGGAGATGCGATCGAGCGCCAGCTCGAGGACGCCGTGGCCGTCGTCACGACCGGGAATGAGGGCATCGAGGCCTCGGCCGAGGCCGAAGCTCCGCGGACCACCGGGCGCGGTGCTAGCCACGGGCGGCCACCTCACCGGCGAGATCGCGATAGGCATGGGCGCCGCGCGATGCGGGGTCGTAGAGCGCGATCGGCAATCCGTGGCTCGGCGCCTCGGACAGCCGGACGCTCCGCGGGACGACGGTGTCGTACACGGTGCCGTTCATGTGCCGTCGCACCTCGGTCGCCACCTGGGCGGAGAGGTTCGTGCGCGCGTCGTACATCGTGAGCAGCACGCCCTCGATCTCGAGGCGCGGATTCAGCCCTTCCCGGACGCGTCGAATGGTATTCACCAGTTGGCTCAGGCCCTCCAGGGCGTAGTACTCGGTCTGGATCGGGATCAGCACGCCGTCTGCCGC
>JBPCOK010000062.1:0-18152 GCA_051000335.1 Candidatus Limnocylindria bacterium | reverse complement strand
GGCGGATGGGTCGGCTCACTGCTCATGCGCATCACCGACTTCTTCCTGGTCATCCCCGACCTGGCGCTGCAGATCGTGCTCGTCGCCATCATCGGGCCCTCGCTGGGCACGATCATCTTCGTCATCGGCGTCCTGGGCTGGACCACGACCGCGCGACTGGTGCGGTCCCAGGCGCTGACGGTCCGCGAGCGCAAGTACGTCATGCGTGCCCGTGCGATCGGGGCCGGCGATGCGCACATCCTGCGACGCCACATCCTGCCGGCCGTTCTGCCGCTGATGCTCGCGAACATGGTGCTCGTCATCAGCCTGGCGATCCTTTCCGAGTCGACCCTCGCCTTCCTGGGCCTCGGCGATCCGACGGTCATCAGCTGGGGCCAGATGCTGAACTTCGCCTTCGGCCGTGGGGCCATCACCGCGGGCGCGTGGTGGGCGCTGCTGCCGCCGGGCTTCGCGATCGTCTGGGTCGTGCTCGGAACGACGCTGCTCGGCACGGCCCTCGAGGACGCGCTCAACCCACGGCTCAAGCGCCATCACCTCGAGGCGGCCGGGTCGGACGTTGCGCGCGACCGCGAAGTCCCGCCGCTCGACGCGCCGACGCTTGCCATGACAGGGAGCGCAGCCGATTCGTCGCCGATCCTCCGGGTCCGCGACCTGTCGATCGAATTCGACACGCCAGCAGGGCCGAAGCTTGCCGTGGAAAGCGTGAGCTTTGACCTCAACCCGGGGGAGACGCTGGGTCTCGTCGGCGAATCGGGCTGCGGCAAGACGACAACGGTGCTCGGGATGCTCCGGCTGCTGCCGCCCGGTGGGCGGGTCGTCTCAGGCAGCGTCTGGTTCGAAGATGACGACCTGCTCGGCCTCGACGGGCCGGCGCTGCGATCGTTCCGCTGGACACGACTGTCCATGGTGTTCCAGGGCGCGATGAACGCCCTCAACCCGGTCCGAACGGTCGGGGACCAGATCGCCGAGGCGGTGCGTCTCCACGCGCCGGCCACCACGCAGCGCGAAGCGGCCGACCAGGTCGCGGAGCTGCTCGAGCGGGTGGGCATCGGGCGGCGGCGGGCGAACGAGTACCCGCACACCTATTCGGGTGGGATGCGGCAGCGGGCGATGATCGCGCTGGCGCTGTCCTGCGACCCGGATGTCATCGTGGCCGACGAGCCGACGACCGCACTCGACGTGATGATCCAGGCGCAGATCCTCGAGCTGCTGGGGGGAATCGCCCGCGACTTCGGGACGGGCATCATCATCGTGACCCACGATCTCGGCGTGGTGGCCCAGGTGTGCGATCGGGTGGTCGTCATGTACGGCGGAGGGGTCGCCGAGGAGAACAAGGCTGCCACGCTGTTCCGCGAGCCGCAGCATCCCTACACCCAGGAACTGCTGCAGTCGTTCCCTGATCTTGCGCATCCGGATCGTCCGCTGCGCGGCATCCCCGGATCGCCGCCGCGCATCGATGACATGCCGGTCGGGTGCCGTTTCGCACCTCGTTGCCCCCATGCCTTCGATCGCTGCGGGGCCGAGCGGCCGCCCGACTACCCAGCCGCCGGCGGTCGCGCGGCGTGCTTCCTGCTCGACCCCGAGGAGCGTGGATCGTGAGCGAGCCGCTGCTACAGGTCGAGGGCCTGACGAAGGAGTTTGCGGGCCGCGCGACGTTCGGCGACCTCGTCCGGCGACGTGCGGTGTCGCCCGTGCGCGCCGTGGACGGCATCTCGTTCGAGCTCCGCGCGGGCGAAGTTCTCGCCATCGTCGGCGAGTCCGGATGCGGCAAGACGACGACGGGGAATCTGTTGATGGGGCTCCTCCGGCCGAGCAGCGGCCGCGTCATGCTCGAGGGCGAGGAGGTCGGCGCGCTCTCCGGGCGCGGACTGCAGAAGCTCCGGCGTCGGGTGCAGATGGTCTTCCAGGATCCCTACGAGTCGTTGAACCCGCGGATGCGGGTCGGCGAGATCGTCGCAGAGCCGCTGCGCGTACACCGCGTGGCAACGTCACCAGCAGACCTCCGCGCGCGTGTCGCCACGGCGCTCACCTCCGCTGGCCTGGCCCCGGCCGAGGCCTACGTCGACCGCTTCGCGTTCGAGATGTCGGGTGGCCAGCGCCAGCGCGTCGTGATCGCTGCCGCGCTCACGCTCGAACCGACGCTGCTGGTTGCCGACGAGCCGGTCAGCATGCTCGACGTCAGCATCCGCGCCGAGATCCTCAACCTGTTGTCGGGTCTAGCCCGCGAGCAGGGGATCGGCATCGTCATGATCACGCACGATCTCTCGACGGTCGCCGCCTACGCGGACCGGATCGCCGTGATGTATCTCGGGCGCATCGTCGAGCACGGGCCCACGCGCCAGGTGCTGGAGGATCCGAAGCACCCCTACGCCCGCGCACTCCTGTCGGTAGTGCCGATCCCCGACCCGTCGGTGCGACGCACCCCGGTGATCCTGAGTGGCGAGACACCCGATCCGTCACGCATCCCGCCGGGCTGCCGGTTCCATCCCCGCTGCCCGGTCGCCTTCGATCGCTGCCCCAAGGTCGACCCCGGGCTGGTTGACGTTGGCCCGAACCGCCAGGCCGCCTGCCTGCTGTACGGCGACGGGACCGAGGTCGCCGGCCCGCCCGGATGAGCCGATCAGCCGGGCAGCAGCCGGGCCACGGTCGCGATCGCGGCCACCACGCCGACCGCGAGCGCCGGGGTGAAGCGGACGATTCGTGATCGGAGCCGCGCCGCGATCGCCGCCACCACCGCCGCCGCGGCGCCGCCTGCAATGCCGCCGATCGCCGCGGCGACCCCGTGGGCGAGGGTCGGCGACGCCGCCCCCACCTGGCGCTCTACGGCAGTGACCACGCCGACAACCACGACGACCAGCGCCCCGAACAGCGCCGAGCCAAGGGTGGCGGTTCCCGCTCGCGCGGCGCCGAGCTGCGTGGCACCGGTCGCCGCAGCCCCCGCGGCAAGGAGTGCCCCGACCAGAAAGGTGGCCGTCACGGCCCGGGCGGCGTCCTGAGGGGGCGCGGCGACGAACCAGGCGAGCGCGACGATCGGCCCGGCCAGCATCCCGAGCGCCGCGACCCAGGTCAGCGGGCGCGTCCAATCCTCGGGGTCCTCCGGCGGGACCACCGCGCCGAGCCGGACGCTGACGGGAACGAGGTCCTCGTCGTTGCTCCCGGTCATGCCGCCGTGCTGGCGCTCACCGCATCGGCGTGCGGAGCCAGGCGCAGGCCGAGGATCCGGCCCCCGAGCTCTGTCACGGCCTCGCCGGCGGCGACCACCGTGGCCGGCTCGTCGCTGGCGAGGGCCAGGTCGGCCAGCGACATGAGCTCGGTCATCGCGTGCGGCGTGTCGAGATCGTCGTCCATGGCCGCCAGGAATCGGCGCCGGTGCTCGGCAACCTCGGCGGGTGATGGACCGGCGCGGCCGGGTCCGCTGGCTGCAAGCTCGTCGGCGCGCAGACAGGCCTGCCGCAGGCGTGCGGCGGCTGCGGCCGATGCATCCATGTCGCCGTCGACGAACTCGACCTCCGACCGGTAGTGGTGCGAGACGAGGTAGTGGCGGATGGCGTCGCCGGGGTAGGTGCACAGCAGGTCTCGCACGAGCACGAGGTTTCCCAGCGACTTGCTCATCTTGTGGCCCCGGTAGCCGAGCATGCCGGCGTGCATCCACCAGCCCACGGCGGGCCGATCGCCGGAGGCGTGCTCGGACTGCGCCAGCTCCGATTCGTGATGCGGGAAGAGGAGGTCGGCGCCCCCGCCGTGGATCTCGAACCGGGTGCCGAGATACGCCATCGCCATGGCCGAGCACTCGATGTGCCATCCGGGTCGGCCGGGACCCCAGGGCGACGGCCACGCGGGCTCGTCTGGCAGCGATCGCTGCCAGAGCACGAAGTCGAGGGGGTTCCGCTTGCCGGGCATGTCGGGCACGTTGCCGCGCTCGTTGGCGATCGGCAGCATCGCATCGGCGCCGAGCTTCGAGAGCTGGCCGTACGACGGATCGGCCGCGACGCTGAAGTAGACGTTGCCCTCGGCCGGGTACGCGATGCCCTTGTCCACGAGCGCGGCGATCAGCTCGACCATCTGCGGGATGTGCTGGGTGGCGCGGGGATAGTCGTCCGGAGGCAGCCAGTTCAGGGCTGCCATCTCGGTCAGGAACGTCGTCACGTGGCGAAGCCCGAGCTCGAGATAGTTCTCGCCCGTCTCGCGCGCCTTGCGTAGCATGTCGTCATCGACGTCGGTCAGGTTCTGGACGTATCGCACGTCATGGCCCAGGAACTCCAGGTAGCGGTGCACGACGTCGAAGCCCACGTAGGTGAAGGCGTGGCCGAGGTGGCCGGTGTCGTAGGGCGTGACGCCGCACACGTAGAGCCCGACCGACGGCCGGTCGCCGATCGGGGCGAACGAATGGAGGCCGCCGCGGCGGGCGTCGTACAGTCGGAGGCTCACGCGACGAATTCTAAAGCGGTTTCGCGGTTTCGCGGATTCGCCCGGGGCGCTGGACGGGCCCGATAGAATCGGCCGACGGAATGGGGGTCCGCTGCCGACCACAACACCCGTATCGGAGCCGATCATGGAAGTCCTGCGCTGGCTGCTCTTTTTCGCGATCGCGATGTTCCTGATCGTCGCGGGCATCTTCTTCGTCATGGGACGCCCGCTGCCGCTGCCTCGATTCTGAGGCGGCCCATCACCACAGCTGTGGCTTGGTGCTCATCAGGAAGCCGATGACGCCGATGACCGCGGCCATGCCGTAGGCGACGCTTCGCTGACTCCGCGCCCGCCGCGCCCACGCCTCATCATCGGCCGGCTTACCGCGCAGCCCGATGAGACGGCGCAGGTTGGGCCGGCTCACGAACGCCGCGATCACGAGATTCAGCGCGTAGAGGACGAGCGCGGTGAGGAGCCAGGGCTGCGTCAGGAGCTCCGGGCCAAGGATCCAGAGCATGGCGCCGCCGGTCACGGCCAGGCCGGCCGCAACGATGAGCGTGCCGGTCCCCTGGGCGGCCATTAGGAGCCGCGTCAGCGGATTGGGCTGCCCGGCGCGCCGTCGCAGCAGGAAGGGCAGCAGGACGCTCGGCAGCAGCAGGGCAACCGCGAGGCCGATGTGGGTGACGAGGAGGATCGGGAACCAGTTCATTCCGGTCCGATCCTAGCGCAGCGCCGCTCAGCGGCCCTTCGTGAAGCCCCGGTGGACGCCGAGCCGGCGAAGGAGGGTGGGGATGTTCACGGCCCAGCCGATGCCGAGCGGGCGTGGCGTGAAGATCTTCGGCGACTTGGGATTCCAGTACGCGGCGCGCAGGCCCTCCAGGGATGGCAGCCGGAAGTCGTACGGCACGAAACCCAGCACCCGGCCGTTCCACGTTCGCTGCTCGCGTGGCTTGCGCAGCTCGGTGTAGACGGCGCCGATCACGGCTCCCACCACCGCCATGCGCAGGATCGAGCTCAGCGCGCTCAGCTCACTGCGCGTCGTATCGGCCTTGCGTGCGAGGTCGTCGCGGACGTTGTCGATCATGAATCCTCCTTAGCGCGTGCATCACGCAAGCGCTGTGCCGCGCCTGGTGCTGCGTAAACTCTACCGCGCCACCCATGACCACGCCCGATGTTCTTCCCTTCCTGAGCGGCGATCGCATCCGCTCCGCGGTGCCGATGCCGGATCTGCTCGACGCGGTCGAGGCCGCCTACCGGGACGTTGCGGGTCGGCGCGACCGCTCACCGCTGCGTTCGCACGTCGAGCTCGGGGATGGGTCGCTGCTGCTCATGCCCGGCGTGCGGATCGGGGGTGAGGGAGCGAGCGTGAAGCTCGTCACGGTCATGCCCGGCAATGCCGAGCGTGGCCTGCCGACGATCCACGCGCTCGTCGTCTGGTTCGACGCCGTCACGGGCCGTCCGCTGGCGCTGCTCGACGGGGCGGCTGTGACCGCCATGCGCACCGGTGCCGCCTCCGGAGTGGGTACACGACTCTTGGCCCGGCCCGATGCGGAGACACTGACGGTGGTCGGTGCCGGGGTCCAGGCCGAGTGGCAGATCCGCGCCGTGCTGGCCGCCCGCGCCATTCGTCGCGTCCTCGTCATCGGGCGCGATGGCACCCGCCGCGATGCCTTCGCCTCTCGCATGGCCGATGCGCTGGATCTTGAGATCGTCGGAGCCCCCGATGCCGAGGGCGCCGTGCGCGCTGCGGACGTGATCTGCTGCGCCACGACCTCGAGCACGCCGGTGTTCGACGCCGACTGGCTCGCGCCGGGTGCGCACGTGAACGGCATAGGCGCCTTCCAGCTGAGTATGGTCGAGATTCCGCCCGAGGCGTTCGGACGGGCGTCGCTCGTGGCGGTCGACTCGATCGACGCCGCGATGGCCGAGGCGGGAGACGTCGTTGCGGCGATCGAGGGCGGGTTCGTGGAGCGCGACGCACTGGTCGAGATCGGGACGGTGGATCCTGCCTGGGCGGCTTCGCGGCCGGTTGACGCCATCACGGTGTTCAAGTCCGTCGGCCTGGCGATCCAGGACGTGGCCGCCGCCGAGCTCGCGGTATCAGCATCCGTACCGACGGAGCCATGAACGCAGGGAGCGGCGCACCCTCTCGGTGCCGAGCATGGCCTGAGATGACCTAGCCCCCGAATCCAGGACCCATCGGAAGGTTCAGGCGAACGCGTTCGGCGGCAAGCCGCACGACGATCAGGCGGAACGTGACCGACATGCGCGGCGCGCTCCACCTGTTCGAGCGCGAGATCATTTCACGCGCATCGGCGAGACGCTCGAAGCGCACGACGGCGTGGTCGGCCATCTGCCGGATGTCGACGACTGCGGCGGCGAGCGGCGGCACGCCCGCGGCGGTCGACTCGATGCTGGCGGTCCCCGCGTCAACCACCGTGACGACGATCGGCTTTGGATTGGCTGGCGGTGGGGGCGGTGGGGCCACGAGACCGGCCTGGCCACCGCCGGGTGCCTGGGTCACCGGCGGCGCGGTGGGCGTGACGGTCGGGACGGGCGTCGGCATCGGTGTCGGTGTCGGTGGCGTGGTGGGTGCCGGTGTCGGGCTCGGGCTGGGGAGACCTGCCGATGGCGGTGTGCTCGGGGGTGGTGTCGGTGCAGGGGTCCGCATCGGCGTCGGGACGGGAGTCGGTATCGGTTTGGGCGCCGGCGTGGCCGGAAGGGGAGCGGCCGGCGGGGCTGCCGACACCGTGACGCCCGGGTAGTAGATGGCCATGATCTGGGCGGCGGACTTGCCGGTGAGCCCGCACGACTGCGTGCCCCACTGGAACATCTGCCATCCGTTCGCGTTCGCGCCGCACGCCTCGCCGGGTGCTCCGGCGTTGTAGTAGGTCGCGAAGATGCGCCCGCTCTTGTGGGCGAGCGTGCCCCAGGTAGCGTCGACGGCCGAGGTCATGGCGGCGTAGATCGGCCGCGACGGATCGTAGTGCTGGTCGCGGGTCGAGTCGAACACGTCGAAGCACTGACCGGCGGCGTTCACGTAGCCGCGCCAATGGAGGATCTGGTACCAGGCGTAGTTCTTGACCGCCAGCGCGCCGGATCGGATCGACTCGGTCGTCCACGAGCTGATCCACTCGCGCGACAGGACGTTCTTCACGTAGGTCCGGAAGTCAACCGTGTCGACCGCGCCGGTCGCGGTCCGGTAGACGCGAATCGTCGGCGGGGAATCGGTCTCGGACGCGTACGAGCCGCAGGCGCCCGCGGCGGTCGCGGGCATCGGGGTGCCGCCTGGAAGGGCGACGAGCGCCAGGAGGATCGCGGCAAGGAGGCTCGCCACGTGGGGTGATCGCTGCATGGAGCCAGCACTCTATCGGGGCTCCCACCACACCGCACCCCACCGAAAGTACCGGATTCGTCGTTTCACTCGCGCGGCGAGCTTCGTCCTGATCAGCCCGCGCGTGGCGCGCGGCGTCGGCGGCGCGGGCCTCGCCCTGGCCATGGCGGTGGCCAGCCTGTTCACCCTGCCCTTCGAGCTGGCGGCCGGCGGCCTGCAGCGGCTGGACCTCGGCCTCCTCGCCGGCGCGCTGGCGGTGGCGATCCTCTCCACCGCCCTGCCGCTGTCGCTGGAGTTCGAGGCGCTGAAGCGAATGACCGCGCGCGCGTACGGCATCATGGTGACGCTGGAGCCGGTCGCTGCCGCCGTGGTGGGCGCCCTCGTCCTCGGCCAGGCCCTGCCGCCGACTGCCCTGGTGGCCATCGCCTGCGTCACTGTCGCCGCCATCGGCGTGACCCTCAGCGACCGGCGCGGCTCGGTGGTCGCGTAGCCCCGGGGTAGCCTCAGTCGGCCCAGCGGTGCACCCGTTCGCGAACGGTGTCGAACCCGAGCTCGTCGCATAGCGCCACGAACTTCATCCGCGGCACGCCCTGCCACTCGAGTGAGTCCAGCGTGGGCGTTGCAGAGATGTCGGAGTCCCGGTTGAGGATCGCCAGCCGCCGATACAGGACGGCCTCCGAGCGTTGCTGATCGAGCGTCGCCGCCAGCCGCGAGGCATTCCGCAGCGGCACCTCCCAGTCGAGCGCCGATGCGGGGATGTCCTCGAGGTGCTTCCAGCGCGCCAGCACCGCCGATGCGCTCTTCGCGCCCCAGCCCGGCAGCCCGGGAAAGCCGTCGCTGCTGTCGCCGACGAGGGCCAGGTAGTCCGGGATGCTCTGTGGCTCCACCCCGAACTTCTTGATGATGCCGGCCTCGTCGTAGGTGATCTGCCGAATTCGATCCCGCAGCACGATCCGATCGCTGGCCACGAGCTGGCCGAGGTCCTTGTCGACCGAGCAGATGACGATCTGGTCGATCCGCGGGTCCGATCCGAACTGCTCGATCGCGGCGGCGATGGCGTCATCGGCCTCGTCGGCGACCATCGGCCAGACGGCCATGCCCAGGGCGGCCAGCGCGCGCTCCGCGTCGCGGAACTGAGCCAGGAGATCGGGATCCATGCCGGCGGAGGACTTGTAGCCGGGGTAGAGGTCGTTGCGCCATGACTCGATGACGAAGTCGGTGGCGGCGCCGATATGCGTCACATCGGGCTCGCGGAGAAGCGAGAGCATCGAGTCAACGAGGCCCTGGACGGCGTTGACAGGACGTCCGTCCGGTGCCCGTCGGGGCGGACGCGAGTAGTAGGCGCGGAACAGCTCGAACGTGGCGTCGACGAGGTGGAGCTTCATCGGCTCAGGAGCATACAGCGGGGTTGACATGCTCCGTTATCGCGCTATAGTTCCGATAGGTTATATAACCGAAAGGTGATTAGACACATGGCACGGGTGGACCAGCTCAGCGCAACCTTCGCCGCACTCGCCGATCCGACGCGGCGCGCCATTCTCGCGCGCCTCGCCGAGGGGGAGGCATCGGTCAAGGAGCTGACGGCGCGGTACGCCATGAGCCAGCCGGCGATCTCGAAGCACCTCAAGGTGCTCGAGCGCGCGGGGCTGATCGAGCAGGGGAGGCAGGCGCAATGGCGACCACGCCGGCTGCGCGCCGATCCGCTCCGGGACGTGTCCGAATGGGTCGGCACGTATCGGCCGCACTGGGAGGAGCGCTTCGATCGGCTCGACGCTTTCCTCCGCGATCTCAAGGACACGCAGGAACAGCAGGAAGGAACCGACGATGACCGCGACCAGGACTGACCGAGGCAGCACCGACTCCACGACGATCTACTCGGAGGACGGCGACCTCACCTACGAGCGCACCTTCGCCGCGCCGCGCGAGGCCGTGTGGAAAGCGAACACCCACCCGGAGCTCATCCCACTGTGGTGGGGACCGCACGGGACGTCGACGACGGTCGCCGAGATGGACGTTCGTCCCGGCGGCGCGTGGCGCTTCGTGAGCAGCGGCCCGGATCGCGAGGATGCGGTGTTCTACGGCGAGTACCTCGAGGTCGTGCCGCCCGAGCGCATCAAGTGGACGTTCATGTTCGACGTGGAGGGTGTCGGTCCGCAGGGCGGTCCTGAGACGCTGACGCTCGAGGACCTCGGGGACGGGCGGACGCTCATGCGGGCCGTGTCGCACATGGGCTCCGAGGAGATCATCGAGCAGGCGCTGGCGACCGGCATGACGAAGGGCGCCATCGAGACTTGGGATCGGCTGGAGGCGCTGCTGGCGGGGGCTGATCCGTGGGCCCGCTTCGAGCGGGCAACCCACTGGTAAGCCGCTGGTAATCGGCGTCGTAGATCATCGGGGGCAGCGGTGTGGGAAGCGTGCCCTGCGTCGCCGGCCCTGGTTTCAGGTCCGGGCCGGCGACCCACGCCGCAGTGCCGCGGGGCGACGGCACGAGGTCGGGCTAGGACCCGCCGAAGAAGCGGTTGATCCGATCCGATCTCGTGCCAAACGACATCATCGGCGAGCAGTGCGGTTCGCCACATCGGGTCGCCCCCTGCTCCATACCCTGGGCTTCCTGGCGAATCGTCGTCCGCAGTTCGCCGCGGGCCGCAGCCGCGTCAAACGAGGAGCGGCTCCCGGTATTCACCGTAGACGCCACGCAAGACGCCGCACATCTCGCCGATGGTGGCGTAGGCCTCGACCGCGGCGACGATCGCGGGCATGAGGTTCACGTCGCCGGCGCGGGCCTCGTCCTCGAGACGGCGAAGTGCCGAGGCATGGGCATCGGCGTCTCGGTCAGCTCGAACGCGAGCCAGGCGGTCGAGGTGCCGCTGCTCCTGGACCTTGCTGATCTCGAGCAGCGGGATCTTCAGCTCCTCGTTCGGATCGGCGTACTTCGTGACGCCCACGATCTCGCGCTCCTTGGCCTCGAGCTCGCGTTGCTGCTCGTACGCCGCGTCGGCGATCTCGGCCTGGGGAAACCCGGCTTCGAGGGCGCGAACCATGCCGCCCATCTCGTCGATCTGCTTGATGTAGGCCCATGCGCGCTGCTCGGTCTGGTTCGTGAGCGTCTCGACGAAGTACGAGCCCCCCAACGGGTCGACCGTGTTTGCGACCCCCGCCTCCTCGGCAAGAACCTGCTGCTGCCGCAGGGCGAGCATGGCGGCGTTCTCCGAGGGGACCGCCCACGCCTCGTCGTACGCGTCCGTGTGCAATGACTGCGTGCCGCCGAGCACCCCGGCCAGGGCCTGGATGGCGACGCGGGTCAGGTTGTTCAGCGGCTGCTGCGCGGTGAGCGACACGCCGGCGGTCTGGGTGTGGAAGCGCATCCAGGTCGAGCGTTCGTTCTCGGCGCCGAAGCGCTCGCGGCACAACTTGTACCAGATGCGGCGCGCGGCCCGGAACTTCGCGATCTCCTCGAAGAAGTCGTTGTGGCTGTTGAAGAAGAAGGAGAGCCGCGGCGCGAAGTCGTCGAAGCGCAGGCCGCGGGCGATGGCGTCCTCGGCGTAGGCGATGCCATCGGCGATGGTGAAGGCCAGCTCCTGGACCGCGGTCGAGCCCGCTTCGCGGATGTGATAGCCGCTGATGCTGATCGTGTTCCAGCGCGGCATCTCGCGCGTGCCCCACTCGACCGTGTCGGTCACGAGCTTGAGCGACGGCGCTGGCGGGAAGATGTACTCCTTCTGGGCGATGAACTCCTTGAGGATGTCGTTCTGGAGCGTGCCGGCCAGCTGCGCGCGGGGCACGCCCATCTTCTCGGCCGCGACGACGTACATCGCCCAGATCATCGGGGCGGGGGAGTTGATCGTCATCGAGGTGCTGATCTCGCCGACCGGCAGGCCGTCGAGCAGCAGCTCCATGTCCGCCAGCGAGCTCACCGCGACGCCGCAGGTCCCGAACTCGCCTTCGGCCATCGGGTCGTCGTGGTCGTAGCCATAGAGCGTCGGCATGTCGTAGGCGATGCTCAACCCGGTGCCGCCCGCCGCGATCAGCTTCTTGAACCGGTCGTTCGTGTCCTCGGCTGTGCCGAACCCGGCGAACATGCGCATCGTCCACAGTCGGCCGCGGTGGCCGGTCGGATGGATGCCACGCGTGAACGGCGGCTCGCCCGGAAGCCCGAGATCGTCAATCTCGTCCCAGCCCGCCTCGGCATCGGGCGCCGGGCTGAACTGGTAACGCGGCCGGCCGGCATCGGGGTCATTGGCAGGATCGGCGAGGTCCGTGGGCGTGTAGAGCCGATCGATCTCCACGCCGGACTGGGTGATGAAGCGCTCGCGGCGCTCGGGACCCCTGTCGAGGGCGGGCTCGAGCCGCTCGGAGGTCCATCGGTCCTGGTGCTCGGTCCAGCGCGTGTCATCGCTCATGCGATCCATCTTGGCCGCAAGACCGATGCCGCCGCAAGCGAGGGCGACGACGTGGCACGATGCGCACATGACCGACACCTTCGATTTCGACGCCTACCTGCGCCTGCCTCGACTGTCCGGACTGCGCGTCTCCCCCGACGGAGAGCGACTGGTCGTCAGCGTTGCCCGTCCCGCGCCGGACGGCAAGAAGATGCACGCCTCGCTGTGGGAGCTCGACTCATTGGGTGACGCGCGGCCTCGACGGCTGACCCGCTCCGCGCCCGGCGAGAGCGCCGCGACGTTCGCGCGCGACGGGTCCATCCTCTTCACGTCGACGCGCCCGGATCCTGACCGGAAGCCGGACGACGAGTCCGATGACGACGAGACCGCCGGTCTGTGGCTCCTCCCCGCGAACGGCGGCGAGGCACGATTGCTCGCCGCGCCCTCCGGGGGCGCGGACGCCGTCGTGGCGGCGCGCGACGCCGACGTGCTCGTCTACGCGGCCTCCGTTTTTCCCGGTGCGACGGACGCGGCGTCGGACCTTGAGCGGCATAAGGCGCGCAAAAAGGCCGGAGTCGAGGCGCTGCTGTTCGAGTCGTTCCCGATTCGGCACTGGGACGCATTCCACGGCCCGCGTGAGCGCCACCTGTTCGCCGCACCGCTGCCGGAAGGGGAGGATCGGATCGGCGAGCCGATGGACCTGACGCCGGATGCCGGATCGGCGTTGGTCGAGCAGTCGTTCGACGTGACGCCGGACGGTGCGACGGTCGTCACCGGCTGGGTCACCAGTGACGAGATCGGGCGAACGGACTTCGGGCTGGCGGCCATCGACCGCGCCACCGGCGAGCGCCGGATGCTCACGCCCGACGATGCCTGGTTCGAGGGACCCGCGTGCTCCCCGGATGGCCGATGGGTGGCCTGCGTGCGGAGCGAGAAGGACGTCCCCGAGCGCATCGGCGACTCGACGCTGTGGCTCATCGACCTGGCGAGCGCCACGGGTCGCGACGTGACGCCCGACCTCGACCTGTGGCCGCAGCACCCGGTATGGGCGCCGGACGGGGGCTCCATCTGGTTCACAACCGACCACCAGGGAGCAGGGGCGATCTTCCGGCTGGAGCTGGCCTCCGGCGAGACGACGCTGGTCGCCGACGATGGCACGTTCACCGACCTCGCCGTCCATGCCGCCGGGGGCGCCGTCGCGCTGCGCAACTCGTACGCGGAGCCGCCGCTCCCGGTCAGGCTGCCCTCGACCGACGGCGGAGCAACCCAGCGCATTCGGAGCCTTGCCGAGCTCGACGCCGATGCGCTGGCCGAGCTCCCCGGCCGCGTCGAGCGCCTCAGCGCCCGGGCCTCCGACGGGCAGGAGATCGGCTCGTGGCTGGTGGTACCCAGTGACGCCGCGGCGGATGCTCCGGCCCCGCTCGTGGTGTTCGTGCACGGTGGCCCGGTCGGCAGCTGGAACGCCTGGACCTGGCGATGGAATGCCCACCTCCTGGCCGCCAAGGGCTACGCCGTCCTGATGCCGGATCCCGCGATCTCGACCGGATACGGCCACGCATTCGTCCAGCGCGGCTGGGGCCGATGGGGTGCCGAGCCGTACACCGACGTCGTGGCAGCCGTGGACGGCGCACTCGAGCGCCCCGAGCTGGATGCCGATCGCACGGCGCTCATGGGCGGCTCGTTCGGCGGCTACATGGCCAACTGGGTGGCGGGCAGCACGGATCGGTTTCGCGCCATTGTGACTCATGCCAGCCTGTGGGAGCTGCGCGGCTTCCATGGCACGACCGACTACGGCCCGGACTGGGAACGCGAGTTCGGCGACCCCTACGCCGATCCGTCACGATACGAGGAGTGGTCGCCGAGCCGGTTGCTCGCAAACGTCCGGACGCCGATGCTCGTCATCCACGGAGAGCAGGACCTGCGCGTACCGATCAGCGAAGCGTTGCGCCTGTGGACCGACCTGCGCCGCCATGACGTTCCGGCGAAGTTCCTCTACTTCCCCGACGAGAACCACTGGATCCTCAAGCCGCAGAACGCGCGGATCTGGTACGAGACGGTGTGGGCGTTCCTGGACGAGCACGTGCGAGGGTCGGAGTGGAAGCGACCGGACCTGCTGTGACCGTCACGGCACGCGGGGTGCATGATGGTCCCGCATGTTCACACTGATTCGCCGCTTCCTGGTCGGCTGGCTGCTCGTTCGCCTGCTTCGCCGATTCACCCAGGGTTCGTCGCCGACCCGTCCCCGACGCTAGCCGCCGACATCCGCCGCTGAATCACGTCAGCCGGCGCGGGCGGCCTCGCGCTCGAGGTTCTGGGCGCGCTTCGCCTGGAACCGAGAGGCCTGGGCGTCGAGATCGGTGAGGAACGCGCGGAGCTCGGCGCGTCGCAGCTCTGCCGAGGGGTCGAGGCCCTCGAGCTCGAACACGCCCCAATGGGTGAGCAGCGGCCAGACGACGTCGTCGTGGTGGACGCGCAGGTCGTAGATGCCCGCCTTCGCCATGAGTGCCGCCTTGCGGGTGAAGTTCACCATCCCCGATCCGGGCATCTGGAAGTCCATGATCTCGTCGGCGATGGCGTGGACCGCGGCCGACGGATCGATCTTCATCGCCTCCGACAGCATGTCGCGGTAGAACACCATGTGGAGGTTCTCGTCCGACGCGATGCGGGTCATGATCTTGTCCGCCACCGGATCCGATGAGTAGCGCCCGGTGTTGCGGTGGCTGATGCGCGTCGCCAGCTCCTGGAAAGCCACGTAGGCGAGGCCGCGCAGCACGTTCCCGCCGTCATCGTGGTCGTAGGCGGTCTGCAGCTGGTTCATCCGTCCGCGCTCAAGCGCGATGGGGTCGATGTTGCGAGTGACCACGAGGTAGTCGCGCAGGACAATGGCGTGACGGCCCTCCTCCGCGGTCCATCGGTTCACCCAGTTGATCCACGGACCGTCGCCACGGCCGAACATGCGATGGATCTCACGGTGGTAGCTCGGCAGGTTGTCCTCGGTCAGGAGGTTGACCTCGAAGGCGATCTGCGCCACGCCGCTGATCCGCGGCTGATCGGGCGTCCAGGGCTCCTTGTCGAAGTCGCGGCCCATCGAGTACGGGATGTAATCGTGGGGGAACCACTCCTTGGCCATGCCGAGGTGGCGGTTGAGCAGCATCTCGGCCGCTGGCTCGAGCTCGGTCAGGAGGTCGCGGGGAGGCGTGAAGGACGGGGTCGCGATCTGGGTCGTCATCGGGTGCTCCGGTAGCGGGTGGCGCAGCGAGAACGACGCGCAACGCAAGTACGTATGAACACCATCGTCGCACGAATCGGGCCAGAATGCCCATCGACGTCAGCCTCGGCGCCGATCCTCACCGCGGATCCCGCGCCGTTCGAGCGAGCGGACGAGGCCGTTGACGTCGTCGACCGTCACCGTGAGCGACTCGACGCGCCCGCCGCGAACGTAGCGCGCCGGCACCCACTCGTCGAAGCACAGGCACACGCCGCCACGCGTGCTCGTGCCGAAGGTGAACCCCCGATCGGCCCCCGACCCGCGCGGACCGATCGCCCGCCAGAACCGATACGGCCCGGTGATCAGGTAGCCGCTGACGTTGGCCGTCGGGGTCTCGAGGCTGAAGGGCCCGAATCGGGCGACCAGCCGTTCGTCTGCGGTGATGACGACCTGGGCCGCGCCCGGCCGGACGCCGATGAGATGCAGCGGCCAGCGCCAGGGATCGGCGAGTCGCAGAGGAAACGTCTCGTCACCACCCATCGATGTCAGGGATAGAGGCCACGCAGCGTCGTCGCCTCGGCCACACGACCCACCGCGACCATCATCGCCGCGGCGCGAAGGTCGACACCCTCGGTCTCGGCCATCTCGCGGACTCCGGCCATGGCCTCGTCCATGATGCGGTCGAGCTGGGCCGTGATCTCGTCCTGGGACCAGAAGAAGGCCTGCATGTCCTGGACCCACTCGAAGTAGCCGAGCACGGTCCCGCCCGAGGTGCAGATGATGTCCGGGATGACCGTCACGCCGCGGTCGGCCAGGATCGCATCGGCGTCTGGCGTCACCCCGCCGTTCGCCACCTCGGCGATGAGTCGAGCCCGTACCGTCGGGGCGGCTGTCTCGCCGATCTCGCCCTGGAGCCCGGCGAGGGCGATCACGTCGCAGTCGGTCGCGAAGAGATCGGCCTTCGTGATCGGGTCTGCTTCGGGCAGGTCGTGGATCGTGTCCCGTTCGCGCATCCAGGCGATCGCCGCGTCGACGTCGATCCCGGAGGCGTTGGCCGCGCCCTCCTCGTCGTCGCCGATCGCCACGATGACGGCGCCCGCGGACCGAAGCTCCTCCGCCAGCGTCATGCCGACGCGGCCGAAGCCCTGGATGGCGACGCGGGTTCCTTCCATGGCGCCGCCGGCGGAGGCGATGCAGCGCAGGGCGCCGCGTGCCGTGGCCCGGCGTCGACCTCGGGTGCCACCGATCGCCATCGGCTTACCGATGACCGATGCGGCCACGGTGTGGCCCTTGTGCATGGAGAGCGTGTCCATTATCCAGGCCATGGTCTGCGACCCGGTGTTCACATCGGGCGCCGGGATGTCGCTCGCTGGTCCGAGCAGGGGCCCGATCTCGGTGGCGTATCGACGGGTCAGGCCCTGGCGCTCCATCTCGCTCAGGCGGCGTGGGTTGACGCGCACGCCCCCGGCGGACCCACCGAACGGGATTCGAACCAGGGCCGCCTTCCACGTGTTGAGCATCGCGAGGGCCCGGACCTCGTCCAGGTCAAGGCTCGGAACGTACCGGACGCCGCCCGAGACCGGCCCGCGGTTCACGTTGTGGTGCACGCGGTAACCGGTGTAGACATGGACCGTGCCGTCGTCGTGCGTCACGGGGAAGTTGACGGTCAGCTCGCGCTTCGGCACGCGGAGCACGCGGTGCATGCCGTCGTCGAGCCGAAGTCGCTCCGCGGCCTCATCGAGCTCGGCCTGGGTCGAGGTCCAGATGTCGGTCGCGCCGGTCGCGCCCGGATTCGATGTCGCCATGGGTCCAGACTAGCGTCCGCGACCGACGCGTGGGAGCCCGACCGCGTTCCTAGGCGTCGCGGCGGCGTGCGAGGAATGCGCCGATATTCTCGTCGCCGATTCGCTGGCGCAGGCTGTCAGGAATCGCGCGCCACACGCTCCGCGCGGCGCGTGGCCCGCGTTGCACGAGGTCGGACAGAGGCATGTCCGCGTAGCGGCGGATGCCGGGGACGCGATCCAGCGCCTCCTGGACCATGGCCGCGGCGGTCGCGGGAGTGGCATTCTCGGGAATGGCGATCGGAGCGGGTTGCTCCGGCGGCGTCACCGAGCCCGCCTGCTCGACCGTTTCGACCGCATCGGCGAATCGCTGCGCACCGGTTGGATCCGGCTGGGTGTCGTTCGGCGGCGAGGTCTCCCCGCGCGGCGAGGTGCTCCGGGCTCGCCGCGATCGGGCCGGTGCGGGGGCCCCGCCCTGCCCCTGGTCCGTCCGGCCCGCACTCGAGGCGTTCGACGACTGACGGCCGACGGCTTCGCTGATGAGCGAGGGAACGTCGAGCCCGGTCAGGCTCTTCACCGCGGCGCCCGCCTCGGCCACCGTTCGCGTGGTGGTCTTCACGATGTCGGATGCACCATCGGAGGAGAGAACGGTGAGCGAATCGATGTTGCCCATCGGCTCGGCGGCCGCGCGCACGATATCGGGGAGCATGCCGAGCACGGTCTGGATGATGGCCGCCTCGTTGAACTGCTTGTACGCCTCGGCGCGCAGGGCCAGCGCCTTTGCCGCCGATTCGCCCTGGGTGAGGGTGATCTCCGCCTCGGCGTTGCCCTCCACCGAGGTGCGGTGCGCTTCCGCGTCCGCGTTGAGCGAGATGATGCGCGCCTGGGCCTCGCCCTTGGCGACCGTGACGCGGGCCTCCGCCTCGCCGGCGAGGCGCGTCCGCTCGGCCGCTGCCTGTGCCGCCGCAGTCTGGGCCTGGCGCTCGCCATCGGCGCGCTTCACAACGACATCGGACTCCGCCCCGGCGGGTCGGGCGGTGGGA
>JBPCOK010000056.1:0-36052 GCA_051000335.1 Candidatus Limnocylindria bacterium | reverse complement strand
TGGCTGATCAAGCCGCGCTCGGTGCCGCATGCGATGTGGAATCTCGCCGATGAGCCGGCACGCGTGCTCGAGGTGGTCACGCCGGGTGGCCTGGAGAACTACTTCGAGGAGATCGCCCCCGTGCTGGCGGAGCATGGACCCGAGTGGACGAAGCGCTACGCCGAGATCGCGGAGGCATACGGGCTCACGATCCTGGACGACTGGTCCGACGAGCTCCAGGCCCGCTACGGAATCACCCTCTGACGGGACCGAGCATTTCTGCCGATCACCGGTAGGGCGGTGATCATCAGGGCACCGATAGCCAGGATCAGCAGCGTCAGCGAAATCAGCCGAGTCACAAAGACGCTCGGGTCGCCACGCGAGATGATCATGGCGCGCCGAAGGTGCTCCTCCAGCAACTGCCCCAGCACGAAGCCGAGCCAGCAGCGGAGCCGGCTCGCAGCCCAGCTTGATCAGGGCCGATGCGCACGGCGAATCCTGGCGTTGTACGAATGGTCGCACGCACCGCTCATTCGGATATCGTTCAAGGCCTCATCCCCTCGGCAGAAGGCACGAAACACTGATGATCCATGTGGAGCGGCTGGTCAAGCGCTACAAGAAGGCGGAGCGCAACGCGATCGACGGCATCTCGTTCGACGTGAAGGCCGGCGAGTTCTTCGCATTGCTCGGCCCGAACGGCGCAGGCAAGACCACGACGATCTCCATCCTCACGACGACGATCGCCCCGACCTCCGGCATAGCCACGATCGACGGCCTGGACATCGTTCGGGAGGCGAGCACGGTCCGGCGCAAGGTGGGGATCATCTTTCAGCGGCCCAGCCTCGACAGGAACCTGACCGGCGAGGAGAACGTGCGATTCCACGCCGTCCTGTACGGTGTCGCTCCGTACGCCCCGAGCTATCGACTCATGCCCGAGTCCTATCGGCGCGAGGTGGCCGAGCTTGCTGCCATCGTCGGCATCGGCGAAGAGATCTTCGCGCCGATCAGGACCTATTCCGGCGGGATGAGTCGCAAGCTCGAGATCGTGCGCAGCCTCATCCATCGGCCGAAGGTGCTCTTCCTTGACGAGCCGACCTCGGGCCTCGACTCGCCGAGCCGTCGCGGGCTGTGGAGCTACCTCGAGCGGGTTCGGCGCGAGAGCAACACGACGGTCCTGCTGACGACGCACTACCTGGAGGAGGCGGAGCAGGCGGATCGGATCTGCATTATCGACCGGGGGCAGGTCGTCTCGTACGGGACGCCGGCGGAGATCAAGGCCGATCTGGTGGAGGAGTACGTCGTCGTCGACACCAACGACCGGATCGGGCTGCGCAGCGAGCTCGAGCGACTCGGACTGCCGCACTCCGGAGCGGGGCCGATCCGGGTCGAGCTCGACGGCCGGAGCACGCACGCGGTGCTGAAGTCCATCGAGACGCCGCTCAGCCTGGTCCAGACACACGCCCCGAGTCTCGAAGATGCGTATCTCGAGATCGTCGGGCGATCCCCGGAGGAGGCGGGCGCCGATGCATGAGCTCTCGGCCGTGCTGGCCATCGCACACCGCGACCTAGTCAAGCTGCTGCGCGACCGGACCCGGCTGGTCGCCGACCTCGCCTTCCCGATTATCATCATCGGCGTCCTGGGCGTCAGCCTCCAGGCTGGCTTCGGCGACGTCGCCGACTTCGACTTCCTGACCTTCGTCTTCACCGGCGTCCTGGCGCAGACCCTGTGGCAGTCCTCGGCGCTGGGGGTGAGCAGCCTCATCGAGGACCGCGAGAACGACTTCAGCCAGGAGATCTTCGTCTCCCCCATCTCGCGCTACTCGATCATCATCGGCAAGGTGCTGGGCGAGTCGCTGGTGGCGCTCCCGCAGGGCATCGCGATCATCCTGTTCGGGCTGGTCATCGGCGTCCAGCTATCGCCGATCGGCCTCTTGGTGTTGGTGCCCGCCATTCTGGTGGTGACCCTGTTCGGCGGAGCGTTCGGGGTCATCGTCCTGTCGCGCCTGCCCAACCGACGCGCCGCCACCCAGATCTTCCCGTTCATCATGCTCCCGCAGTTCTTCCTGGCCGGCATCTTCAACCCGATCGGCAACCTGGAGGGACCACTGGAGATCGCCTCGCGCCTTGCGCCGATGCGGTACGCGGTCGACCTCATGCGCAACGCGTACTACGGGGTGCATCCCGATGTCCGGGCCGTCGCGCTGGAGCCGGCATCCACGAATCTCGCGATCATCGGCGTCCTCTTCGTCGTCTTCGTTACTGTCGGGACCACGCTGTTCGTGCGCGCCGAGCAGAACCGCTAAGCCGGCGCCAAGCGCGCAGTAATCGGGAATCCATACGCTGGCCCAGTGAGCCAGGAGTTCGAGTGGGACGATGCCAAGGCCCGTCGCAACGCTCGGCGTCATCGCGTCGCCTTCGATGAGGCCGCGACGGTCTTCTCTGACTCTCAGGCCGTTGTGCTGGCCGACTCCGCACATTCAGCCAAGGAAGCCCGGTACGTGATCCTGGGCATCAGCGCCGCTGGCAGGGCGCTGGTGGTCGCCTTCACCGAACGCGGGCGTACAATTCGCATCATCACCGCACACCGTGCGACACGGCACGAACGACAAAGTTATGAACAGGCCTAGACACGACGATCCAGATATGGCGGACGAGTACGATTTCTCGGAGGCCGTGCCGAACCCGTATGCCGAACGCATGAAGGACGGCTTCACCGTCCGCATCGTGAGCGACGAGGTCGACAGCCGTCGTCAAGTTCGCCTCGTGACGAATGTGTCGGCTACCGACATCGATGACAAACGAGTCCAAGCCGATGACGAGGACCTCCACCGCTGAAGCCAGGCGCTGGGGCCGATCCCAGGCAGTCGATGTGGTGGGGGTGAATGGCGCCTACACGCAGACCCCATGCGTTGTTACTCGGCGCGTGCTCGCTCCGCGTACTTCCCGCGCTCGGATCCTCGGAAGTCGTACTCGGGAAGCATCTCGACGTCGCCCGATGCTCGCTCCAGATTGAGATCGAGGAGCCGCCCGAGCAGCTCATCGGTGCCGATGTCCTCCGGCCATCCGTAGGCAGCCAGCACCACCTGATTGAGTCGCTCGTGGACCTGCGCCAGCCACGACGGCCGCTCGTTGTACAGATTGGTCAGCGTCCGCCGCACCAGCTCCTCCGCCGATGCACCCTCCGGGTTGAGCCAACCCTCCCTGAGCCGATTCAGGTCGCGCGCCGCTTCCGCGATCGCCTCCCGCTGCTCGGCGCTGGGCCTTGGAAACGGAAACGTCTCAAATGTCGTCGTTGGCGTGTAACGGGGCCGCGTCTCTAGTTGCGCGCCCATCCGCAGAGCCCAGGCCTCGTGCATCCGTGAATGAAGAACGCCGAAGGCATAGTCGTCGTCTCGCGCGGTGGCGATGAGCTGGCAGCCCGGCGTCTTCGGCGAAGAGGCTGAACAGCAGCTTGTTGAGGAAGTGGGCGGTGGCCTGTGGCTCATGGCCGCGGCCCTGGATGGACTGCGCAAGCGAGGCGAAGTTGCCGGCCGCCTTCTTCGTCAGTTCGTCGCGCGTCTCCGACGGGCGCAGCGTCTCCGGGTTGCCCATGACCGCGCGGAGCACGCGTAGCGGCTCCTTCGGATCCTCCTGGAGGTCCTCCAGCGTGAACTCATGGACCGTCGAGACCGCATTCGTGAACTTCGTATGGACCTCGAAGCGGTTGAGGTCACACACCACCAGGAGCGGCGGGTTCTCGAGGGCGTCGTGGTACTGAAGAAGTTGCTGGTATGCCGCGACCAGGTCGTGCTTCTTGCCCTTGTACTCCCAAGCGAAGTGGCCCTTCTTCCAGACGTCGGCAAAGCCGTCATCACCGGTGGACTTCTCGATGCCCTTCTCGAAGGCGTAGTAGACGCCCGTCGGGTCGGAGTTCGGCGTCGGATAGCCGAGCATCTGGCACAGGTCGATGAAGTGCTCCTGGGAAGCGGCCCGCTCCTTGGCGGCGCTCCCCTTCCCCACTTCTGCGCAAATTCAGCCGGTGACATCCCCATCGGCTGGATGGTAGTTGACGACCTACCAGAGGGTCTCGACGTCATAGGCGGAAAGCTGGCGATCCGCAGTCACGAGGATCATCTGGTCTGCCTGCGCCTGGGCGATGAGCATCCGGTCGAAGGGATCCCGATGGTGCGCCGGCAACCGCCGCAACTGGAGCGCATGGGCGTGCTCGATCGGCAGTGGCTGCACGCCCGAGGCAGAGATCGCCTCCTCGACCAGTGCCTCGACCGATCCGCTGACCGTGACCCGTCCGGCCGCCGACTTCACCATCAGCTCCCACGTGCTCGCTGGAGAGAGGCAGAGCCGGCTATCGGCATCACTCAAGGCCGACGAAGCCTCGCTCGTCAGCCGATCGGGAGCGGTCAGCCACCAGATCCAGACGTGGGTGTCCAGGAGAAGCTTCACGAACGACCCTCGAACGCGTCGAGGATGTCGTCCGGCAGCGGAGCGTCGAAGTCGTCGCTGAGCTCGATTCGACCTGCGAACTGACCCGGCGCGAAGGCTGTGCGGCCCGCGATGGGCACGAGCCGTGCGATCGGCTCGTTGCGCCGGGAAATGACGATCTCCTCGCCGGCGGCCACGCGCTGCAGGAGTCGCGATAGATGCGTCTTTGCCTCGAACACGCTCACCGTCTTCATGATCACGACTATGAACTAGTTATCTAGTCATGTCAACCCTCGGTCGCGCCTGTCAGGATTGGCCGGTTGACAAGGTCCCCCGTACAACCGTATGGTTGTATGCATGCAGATCCAACCCTCTGACTTCGACCAGATGTTCGGCGCGCTGTCCGACGCTACGCGGCGCGACATCGTGCGTCGCGCGATCGATGCCGAGGAGGGGGTCGCCGAGCTGGCCAGCCACTACCCGATGAGTTTCGCGGCGGTGCAGAAGCACGTCGCGATCCTCGCGCGGGCCGGCCTCGTGACGAAGGAGCGCAACGGGCGACGCAAGGTCGTCCGCACCAATCTCGACGGGCTGCGCGTCGCGCGTCGCCTGCTCGACCAGTACGAGGACCTGTGGCGCGGCCGGATCGACCGCATGACCGAGCTCGTCACCAGATCACCCAGGGAGGACAACCGATGACCGTCACCGCAGTCCGCAAGGACGCCGACACGCTGACCATGACGCTGGAGGCCGAGTTCGACGCGTCTGCCGAGCGCGTATGGCAGCTGTGGGACGACCCGCGCCAGCTCGAGCGCTGGTGGGGACCGCCGACCTGGCCCGCGACCTTCACGGAGCACTCCCTCGAACCCTGCGGTCACGTCGCGTACCACATGACCGGGCCAGGTGGCGACGAGGCCCACGGCTACTGGACGGTCGTCGAGGTCCAGCCACCCCATCGGCTCCTCTTCCACGACGGATTCGCGAACGAGGACGGCACGCCGAACGACGGCCTGCCGCGGAACGAGGGACATGTCAAGATCGAGCAGACCGGCGACGGGCGCACCCGGATGTCAATCCGCAGCGTCTTCCCGAGCGCGGCGGCCATGGAGCAGATCCTCGCCATGGGCATGGAAGAGGGCCTGACCGAAGCCGTCGGCCAGATCGATGCGATCATCGCCGAGGACCCGGTCGCTCAGGCCTGAGGAGCGATGGCGGGGATGCGAACGAGGAGAACATCATGACCACCACTACGACCGAACCAACGACCCACACCCTCGAGGCCGACGGTGCCACGCTGGCCTATGACATCCGGCGCAACGACGAGGCCACCGAGCCGATCCTGATGCTGATCGGCTCGCCGATGGATGCCGCGGGATTCGCAACCCTGGCCGGGAATTTCGTCGATCGCACGGCGGTGACCTACGACCCGCGCGGCAGCGAACGCAGCCAGAAGACCGATCCGTCGAGCGCGGTGACGCCCGACGACCACGCCGAGGACCTCCATCGGATCATCGAGGCGCTCGATGCCGCGCCGGTCGACATGTTCGCCAGCAGCGGTGGAGCGGTGAACGCGCTGGCGCTGATCGCCCGCTATCCAAACGACGTGCGGAAGTTGGTCGCCCATGAGCCGCCGCTCGCCTCAATCCTGCCGGACCGGGAGGGCGCGCTGGCGGTCACCCGCGCCGTCCACGAGACCTACCAGCGCAGCGGTTGGGGTGCGGGAATGGCGCACTTCATCGCGATGGTCAGTCACAAGGGGCCGATGAAGGCCGAGTTCGCCTCGCAGCCGGGCCCGGACCCGGCGATGTTCGGAATGCCCGCCGAGGACGACGGCTCCCGGACGGATCCGCTGCTCGGGCAGGGCATGATCACCACCAGTCACTACGAGCCCGACTTCGACGCCCTGCGCGCGGCCTCGACCCGGATCGTGCTGGCCGCCGGCGTCACATCGGAGGGCGAGATGGCGAGCCGAGGGGCACATGCCGTCGCCGAGCGACTCGGAACCGAGCCCGTGATCTTCCCCGGCGATCACAGCGGCTTCCTGGGCGGCGAGTACGGGCAGTCCGGCGAGCCGGATGCCTTCGCACGGAAGCTGCGTCGCGTCCTCGAGGGCGAGGCCGAGCCCCAGAACTGAGGTCGGCTGCCGGCGCCGTCAGGGATGGGCGCCGTCCTCGAGGCGCCGCCGGTCGATTGTCTCGAGCTGGATCGTCGAGTGCTCCATGTCGAAGTCCTCGGACAGGCAACGGCACACCTCGTCGAGGACGCGGGCCGGATCGGCGGCCGGCTTGATCACCACGTGCGCCGAGACCACGTGGATCCCCGACGTCAACGTCCAGGCGTGGAGATCGTGGGCGTCCACGATCCCCTCGCCGCGGAGGAGGTGGGCGCGGACCTCGTCCAGGTCCACGCCCTTCGGCGTCGCCTGCAGCAGCACGTCGACGGCCTCGCGCAGGAGGTTCCAAGTGCGAGGGAGGATGAGCAGCGCAATGACGACCGACGCAAGCGGATCGGCCTGGGTCCAGCCGGTGGCCAAGATCACGAACCCGGCGATCAGCACCGCGACCGACGCGAGCAGATCGCCGAGCACCTCGAGGTAGGCGCCGCGCATATTCAGGCTGGTCCCGGCTCC
Source organism: Candidatus Limnocylindria bacterium (assembly GCA_051000335.1). Classification (GTDB taxonomy): domain Bacteria; phylum Chloroflexota; class Limnocylindria; order QHBO01; family QHBO01; genus JACDBZ01. The sequence continues at coordinate 29,025 of JBPCOK010000056.1, read as the reverse complement.
GGACAGCAGGCGCAGCGAGATCAGGTTCACCCCCAGCCCGATGCCGGCGACCACCAGCATCCCAACGCTGTGGACCTCCGGCGGCTCGCTGAAGCGCCGATAGGCCTCGATCAGGATGTAGACGGACACCCCCAGGAGGATCACCGCGTTCACCACGGCAGCCAGGATCTCGAGCCGGTAGTAGCCGAACGACTTGCTCGGGGTCGCGGGTCGGGCGCCGAAGTGGATCGCCAGGAGGGCCAGGCCGACGCCGGCCGCGTCCGTGAGCATGTGGCCCGCATCGGCGAGGAGCGCCACGCTGTTCGTGATGGCGCTGGCGACGACCTCCACCACCAGGAACGCGACGACAAGGCTGAAGACGATCGTGAGTCGCCCGCGGGCGGCGCCTGCGGCAGAATGCGGGTGAGAGTTCGCGTTGTTTGCCATCCTGTCCAGATGGTTGCAGATCGCGTTCCCACAGGCGCACGGTTCGGTCCGGTACCGTAGCCCGATGGTGCATCAGCTCACGAAGGAGCAGGCGCGGCGCATCGCCATGCGCGCGCAGCGGCTCGAGTCCCGGCGGCCGACCGACCTCGTCGCGCTGGTTGAACAGCTGACGATGCTCCAGATCGATCCGACATCGGCCATCGCTCCCAGCGCGGATCTTGTCGCCTGGAGCCGGCTCGGGTCGTCGTATCGCCCGGCGGACCTCACGCGGGCGCTCGAGGAGGACCGCACGCTGTTCGAGTTCGACGCGGTGGTGCGACCGATGCGCGACCTTGGCCTCTACCTGTCAGGCGTGGCGAACCCGATCTTCGGTGAGAAGCACCGGGCATGGCTGCGCGACAACAGGCGATTTCGGCGCAATGTCCTCGACCTGCTGGCCGGCTCGGGACCGCTGACCTCGCGCGCGATCCCCGACACCGCCGCCGTCCCCTGGCCATCGTCCGGTTGGACGAACAACCGCAACGTCACGCAGATGCTGGAGCTGCTCCAGCGGCTGGGCGAGGTGGCGATCTCGGGACGCGTGGGACGGGAGCGCGTCTGGGACCTCGCCAAGCGGGTGTACCCCTCGGACGTCACGATTCCCAGCCCCGCGGAGGCGACTCGCCTGCGCAGCGAGCGCCGACTGACGTCACTGGGCATCGCCCGTGGCAAGCGGCGCGTCGTCCCGGGCGAGCCGGTCCACGTCGATGACGCCGGCGAACCGGCCTTGGTCGAAGGCACGAAGGGCGAGTGGCGGGTCGATCCCGCGGCGCTCAGCGACAAATTCGTCGGCCGAACGGCCCTGATCTCGCCGTTCGACCGCCTCATCCACGACCGGGTGCGCGCCATGGAGCTGTTCGGCTTCGAATACGTGCTCGAGATGTACAAGCCGGCGGCAAAGCGTCGATGGGGCTTCTACGCCCTGCCGATCCTCCACGACGATCGGCTGATCGGCAAGGTGGATGCTGCCGCCGATCGGAACGCGTCCGTCCTGCGCGTCCACGCGATCCACGAGGACGTGAAGTTCACGCGAACCATGCACACAGCCGTCCGTGGGGAACTCTCCGATCTCGCCACGTGGCTGGGCATCGACACGATCGAGGGCTAGATGCGACGCTCGCTATGAGTGCAAGGGTCTCCCGTCGATGGCTCCGCTGGCCAGGGGCAGGAGGGACTCATTCGTCATCGGCTTCAGGGGGTCCGAGACCGAGGAAACCAGCGGTGGTAGGCCAGCTCGACCACGACGAATGCCACGGCCAGCGTCGCGAGTGCGAGGGCGAACTCACCGACGACGTGAATCGCGTCGATCCACGGGACCGGCGGCAATCCCAGGAGGCTCGGCACCGGGAAGAGGGCGGCCATCATCAGGGCGATGACGACCCACTCACGCAAGCTTGGGCTGTGCCGCCAGATCGGTCCTTCGTGACGCGAGCGGGTGAGAAGCTCATTCATGCTCGGTCGGTCACGCATCGGCGGCGCTGGTTGTCATCGGGGCGGTGACCACGGCGCCGATGAGGTCGGCCAGGATGTCCTGAGCGTGCTCGAGTTCCGTGTCCGCGAGGTAGCCGGTGTATCCGGAGATATCGGCGATCAGGAAACAGGTGGGCTGCGCGGCGAGCATCCCGGTTCGGCCTAGAGTTCGTTCAACATGCGAGGGGCAAGCACCTCGGCCCACGACGCTTCGGGCTTGGGGTCCGTCTGCTCGTATTCGGCGTAGGCCCGAGTCAGGAAGGCACCGGCCGCATCGGCCGTGACGTCGTGGCCAAGGATCTCGCCAAGGCCGTGTTCGACGGCGTAGGCCGCGTACCACTGCGGCCATTCCTGGTCGAACACGCCGTTGAGCTCGGTCGCCTCGTAGGTTCCGTGCGCTCTCTGTGCCTCGTTGAGGAGCGCCGTCAGTCGGTCGGTCTGATTGGATTCCATGGGTTCCTCTGATTGCTCGGCCCGACGAGCATACGCCGCCGGGGCGTCAGTCGAGGCCCCACCGGCCGATCGGGAGATGGGCGGATGGCGAATTGCTCATCGGTCATCGATGCGATCACCTCGCACAGCCAGTAGACCGCCCGCCGGGCCGTGTGGCTTCGCTACGCTGAACGGCATGACCGATGACCTGCGGATCGTGCCCGCCAACGAGGCGTCCTGCGAGGACCTCGACGCCGTCTTCGGTTCGCGTGGTGCGGCAGCCGGGTGCCAATGCCAGCGTTTCAAGCTGGCGCCGAAGGAGGCATTCTCGAAATTTCCCCGGGAGGAGCGTGTGCTGCGGCTTCGCGAGCAGACCCGATGCGGCAACCCACAGGCGACCGGGACGAGCGGGCTCGTGGCATACCGCGATGGCGTGCCGGTCGGCTGGTGCGCCGTCGAGCCACGCACCGCCTACGACGCCCTGCTGCGTGTGTACCGCGTGCCCTGGGACGGCCGCGACGAGGACAAGGCCGATGACAGCGTGTGGGCCGTCACCTGCCTCTTCACCCGGGCCGGGCATCGGCGCGCCGGTGTGAGCTACGCCCTTGCTCGGGCCGCCGTCGACTTCGCACGTGAACGTGGCGCCCGGGCACTTGAGGCGTATCCGATGGTCACCGAACCCGGCGCGGACATTACCTGGGGTGAGCTGCACATGGGCACCGTGAGCGTGTTCGCCGCCGCCGGCTTCACCGAGGTGAGCCATCCGACACCGCGGCGGTTCGTCGTGCGCATCGACTTCTGAACGCGACGCTGTGCATCCCAGGCGACGATGTATGATTCATACATCATGCGGCGGACCCAGATCTACCTCGACGAGCAGCAGGCGGACGAGCTGAGGCTCAGGGCGCGCGCTCGCGGCACCACGGCGTCTCACCAGATCAGGGAGGCCATCCGCCACTACCTCGCGCAGCCCGACGACGATGACGGCCGTCTGGCGGCCCTGCGCGAAGCGGTCGAGTCGACGTTCGGGATCGCCCCCAATCTCCCCCCGGGAGACGTCTACGTCCGTGGCCTGCGGGATGCCGACGTCGACAGGGCTGACGAGCTCGAGCGACGATGGCGGGCGTGATCGTTCTCGACACGACGGTCCTCGTCGATCACCTCCGAGGCCTTGATGCTGCGCGGGCCTATCTTCTCAAGCTCCCGAGCGTGCCGGCGTGCTCCGAGGTGACGCGCGTCGAGCTGCTCCAAGGTCTGCGCCACCCGGAGCGACGAGCCACCGAACGCCTGATGGCCGCCATCAAATGGATCCCCGTCGACGAGCGAATCTCACGCCGGGCCGGGGATCTCGGGCGCCGGTTCCGGCGCAGCCACGCTGACCTTGGCATCGGCGACCTCATCGTGGCGGCGACAGCACTGGAGCTCGACGCAAGGCTTGCGACGGCGAACGTGCGCCACTTCCCGATGTTCAGGCGATTGCGCCCGCCGTACTGACGGCTATCGGCGGATCCTTCCGGCGCGATCTGTCATCGTTTCGCACGACCAAAGTGAGCACCAGTGGGGATCAACATGACTGACCAAGACGCATCGGCGCCGATCATCCTGGTTCCGGGCTTCTGGCTCGGGGCATGGGCCTGGGACGAGGTCGCGGAGATCCTCCGCGCCGACGGACACGACGTGACCCCCATCACCCTGCCCGGTCTCGAGTCCGCTGCGAGCGACCGGTCGGGCATCGGCATGTCGGACCACGTCGACGCGATCGTGAAGGCCGTGGAGGCTGCGGACTCCCCCGCCGTGCTGGCGGTGCACAGCGCCAGCGGCTTCAGCGGCTACGCCGCCAGCGACCGCGTGCCGGATCGGATCGCGGCCATGGTGTACGTCGATACCGCTCCGGGGAAGGGCGCCCTGGAACCCGACTTCGCCGATGCCGAGAAGCCGATGGTCTGGACGGAGATCGAGGAGGGCGAGAATCTCGACGGCCTCAGCGACGAGCAGAAGGCCACATTCCGCGAGCGAGCGGTTCCCGTGCCCGGTGGCGTCGTGCGCGAGGCCGCCGAGCTGACGAACGATGCGCGCAACGACATCCCGAGCACGTTGATCTGCACCGGCTTCAGCGCCGAGGACTATCAGAAGTACGCTCGGGAAAACCCGGAGTGGTCGTTCCTGGCGGGCATCCCCGAGCTGCGCAAGGCCACCTGGGTCGACCTGCCGACCAGCCACTGGCCGATGTGGTCGAAGCCGCGCGAGCTCGCGGAGATCATCGGCGAGGTGGCGCGACGCTGACATCGACGAGAAGTGAGGTTGTCATGGACTACCGAATCGAAGCGATCACGATGCCGGTCAGCGACATCGACCGGGCCAAGGCGTTCTACGAGCAGGCGGGGTGGCACCTGGACGTCGACACGGAGCCGGCGCCGGGAATGCGCGTCGTCCAGCTCACGCCGCCTGGCTCCGATTGCTCCATCACCTTCGGCATCGGCTTCCCCCAGTCCGAGCCTGGGTCGTACGTGAACACCTACCTCGTGGTCGCCGACATCGAGGCGGCGCACGCGGAACTGAAGGATCGGGGTGTCCCCATCGGCGACATCTTCCACTGGGGCGAGCAGGGCCAGACGCCGGGTCCGGACCCGAATCGCGGCGACTTCGGCTCGTACGCGGAGTTCTCCGACCCCGACGGCAACAGTTGGCTGCTCCAGGAGGTCCCGAGCCGGGCCAAGCGATGAGTCGGCGGTCGGGCTCGACTTCCTCGAACCATCGGCGTGAGATTCGCGTCGGAGCCTGGGCGAGTTGTCAGCCGCGCATCCTGACGACGCTAGGCACGGATGGCCGGCCGCGGATGCCCAGCCTGTCGACCCGCTGAGCGTGGAAATCCGCATGACTGGGGCATCGGCACGGGAATCGCCGCTTACGGTCGCCAGGGCGAGCACGTGACGATTCCATCGGCTCCCGAGACCGTCAGCGGGTCGGCCGTATGAACGCGCGGCGGAGCCGCTCCACCTCGGGCCGCGCCCAGCAGCCGTCGAGGTGATCGTTGACCATGCCCATCGCCTCCATGGCCGCGTAGGCCGTTGTCGGCCCCAAGAAGGCCCAGCCGCGACGCCGGAGATCCTTGCTCATGGCCTTCGACGTGGGGGGCGCGCCATAGGTCAGCAGCGTCGCGTGATCGAGCGTGGCGGGACGCGACGAGGGATCCGACTCGAAGCTCCAGAGGTGCGCGGCCGCTGCAGGAATCGGCGACGAGCTCCGCGTATCGGCGAGCGTTGTTGATCGTGGCTTCGATCTTCGCCCGATTCCGGACGATCCCGGCATCGGCCATGGGCCGATGGACGTCGTCCTCGCCGAAGTCCGCGACCGCGGCGGGATCGAATCCGGCGAATGCGTCCCGGAAGTTCTCCCGCTTGCGGAGAATAGTGAGCCAGCTCAGGCCCAACTGAAAGCCCTCCAGGCAGAGCTTCTCGAACAGCGTCCTGTCATCGGCCACGGGCCTGCCCCACTCGCCGTCGTGGTACGCCTGGTAGAGATCGTCATTCCCGGCCCACCAGCAGCGCGCGCGTCCATCGGATCCGACCAGGATTCCCTCGGGTGACATGCACGCAGTCTTGCACGGACTTCAGCTCCGCAAGGGAAAAGCCGATGAGAATCCAGTTTGGGATCGGTCCTATCCTCGGACGCAGGTGGAACACGAGTGGAGGCTCATCATGTTGTCGGAACGCGGCGCATTCTCGGGATTCTCGGCGGATGACATCGGGCGTGCGAGAACCTTCTATGCCGACGTGCTCGGCGTGGAATTGACCGAGGAGAACGGGATGCTCAATCTTGCCCTGGCAGGGGGACAGCGCGTGCTGATCTATCCCAAGGATGACCATGAGCCCGCGAGCTTCACCGTGCTGAACTTCGAGGTGCCGGACATCGACGCGGCAGTCGAGGAGCTCAGCGGCCGTGGCGTGTCATTCGAGCACTACGAGGGTGCGGGACAAGACGACCGAGGGATCGCGCGGGAGTACGGTCCACCCATCGCCTGGTTCAAGGACCCCGCCGGCAATATCCTGGCCCTCATCCAGACTGGGTGACGGCGAGTGGGCACCTTCGCCGAATCCGAGCGAAGCGCGGCGCTGGAGCGGCTCCTGGATCAGCTCCGTGAGGACGACCGCATCGAGGCGGTGGTCCTGACCGGGTCGCTTGGCGTGGATCGCCTCGACGCATGGTCCGACCTCGATCTCACCGCGGTCGTGCGCTCGGAAGTCGACTGCGCAGTTGTCGCCAGCGATTGGACGCGGCGTGTTTACGATGAGTGGCCGGTCGCGCACCACTACGAGAACGCCTACGAGACGACGCTCGTGCGGGGCTTTCTGCTGTCGAGCGGGCTCGTCCTCGACCTGGCGTTTGCACCGCTCGAGGACTTCAGCGTTTGGGCGCCGGTGCGGGTTGCATTCGATCGCCGGGATGCCGTGACCCGGGTTGCGGGGTCGCCGGAGGCGTGGGTCCCGACGCCCGACTGGCCTGGCGAGGCAGGGTACGCTTGGCATGACGTGCTTCACGCCTGCAGCGCGGCGGTACGCCGACGACCCTGGCGGTCGCTGTACTACCTGCAGCGAGTTCGCAACCGCGCGCTTGCGCTGGCTGCGGAGCGAAACGGGCTAGATGCCGACGAATTCAAGCAGGTGGACAACCTGCCCTCCGAAGCAACAGCGGCGCTCGTGCCGACCTTGGTTCCCGATCTTGCAAGCCCGTCCCTGATGGCGGCCATTGACGCGGCCACGAAGGCATTTCTCGCGGAGCTGCGTCATGGCGATCCCGACCTGGCGGCACGGCTGAAGCCGCCGCTCCTCGCGTGGGTCGACGCATCGGACGCGGCAATCAAGAGAGCTGGCGACAGTCGCACGGGCACCATCCTGAGCCGTGGACCGGGCTAGGGTTGCTGCATGCTGCATATCGGCTCCATTGTCCTCCGGGTGGACGACCTCGAGCGGCAGAAGGCGTTCTGGACGGCAGTCCTCGACTACGTTCCTCGCGAGGGCGACGACGACACCTTCGCCCTGCTGCGGCCCCGCAGCGGCATCGGCCCGAACGTGTCACTCGATCGATGGCACGCGGACGTCCAGGTCCCGCCCAAGATCCACCTCGATCTGTATGCCGACGACCAGGTGGCCGCGGTGGAACGGCTCATCGGGCTCGGCGCCACGCGGGTCGATTGGAAGGGCATGACACCGGAGGCCGACTTCGTGATCCTGGCCGATCCCGAGGGCAACCGCTTCTGCGTGATCGACAAGGGCTAGCCGTTGCGGGCGGCGATGCCGTCCAGGAGCAGCACCTTCGCCTCGTCCCGATCAGTCGGGGCGGTCTAGCGGCCGTGCTCCCGGAGGTACGAATCCGAGAAATAGAGAGCCGCGGCACCGAACCCCGCGATCATCCATTGCGCGGCGTGGAACTCACGCGTCGACGTCAGCACGCCGATCACCCCGAGCGCCATGACGAGCGTCGCGGCGGCGAGGGAAATCCAGGCCGTCGTGGGATCGGGACGCACGATGAGCCACGCCGCCAGGCCCACAAGAGCGAGAGCGATCGGCCAGAGAAGGATGAAGGCCGGAACGCCGACCGAGCCAGCCGCGGCGCCAAGCGCGGCGACGACCGCCGCCGTCAGGATCCAGATTCCGGCGGTCACGCCGGTCGAGCTGAGTCCGGCTCGGACCAGGACGCGACCGAGGACCACGGCAGGGACGAGAATCAGCGGAAAGCCGATGAACTCCATGGAGTCGCATTGTGACGGACCGTCCAGAACCCACCATCGTGCCCGCAACGACCGACCGGTGGTCGGACGTGATGGAACTGCTCGGCACGGCCTAGGGCTGCATCGGGCTCATGAGCTGGAAGTAGTTATCGTCAGGATCGGCGAAGGTGGCGATCGATCCGTCCTCGTCCGACCCGCCCGGGTTGTATGGCTCCTGGATGACCGTGGCGCCCGCGTCCCGGAAGCGCTCGAACTCGGCCTTCACATCGGCGCATTCGATGTTCCAGATGATGCGACCGGGCTGCCCGTTCTTGCCGCTCACCTTGTCGTGTGGACCAACGGTCAGTCCCCCGGTGCCGATCTGCCAGCCGATGTAGCCGCCCTCGTTCCACATGGGGTCGCCGAAGAGCTTCGTGTAGTAGTCGGCCAGTCGCTGTGGGTCATCGGACCCGATGAGGATGCTGTTGAGGTGCATGCGATCTCCAATGAAGCTTGCGTTTCGTGATTGGACGGGCCCTGACATCCCATTCTCATCGGTTTGCGCCGGTGACGGCCACGTCACGGATGGACCTCGAACGGATCGCCGATGTCGCGCTGAATCACCTGCGCCGACCACATCTCATCGGCGACCGTCCCGGGGAACGTCATCTGTACATCGGCGAAGGCCGCGAATCCCGGGTCACACACGCTCCAAACGCGCGGATGGCAGTGCGATCAACGCGAGGATGGTAAGTGCCGAGGCACCCGATTTCATCGGCGCCAGGGTACGCATGTCTGCGACCTCAGTGCTCGCCCGACCGATCGTCGGGCACCCGACGACGATAGCGCACCCCGCGGCGCCGAAACCGTAGACTCCTTGCATGGCAACAGAACCGGCATTTGATCAGGAGATCCTCGATCAGCTCCAGGCGATCGAGGAAGTGGACATCGAGACCACCCGGCGCTCCGGTGACGTGCGCTCGACCATCATCTGGGTCGTCGCCGAAGGGAGCGACGTGTTCGTGCGCTCCGTGCGAGGCGAGCGCGGGCGCTGGTACCAGGATCTCGTGGCTCGTCCCGCCGGCCACCTGCGGCTGGGCCAGGAGTCGATCGCGGTCCGAGCGATACCGGCCACCGACGATGCGACGGTCGGACACGTCAGCGAGCTACTCGAAGCCAAGTACGGGACGCGCCACCGGGCCAGCACGGACTCCATGCTGCAGCCGGAGACGCTCTCGACCACGCTGCGGCTCGAGCCGGGCTGAACCGGCGTCCGTCACACGCCCGTCATCGGCTGGTCGCATTCTTGCGCCTGATCCGCATGTGACCGCGAGGTTCGCGATCGCAGATCAACAAACGGCGAAGGAGCCCCCATGGCAGACAACGTGACCGTCGGACTGCTCGTCCGACTCGAGGCGAAGCCCGGCAAGGAAGCCGACGTCGCCCAGTTCCTCAATGATGGCCTCGGCCTTGTCCAGCAGGAACCCGAGACGACGGCGTGGTTCGCCATCAAGATGGGGCCGCAGACGTTCGGGATCTTCGACGTCTTCCCCGGCGAGGATGGGCGTCAGGCACACCTGAACGGACCGGTTGCCGCAGCCCTCATGGATCGAGCCGATGAGCTCTTCAGCGAGCCGCCGAAGATCGAACCGGTCGAGGTCCTCGCGGCGACGCTCTAGACGATGTCGGGACGTTCGCGCCGCGTGGCCCGCCAGGAGCCCCTCGGTCAGGTCGAGGGCGGTCGAGAGGGCGCCGATGAGCTCCGACGTACGGATGGTCCCGCCTCGAAGGTCTACCCTGTGTGCATGACGTTCCCGACCGATGACATGCCACTGACGCACATCCTCGTGGTGTCCGATCTCGATCGGTCACGCAGCTGGTACGAGGACGTGCTGGGTGCCAGGGTCCATCGCGAGTACGGCGGGGACTCCACGGTCCTCTCGTTCACCGGGACGTGGCTGCTGCTCGTCATCGGCGGAGAGCCGACGGACGACAAGCCGGACGTGACCCTCGCGGCCCCCGACGATCCGAATCGGCTCAGCCACCTGTTCACGATCCGGGTCCCCGATTGCCAGGCAGCGTATGACGAGCTGCTCGGACGGGGCGCGGAGTTCCTCACGCCCCCGCTGGTCCGTGGAGCCGAGACACGGTGCTTCTTCCGCGACCCCGACGGACACCTGTTCGAGATCAGCGAGTACCGGGGCTAGCTTCCGGCGAACCCGTCCCGTGGCTCCCAACCGAGGAGATCGCGTCCTTCCTCGAGGCTGAGCCATCGGCCGCGGTTGTCGCTCACGCCGAACACCGTCGCGAAGCTCACGTCGGCCCGCAGCGCGGCATCGACGAGTGACACGCAGTCGCGATGGCTGAGCCACATTCCCGGCCCGCGGTCGCGAACGCGTTGCTCATCGAGATCGTCGGCGTGCAGCGCGGCGGGCGGCTTGTCATCCTCGGTCACCCATCCGATGCGCACGCAGACGACGGAGAGCGCCTCGAGGCGCTCGACGTAGTAGCGACCGAGCGCTTCACCCCACACCTTGCTCGCGCCGTACAGCGAGTCGGGTCGGAACAATGCATCCGCCGGGACGATCTCGGGGCGTGACGGGTCGACAAAGCGATCGTCGTCCCATTGGTACATCCCGACCGTGTGGTTCGAGCTCGCGAAGACGACGCGGTCGACACCCGAGCGTCGTGCGGCCTCGTAGACGTTGTAGACGCCGATGACGTTCGCGGACAGCACCGCGTCCCAGGGAGAATCCACGTCCGCGGTCGCAGCCAGGTGGACGACGGCGTCCACGTCCGCGAACACGCGCTCGAGCGCCTCGAGATCCGTGATATCGGCGTCATCGCGATGGAGTGGGCGCAGGTCGTATCGATCGCGGAGCCCGCGGACGACGACGGTCCCGACCATGCCACCGGCACCGGTGATCGCGACGACGCGGGGTGGGGTCATCGGACAATCGTAACGAGTTCACCCGAATGAGGCGCTGATCGGCATCGGTCATGCAATGAGAGCCGTACACACGCATCCTGAGCTGGAGAATTCAACATGACCACCACCACGACCCGCCCGAGCACGACGAAGAACGACCGCAACGGCCGGCGGGCCAGCCCCCACTACGGCAAGCTGGGCGACGAAGTCCAGAAGTTCGATGCCATGCGCAACCTTCCGATCGGCCTGGCCGAGAAGGCGCGGCGCGAGAGCAGCGAGCTGCTCAACGAGATCCTCGCGGACACCACGATCCTCTACGCCCTCTACAAGAAGGCGCACTGGAACGTGGCCGGCCCGACGTTCTATCAGCTCCACCTGCTCTTCGACAAGCATGCCGAGGAGCAGCTTGAGCTCATCGACCTCGTGGCCGAGCGCGTCCAGGCCCTGGGCGGGATCGCCGTTGGTGACCCGCGTCACGCCGCCGAGCTCACGACCATCGAGCGCGCTCCGGACGGCGCCGAGGACGTTCCCGCCCAGATCACGAGACTGCTCCAGGCTCACGAGACCGTGATCGGCAAGGTGCGGGACGGGATCGAGACCACGGAGAAGTCGAAGGACTGGGGCTCGAATGACCTGCTCATGGGCGACGTCCTGCGGCGCCACGAGCTCCAGGTCTGGTTCCTGGCCGAGCACCTCGTAGAGATGGACCTCGTCGAGGGATAGCTGACGGCTGACGTCGTGGGGCCGGCGTAGTCCGATCGGGCCATGGCCTCTGACGGGGCGTGGGACCTACGCTCCGCGGCGTGAGCTTCCCGATCAGCGCTGTCCTGGCCTCGTGATCCCCACCGATGCGACCGGCGGGTGCGCCGGCATGGCCGCCAGCGTGGGCATCGACGATCTCTTCGTGTTCGTGAGGCGCCACGCGCAGCTCTCGCTGCTTGGCGGGGCCGGACGGGCCATCGGCTGGGCGGGCGTGGTCGAGGTCGACCTCGCCGATGAGCCGCTCGCGAACGAGACGTTCCGACGAGGTCGGACGCAGCGAATCGTGGCCAGCGAGGCTCGACGCGTCATCGGGCCGTACTACGCCCAGCACGCCGCGCTCGTCCCCGTGGGTGACGGCCATCTCATTGTCTTCGGCAATCCGAGCCTGATCGTCGCATCCGACGGCGAGCTCCTGCGCGCTGCGGCCGAGGCCGCGGCCGAGTGCGAGGGCGTCCCTTCTTCCAAGCTCCTGGCCGATGAGCTCGAGGTTGTCCACGCCGTGCGCCAGCTGATGGAGTACCGGCCGGAGTCGCTCGCCGCGACCGCCACCCACGTGGCATCCGTGGCGGCCGAGGCGCTCTCGTGCGAGATCGGCGTCGTGCTCGTCACGGACAGCCACCGCACAGTAATCGGCGGCGGCGGAGCGGGCTGGAGCCAGATCGTGGATCATCCCCGTCTGGTCACGGCGCTGGAGGAGATCGCCGAGCGATCCGACGAAGACAGCAGCGTCGAGCAGGAGATGGCCGATGACCCTCTCGGAGTCAGCATGGTCTCCCGGTATGCGTTGCACATCGGCTCACCCTCCCCGTTCGCCACGCTGATGCTCGGGCATACCTCGGAGAAGGCTCGCGGATTCACGGTCCTCTGCCAGCGAATCGGCCGCTCGCTCGCCGATGCGGCTGAGGTGCTGCTGGCGCAGGCATCGGCGCGCGAGGCGCTGTCGCGCGAGCGCGACGCCTTCGCGCTGGAAGCCCGGGCGGATCCACTGACCGGTCTCGGGAATCGAATCGCGTGGGACGAGGCCATGCGACGCGAAGAGGCGCTGTTCAACCGCCACGGGCAGCCCGTGGCGGTCTCTCCCTCGACGTCGATCGGCTCAAGGAAACGAACGACCGCTTCGGTCACGCGGCCGGTGATGAGATCCTCGTCGGGGCGGCGGCGATCCTGAGGTCCACCGTGCGGGGCGGCGACATCATCGTCCGCCTTGGAGGGGACGAATTCGCGGCGCTGCTCCCGTCCACGGATGCGAACGGCGTGGAATCGCTCGAGCGGCGCATCGCGAAGGAAAGCGAGTCCTGGCGTGGCACGCACGCTGATCTCCGACTCTCCATCTCCATCGGGTCGGCAGCGGCCGCTCCCGGGTGAGCCGCTGCGCGACGCCTTCCATCGTGCCGATGCGGCGCTGATGGAAGCCAAGCGGGCTCGCTGACCCCGCCATGCGCTTCGGTCCCGGCACAGGTAGGCTGAAAGGGATGCGGCACCTCCTAAAGCGGCTGATTGCGCCGATCGGCGTGATGGTGATCATCAGCGCCTGTTCATCGGCGCCAGAGGTCTCGCCCACGGCCTCACCTGCGCCGAGCGTGGCCCCTACCCCGACCGCAAGTCCAACACCGACCGCCGATCCGACGCCCACCACGACGCCGGGCCCGACGCCCACCGCCGAGCCGACCGGCTCGGCGCCGCCAACCGCGAAACCGGGCGGCTTCGGCATTCCGAGCAATCCGACGGCCGACGCGCTCTTCCTGGTCCGGGATGACTGCCAGAACCCGAGCGCCGGGTACCAGCTCGAGTTCCCGGAGGACTGGTGGACGAACACCGCCATCGGCAACGTGCCGGCGTGCAGCTGGTTCAGTCCGACGTTCTACGAGGTGCCGGACCCGAGCTTGGTGCCGGACGAGATCGCGATCGAGATCTTCCTGTTGCAGGGCGGCCGGGGCTACCTGCGTGAGATCCTGAGCAGCGAGGAAATCGTCGTCGTCGGGACGCAGGAGGCGTTTCGGCTCGAGATCGATGGCACCGCCGACGGCGGCAGCGGCCGCACCTACGAGTACGTTGTGCAGCTCGGCCCGACGCCCGAGCAGGGGCCGAACCTCATCGCGCGTACCGACACTGCGATGGGCGGCACGTTCGAGCTCAACCGGGGAGTGCTCGATCGCATCATGGCCACGATGCGCTTCGTCGGCACCGTCCAGTAGCGCGAGATCAGTAGTAGTCCGAGCAGCTCAGGAAATAGCCGCAGCCGTGGCAGATGAGCTTGCACTTGCGCTCTTCCATGGCGGATCCGCAGTTCGCGCACGTGCGCATGAGCGCATTCGGGTCCGGCCGCTGCGGGTCCGGAACGCGTGCGGTGACCGTGGGACGAGCCTGTTCCTGCATCGGCGCGAGCATAGCCCCGGCGGCCCGCGACTTGCATCGTCCACGTGCAGGAGGTGACCAGATGGAGTCCGAACGCACCAAGGACAGCGTCGAGCAGCTCGAGGATGTGGAGCTCAAGAACCCGATCACCGATGAAGATGCAACCCTCGGCGAGGCCGGCGATGCCATGAACCCTGACGGCGAGGCGCCCGGTACGGACAAGGACGATGCCGAGGGCCCCGCGCCGCACACGACCCAGATGCCGCGCTAGGAGGCCTTCGCGCAAGTACGATGGGCTGGTGACCGTCGCAGCCTTCCCGGGCGACCGCTTCGACATCCGCCGCCAGGTTCACGTCCCACGTCCCTGTGACGACTTCGTGGCCTAGCCGATGGAGCGCCGCGACCCGTATCGGATCCTCCAGGTCCAGCCCGATGCCGATCCGGACGTCGTGAAGGCTGCGTACCGTGTGCTGGCCCGCAAGGTCCATCCCGATGCCGCGACGCCGCTCGGCGAGCACGGCGAGCAGCGCATGGCGGACCTGAACTGGGCGTACGCCGTCGTGCGGGATCCGATCAAGCGTCAATCGTGGGAGTCCGACCGCCGGCGCACTCCCCCGCCGACGCCCGGAGAATCGGCGACGCATGGAGCCCCCCGTGGTCCGCTCGGGGCCGATGGGGGTGGCGCGCGTCTCGACTTCGGACGCTACGAGGGCTGGACCCTGGGCGAGGTCGCCGCGCGGGACCCGGACTACCTGGACTGGCTGCGGCGACACGCGTCGGGGGCGCGATACCGGGACGCCATCGACATCCTGCTGCGCAAGCATCGTCCCCGTCAGCCATCAAAGTGATCGCACGGACGGACCATTTGGTGGTGCGCGCCGCCCCCACGTACTCTTTCCGGCGGCCCGCTGGCCTGCCACACTCGGTGCGGTATTGTTCCGGCGCGATCTCCGCGCCCGCCATCCTCGGCGCACGCTCTGCCCCGCGCGTCGCCGCATAGGAGACTCATCGACCATGCAACGCCTGCGCAGCACGTGGCTCGCCCTGATCGGCGGCGCGATCCTCGTCACCCTATCGGTCTCCGCCGCATTCGGCAGTGCGCCGTCCGCTTCCGCAGAAGGCACCCGCGGCCAGACCATCGCCGGATTCGTCCACGGCCTGCTGTTCGACGGTGGGACGCTCGATGACGGTGAGGACCCCGAGGCCTGCGACCTCGAAGAGGACGCCGAGGACGAAGCCGAGGACCAGGAGCCCGGTGCGTCGGCCGAGGACGTCGAAGAGTGCGAGGCCGAGGAGAGCGGCTGCGATGTCGAGGAGCCGACGGCCGATGCTCCCGCCGGCAGCTTCGGCGCCGTGCTCGAGTCCGAAGACTGCGACGCCGATGAGGATGGCGACGAGGAAGAGCAGGCCGGAGAGGCCGACAGCGCCTCAGACGGGACCCATGGCGCCTGCGTCTCCGAGGTCGCGCGCGACAAGGACGCCGTCGGCGGCAAGAACGACAACCACGGGGGTGCCGTCAGCGAGGCCGCCCGCGTCACGTGCCACGAGGATGGCTCCGAAGAGGCGGCCGATGAGGCGGAAGAGGCCGAAACGTCGAAGTCCGCCGACAAGGCGGCTGCAAAGGAGCAGCGCAAGTCCGAGCGCGAGGCCGACAAGGCCGCGCGCAAGGCGGAGAAAGCCGAGGAGCGCCAGTCGCGCGGCCACGATGACGACGACGGCGAAGACGATTAAGCGGTTCGCCGCGATTCCCTCGTCGTAGCGAGAAGCCCGGACCGTCTGGTCCGGGCTTCTTCCATCTCGTTCGGGTTGTCAGTCGCCGCCGTCGGCCGGGCTCGCGGCCTCGTCGGGAAGGCCCGGCTGCTCCTTCGGGTTCGTTCCGGGACGCTCGTCGACGCCCTGGTCCTTCAGGTAGCGCTCCTGTTCCGCCAGCTCGCGGCGTCCGACATCGGCGCGATGTGCCTGGTCGATGTTCTCGTTGACCCGATCCTGCGGAATCGGGCTCTGCCGTGCGTTACTCATGCCCCCAGTGTCGCATTCGGCGTGCCAGTCAGTAGACGATGACCCGGCGGGCGCCATCGCCTCTCCGCATCGCGTCGAACGCGCGCTCGAGTCCCTCGAGGCCGATCCGCTCCGCGATGAGCAGCTCCAGCGGCAGGCTGCCCGCCAGGTA
This sequence comes from Candidatus Limnocylindria bacterium, assembly GCA_051000335.1. Classification (GTDB taxonomy): domain Bacteria; phylum Chloroflexota; class Limnocylindria; order QHBO01; family QHBO01; genus JACDBZ01. Next base: position 12,735 of record JBPCOK010000056.1, on the reverse strand, counting down.
TTCGCGGACGATCATCGGAAAATCTCGGGATGGCAGCGCGGAGCCGTAGTTGGCGCCGCGGATCTGCTTGCCGTCCTCCACCAGCCGATAGACGTCGAAGCTCGCGCGGCTCCCCTGCGGCGTCATGCCCACCAGGGTCACGATCCCGCCCGGTCGAACGAGCTCGATCGCGAGTTCCACGGTCTCGACCAGGCCGATGCATTCGAGAACGTGATCGGCTCCTGCCGCCTCTCGGGCGGCGTCCACCAGCATGGCGCGATGCGCTCCCACCCGCTTGGCGAGCTCGAGCTTGGCCGGCGACATGTCCACGGCCGTGATCGGCTCGGCGCCTGCCGCTGCTGCTCCCATCACTGCCGCCAACCCGACGCCTCCCAGGCCGATGACGACGACCGACTCCCCTGCCTTCACCCCCGCGGTGTGGCGCACGGCGCCGATGCCGGTCGTGACCGCACAGCCGATGAGCGCGGCGATCTCCGGTGGTGTGCGCGGATCGACCTTGATGGAGGCCGATGCAGCGACGACCTGGTGTGTTCCGAACGTCCCGATGCCCGAGTAGGCGCCGATCGGGCTCCCATCCCTCCGATGCAGGCGGGTCAGCTCCGGAGCGAGTCGATGCCCGCTGCCGTCCGGGCTGCTGCACAGCCACGGCTCTCCCCGACCGCAGGCGGCGCACGCTCCGCACGGTGCCGTCCAGGCCAGGACGACGAGATCACCGGGCGCGAGACCGGTGACATCGGGACCGAGCTGCTCGACGATCGCGGCTCCCTCGTGACCGAGCACGACGTTCGTCGGGCGGTCCCACTCGCCGTCGACGACGTGGAGGTCGGAGTGGCAGACGCCGGCCGCGACCATCCGAACGAGAACTTCGCCCTGCCGGGGTGGGTCGAGGCGCAGCTCTTCGACCCGGGTCGGACGCCCGGGCCCTTCGAAGATCACCCCACGAACTCGCATCGGCCCTTCCATTGCCACCGATCCTAGTGTGGCGCGCCGCAATGGGTTTTCCAGTTATTCACTCCGCGCCTCTTGCAAGAAGGCATTGCGTCGCGGGACCCTAGCGACCGGCTCCTCCGGCGGATACGGAGCCGCGACTCCATGGCGGAATCTGTACGGCTCCGGATTCCCGCGCGCCGCAGCGCTGGTAGGCTCGCGATATGCCACAACCTGAGCGTGACGCGGAGGGATCGATCGAGTCCGTCGATTCCTCGGCGGAGGTCGGTCCCGCTCTGCGTGATGTCGCCGGACCGACGTGACGGCCACCCAGGCCGGGACCATGCGCTGGCCGATTGTGGTCCGGCTGGCACGCGACCCGTTCCGCCTGATCGGCTGGCTTCTTTTCCGCCTCGCCGTGGGCGAAATCGGCGCGGTGGTAGGCCTGAGCACACCCGGTATCCTCGGCACGACGGTCACGATCGCGAGCACCGCCGTGCTGCTTTACGTCGCGGCGCTCTCGGTGCACGTGCTCTCGCTCCGCATCGAGGTCCACCCCGGTGAGGTGCACGCTGTCGCCTGGCCCGTACGCCACCGATATCGGGTGGCCGGCGGGCACGCCGAACGTTTCCGGAGCCCACTGAAGCGGCGTTCGTTCGGCACCGCGCTCGGGAGCTTCGGGCTCGAGATCGGGCCTGGGCTTATCGGCGGCCGCGACGAAGTGGACGTCATTCGCCTCGACCCAGCCGCCAGCATCGTTCTCGTGCGAGCCGGGGCTACCCGTCTGGCGATCGCCCCGAGCTCGGAGGCCCAGCTCCGGCGGGCACTCCAGGCCGCCGGAGTCACGGTCGGAGATCAGGAGTCGCCGCCGGCCCCCCGATAGAGACGCGCTGCCTCGGCACGGTTCCGGGTGTTGTTCAGCGCCTCCTCGACGATCCGCAAGATCTCGGCCTGCGTTCGCGGCGACCTGGTGGCCGGATCCCCGCTTCGCGTGCCAGCCGACCGCGGCCGACAGCGGACCATCGGGCACGGAAAAGCCGGGCCCGGAGGGCCCGGCTTCACGCTCGCGGTGCGGGACGAAGCTACTTCGTCTTGAAGAGGGCGGTGATCGCGCTGCCGTCCTGGGCGGTCATCGTTACTCGATAGCACTTGCCGGCACCCTTCGGCGTCTGCCAGTTCTGGATGAACTGGCCGTCGACGCTGTCGTAGCGAAGGCTGGTGCCACCCGTCGAGTAGTTCTCGATCTCATCGGTTGACAGGTCATCCAAGGCCGTGCAGCCGATGGTTGCGACCTTGAAGGACGCGATGCTCGCCGTGGAGGTCAGCTCGGTCGCGCCGACAAAGATCTCGAACTTCAGCGGAACGGTGGAACCGCCCTTGACCATGTTCACCACGCCGGCCATGTCGACCGGCCGATAGAAGCCGCTCAGGGTCCAGGCCAGAACGCTGTACGAGCGCGTGGCCTGTGCGGTGCGCCCTGCCGTGTCGGTCGCGGTCGCGGTCAGCGTGTGGTTTCCGACTGCCGAGCTGTAGCCGCTGATGGTGCAGCTCGCCAGGCCGGAGACATCGTCGTCCGCCGTGCAGGTCGGTGCCCCCGGGACCGATCCGAAGTAGTGGCTGCTGCCGGCCGCCGGGCCGCCGACAAAGGCGACATTGTACGGATCGGACAGGTCGATCTTGAAGGCGGCGCTGTCGATGCTGGCGGCGCTATTGCCGGCCGCGTCGCTGACTGCACCCGAGGCGATCGAGACCGCCAAGCCCTCAGCGCTGCCGCTGTCCTTGGTGAACTCGTGAGGGTTCGTTAGCGGAGAGGCGAAGCCGGCACCGCTGTCGGCCGCCTGGAACGTGTTAGTGACCGCGGTCGTGTACCAACTGTTGCTGCCATTCGGGCCCGCGGTCGGGCCGAGGTCGGTGATGGTCGGGGCGCCGGTATCGACGATCGAGTACGTCGCTGAGGCGCTCGCGGAGAGGCCGCCGCCATCGGTGTACGAGCAGCTGGCGGTCTGGCTGCCCAGGCCGTAGGAGGCGAGGGGGCCGCTAATGGCGCCCAGCGTCGCGGCGAACGAGCTGTTGCCATCCTCGGTATCGGTGACGTTGCAGGTCGCCGCCGGCACCGCGCCAAACTTGTAGGTGGCGCCGTCCGACACGCCACTGACCGAAACGCTCGGCGCAGTGTTCGCGGGCGCGCAGCTGCCGGTCGTCCAGGTGACGGTCATCGGGTCCTGGCGCGTGATCACAGCGCCATCCGACTGTCGAACGCCCGTGGCCTTGTACGTGACCGTGCCGCTCCCCGCACCCGGGGTGGACGAGGTGACGGTGACCTGTGACGAGACGGCCGCGCTCATCGTCCCTTGCGACAGGCCAGCCCAGCCCGAAGGCAGGGTGATCGTGTTCGGGCTTCCCATCACGGCGCTCAGGCCGCTACCGGTGACCGACAGAATGGTCACAGTGGCGGTGCTTCCGCTCTGGAAGATTTGTGGAGCACCGCTCGTCGTGCGCTGGAGGGCGACGAGCGCGGTCTTCGTGGCGGACACGCCACAGTCGACGCTGCCGAACGCCATGTTCTGGTTTGTGACGGGTGTGATCCCGTCGCCGTCGGCAACTGCCTCATCGGCGAATGCCGCCGCCGCCAGGACCAGTGAGGCCGTCGTTGCCACGACGAGCGCTCGGGAGAACCGCTTACCAAACATCTGAATAATTCCTCGTCCCCTGTGATCTGCTGTTCTGGGCACATCCCAGCAGCCTTGTCGAGAACGATATCCCTCGAAATCGCAGAGCGGAATTCGGGGTGATACGGAGCGAGGTACGGATCACCGGCTCCGTACACTGAGCCGATGCGGTAGGGAGCGGTGCATGAACGCACCGTCCCGTCGGGATACGGACCGGATGCTCCGTACCCGGCTCCGTAGATGTCCGGATGCCTCGCACGGCGGAGATGCCTACTCTGGCGACATGCAGCTGCCAGAGCGGGGTTCGGACGCCTCGCCGACACCCACCGAGACGTCCGCGGAGGAAGGCCCCGCTCTGCGCGACGCGATCAGCGCGGCCGAAAGAGCATCCGAAGACGAATCCGCGGCCTCCGAAGCACGCGAGCGGTTCCGAATGGCGGATGTTCCGGCGATCGCGGCCGACGAACAGATCCAAGCCCATCTCGAGCCGGGCGAGGTCGTGCATGCCTTGCGCCGGCGTGCGATCCTACGGGGAGCAGAGGACGACCGCGCCCTTGGCTACGGGGGCACCCTGTACCTCACGGCGCGCCGTCTCATTCATCTCGGACAGGTGGTCTTGACGGTCAAGCTGGTGGACGTGCTCGAAACATCGCTGGCAGGTGAGCGGCTTCTCATCTCCCTTCGCGACGGAGAGGGACTGAGCCTCGACGTCGATCGCCCGCGGCTGCTGCGCGCCGAGCTCGCGGCCATCCTCAGGGATCTCCGCGCATGAGCCTCCGCCGGCCCGTGAATCCATGGACACGCAAGGCTTCGCTGCGGCGCGATCCGGATCCTGATGACGCGCCGATGGGAAGCCTGGACGGCACCGGCCATACCGGACCCCTGACGGATCGTCCGCACACGCGGGAGGACGCGGAGAGCCAGTACGTCGCCGCGCGCGACGAATGGATCGCAGCAATGCGACGCGCGAACAGCGGCCGCCCGGCTGACCTCGCGTCGCTCGCCATCCGCCAGGAGGCATACGAGCGGGCGACCATCGACGTCGAGCGCTGGCGATCCACCCCACGCGTCGCCGTCCCGATCGAGCCGGAGCCGGGGCGCTCCGGCATCGAGGCCGTCATCGGCCAGGAGATGGCATGGAAGCGCGTCCACGAGAAGCAGGGCACGCCCGAGCCGGGCGTGGTGGGGAGACTGCTGCGGCGAGTTCGAGGGCGCGACTGACCCTCAGGAGGCCCGATACCGCTGCGCCGCCTCGGCACGATTTCGCACGCCGAGCTTCCGCAGCAGGCTGCTGACGTGGCTCTCGACGGTCCGCGGCGAGATGGAGAGCGCGGCGGCGATCTCGCGATCGGTCAGCCCATCGGCCAGGAGGCGGAGCACGTCGCGCTCACGCGTGCTCAGCAGATCCTCGATGCCGTCCCCTGCAGACGTAGGGTCGCGGCGGCCACGGGCGAGGTGTGAGACCACGGTGGCGGCGTGGGCTCGCGACATGGGCAGGTCACCATGCCTGATCCCGCGCACCGATCTGAGCAACGCGTCGCCGGTGAGGTCCTTGGTCAGGTAGCCGTGTGCACCGTGCCGAATCGCGGCCAGCAGGTCGCGACGATCCGTCGAGACCGTCAGCATCACGATCTTCGTATCGGGCTGCCGCGGTGCCATCTCGCGAACGGCCTCGACGCCGCTCATTCCCGGAAGGTCGATGTCCAGCAGGACGACATCCGGCTTCAGCGCCGCCGCCAGCTGCATCGCCTGCTCGGCGTTGGCGGCCTCCCCGACCACCTCGATATCCGGTGCGTCGAGCGCCTGTCGAATGGCCGAACGGACGAGCGCATGGTCATCCACCAGGAGTACGCGCAGCGGTCTCTCATCCATCGCCGTCTCCCTCCCTCTGCCTGAGTGGCACGCTGAGCTCCACGCGCGTGCCGTTCTGGGGCTCGGATGTGACCACCAGGCTGGCGCCGATGATGCCCGCACGCTGCCGCATGCTCTCGAGCCCGAACCCCAGCGGTGCGGGATCCGCCCGGAACCCGCGCCCATTGTCGGTGACGACGACAAGGACCGCTTCGCCAGTCACGACCTCGACCTTCACGACGGTGGCATCGGCGTGCTTGCGGACGTTGGTCAGCGCCTCCTGCACGATCCGCAGTACTTCCGCCTGCGCGCGCGGACCGACGTCCGGCGCAGGGCCCCGAGCGTAGAGGTCGGCGCGAAGGGCAAAGCGGTCCGCAAAGTCGTCCACGTGCCGCGAGAGCATCTCGATCATCGACCCGGCCTCCGATCCCTCCCGCATCGCTGCCACGGCGTTCCGCGCCTCGGAGAGCGCCGTGTCGATCGCGTCGGTGACCTCCCCGCTCAGAGCCAGCAATTCGCCGGAGAGTCCGGCGGTCTGGGCGAGGCGGCTCTGCTTGAGCTTCGCGTACCACAGATCCTGCGCCAGCCCGTCGTGGATCTCGCGCGCAAGCCGCGCCCGCTCCTCGAGCGCCTGTCGAATGGCCGGGCCAGCTCCGCATCACGCAATCGCCGCAGCTCGAGGTTTGCGAAGCGCAACGCGCGGAGATCGTCTCGGCTGTCGATCACGAACCCCACCAGCAGGACGATGGAGAACGCGAGTCGCAGCAGGTCCCCGGTAGTGACGAGCCCCGCATAGCTGCCGGGGTGAACCGCCGTGTGCACCTGGCTGAACGCCGCGATGAGGAGGCCGGCTGCCAGCAACAGCTGACCCACGCGCCGACTGCGCCGCCAGGCCCGATGCGCGAGAAGGCTGGCGGCGAGGAACCCGAGCCCCAGCACCGCCTAGATCGCCACGAGCCACGGCGCGGCTCCGATGCGCAACGCCGTCGTCGGGTCCGTGGCGAGCTCGGCGAGCGTTCTCGTGTCGATGATGGCCGGCAGGCGGTCCTGCCACATCGACGCCAGCCCGAGCGCCAGCGCGACCACTGCCGCCGGGCCGAGCAGCAGGAGCGCCGGTCGCAGGGGCAGCGAAGCACCGCGCAGGGTGAGGACGCCGGCGCCGACGAGGAGTGCGGCCCCAACGCCCCAGGCCAGGATCGAGGCGAGCACCGGCAGATGGCCCGGATCCCGGACCGACGCCCCGAATGCGGCATCGGCGCCAGCGGCCTGCACGGCGAGCGTGAACACGTTGAGCACGGCGAGGACCGCGAAGGCCGAGCCTCGCATCAGGGAGCCGCCATTGGCCGTCACGCGACCCCGCGCACCGTTGAGCGATGCAACCGCGATGGACACGAGCACCGAGGCCGTGATGATCGCGGTGTCCAGCCGATCGTTGAGGATCCCGGGGACAGCCCCGGGAAGTGCCACGACGATGGTTGTCAATCCGGCAAGCGCGAGCGCCAGGGCAACGAGCACGAGGTCGGCCGGTGACACCGACCGACGCACCGCTCCCGCGCTCATCGGCCGCGCAGGCTGTCCAGCAGCGCGTCGTGGAGGAGGCCGTTCGAGCTCAGGACATTAGCCGCTGTCCACGACGGCCTGCCCTCGAGGTCCGTCATCCGACCACCGGCCTCGGTCACGATCACGTACGGCGCGGCCATGTCCCACGGGTTCACCCCGTACTCGATCATCGTCTCGGCCGATCCCTGCGCGACCAGCATGTGTCCCCAGAAATCGCCGAAGCCACGATCACGCCACGCCTGGTGGACCACGCGGCGCAGCCCCTCCCCCATGCCCGCGTCGTCGAGACCGCGCAACGTCGAGAAGATGATCTGCGCGTCTCCCAACGACGAGACACGCGACGCCCGAATGCCTCGCTCCTCACCATCGGCGCGAAGCCACGCCCCGTGGCCGGTGGCGGCGAACCACCGGCGTCGCAGGGCGGGTGCCGAGACGACACCCAACTCCAGCTCTCCGCCACGCTCGAAGGCCAGCAACGTGCCAAAGATGTCGATCCCGCGCACGAAGTTATGGGTGGCGTCGATGGGATCCACAATCCATCGGCCGTCACCCCCATCCGCGGCCGTGCCGAACTCCTCGCCGGCCACGGTATGCGCCGGAAAGGCATCGGCGATGCGGTCGCGAATGCGCGTCTCGATTCCCGTATCGGCCTGGGTCACGAGGGTTCGATCCGGCTTGGCGTCGATCGTCAGATCACCGCCGAAGTAACCGAGCGCAATGGCATCCGTCTCGTCGAGCAGGTCGTGGGCGAAGCGGAGCAGGTCGGCGGCGGCATCACCGTTCGTCATTGGGCGTCGAGCCGGCGGCGGAGCTCCTCGTTCACGACCCGGGCATCGGCTCGACCGGCCGTGCGCTTCATCACCTGGCCGACGAGGAAGCCGAAGAGCTGGGACTTCCCCGACCGGTACTCGGCTACCTGGCCCGGGCACGCTTCGAGCACGGCGTCGATCTCCGCAGAAATGGCGGCGCCGTCCGAGACCTGGCCCAAGCCGTCGCGCTCGATGGTGTCGCGCGGATCCTCGCCGGTCTCGAAGGCCGTGGCGAGCACCGACTTGGCGTTCGTCCCGGAGACCCGGCCGGCCTCCACTTCGCCGATGAGCCGGGCAAGGCCGTCGGGTCCGAGCGCGACGCGATCGGCGCGCAGGCCGTCGGATGCGCGCTGGTTGAGCAGGCGGCTGAACTCGCCGGTGATCCAGTTGGCCGCCGCCTTGGCCGAAACCCCGTGCTCGATGACTGCGTCGAAGTAGGCCGCGAGGGCCGCATCGGCGGTGAGAACTCCGGCGTCGTACTCCGACAGGCCGAGCGTTTCAACGTACCGAGTGCGGCGCTGCGCCGGGAGCTCGGGAAGGGTGGACCGCAGCTCCACGATCCAGGCATCGGACGGTCGCAGCGGCGGGAGATCCGGCTCGGGGAAGTAGCGATAGTCGTTCGCCTCCTCCTTCGAGCGTTGGAGGATGGTGCGACCGCGCTCCTCGTCCCAGCCCCTCGTCTCCTGGGCCAGCGTCTCACCGCGCGCCAGCACCTCCTCGTGACGGGCGACCTCGTACTCCATCGCGCGCTCCAGCGAACGGAAGCTGTTGAGGTTCTTCACCTCGACCTTCGTTCCGAGCGTCGTCGTCCCGACCGGGCGGATGCTCACGTTTCCCTCGATCCGCATGCTGCCCGCATCCATATCCGCGTTGCTCGCTCCGATCGCTCGCAGCAGCTCTCGCAGGGCCTCCCCGTACGCTCGTGCCTGCGCCGGGGTGCGGATGTCGGGCTCCGTCACGATCTCCATCAGCGGGACGCCGGCGCGGTTGAAGTCGACCACGCTGTAGCCGCGGCCGGCGTGCTGCATGCGCGCCGTGTCCTCCTCGAGGTGGGCACGCGTGATACCGATGGTGACATCGGCGCCCTCGGCAGGGACCGGGACGAGGAGACGGCCGTTGCTCGTCAGCGGCAGCGCGTACTGGCTGATCTGGTAGCCCTTCGGAAGGTCCGGATAGAAGTAGTTCTTGCGTTCGAAGCGGACGGCCTCGGTCTCCACCGTGCAGTCGAGCGCGAGCCCGGTCAGCATCACGAGCTCGACCGCTCGACGGTTGATGACCGGCAGGGTCCCGGGCATCCCCATGCAGATCGGGCAGACCCGGGAATTCGGCTCATCGACGCCGCTCTCCGCAGACGCCGTCGGGCAGGAACAGAACATCTTCGACTCCGTGCGCAGCTGCGCGTGGACTTCGATGCCGATGACCGTCTCGTATTCCATGCGCGTGCTCGTAGGCATGGCGCGATTGTACGCAGTAGCCCATATGGGCCATGGCTCACCTCAGGGGCGCCCCGTACGCTCGATCGTACTTACCACGAGGTACGCGACGCCAATGGGGGGCACGCTCAGACCGACGCCGGCGATCGTCCCGGCATCCCTGCTGCGAACCGCCTCCAGGCCCCGGCTCTTGGTCGGAATCGGCCTTGGACTGGTCGTGTCGCTGGCCGTCATCTCGATGCTGGCCCCCGAAGCAACCTCCGGGATCTGGGCCCGCGCTGAGCTGACCGTCGCGGCGGCCGTCGCGTTCGTCGTCGCCATGCGCTCCCTGGGCTCGGTCGTGGGTCGGGTCCGACGCGTCAGGTTCTGGATCACCGTGGCGCTCGGGCTGTGGCTCATCGGGCAGCTCCTTCGGAACGCAGCGGTCGCTGAAGCGTCCGTCGCCGCGGTTTCCGTCGCCGACCTTCCGTTCGTCGGCGTGCTGCTGTGCGCCACGGTCGCCTACGTGGCGGCCATCCGAGGGCGCGTCCCGTGGGCGGACGAGGTCGCCGTGTACCTCGACGGCGCGATGGTCTTCTTCGCGACCGCCGCACTGATGGTGACGATCTTCGGCGACATTGCCGCCGGCGCGATGACCGGGGCCGTCAACCTGACCTACGCCGTCTTCTTCGGCGCCACTGCCCTCGCCAGCCTGCTGCTCCACTTCGCGGTGCGGGCCGAATGGCGCCCGCGCGGCTCGGTCGTCGTCGTGACCGGACTGGTCGTCCTGGGCGTCGGGTTCGTCGTCCGCCTCGTCATTCCCGGCCTCGACCAGCTTCGCGACTCGGCCCTGGCCGCTGGACCGCTGGCGGCCGGCGTCCTGCTCGTGGGGTTCGGGACGGCGACGTGGACCGACGCCGTCGACGATCGTCGAGCATATGAGCGCATCGCCGCACGCCTGCGCTCCGGGATGCCGATCGTGGCGGTGTCGGTAACGCCGATCCTCATGGCCCTCCAGTTTCTTCGGCCCTCGCCGGGGGGCGCGGGGATCGTGGTCATGGTCGCCCTCGGCCTCGTCCTGCTGACGGTGGTGGTCCGGCAGAGCGTGCTGCTGCGCGATCGCGAGGTCGCCGTCCGCCGAGAGCAGCGACTGGCGAGTGAGCTTGCCAGCGCCGAGGTGAAGTACCGCGCACTCGTCGAGCGGCAGCCGGGCGTCGTCTACATGGCCGAGCCAGGACCGACCGGGCGCTGGCACTTCGTGAGCCCGCAGATGAAGACCATGCTCGGCTACGATCCTGACGAATGGATCGCGGACCCGGCCCTGTGGGCCTCGAGCATTCACCCCGAGGACCGCGACGCCGTCGTCTCGGCCGATGCGGCCGCCGTCCAGCCGGGCCACCTGACGCGCTTCGAGTACCGGATGGTTCGCCGCGATGGGGGTGTCGTCTGGGTCCTGGATGACGTCGCGGTGACCCAGTCGGACGACGGCCGGCCGCTGCTCCAGGGCCTGCTGATCGACATCACCGTCGCGAAGCTGGCAGAGGAGGCACTGCGCGCCAGCGAGCAGCAGCAGCGCATGATCATCGACACCGCGAGCTATGCGTTCGTTGCGATCGACCACCGGGGGCGCGTCGTGGAATGGAACCGCGAGGCCGAGCAGAGCTTCGGGTGGTCGCGCGACGACGCGATCGGCGCCGAGCTCGCCGAACTCATTGTGCCCCCCGACCACCGAGCGGCGCACCGCGAGGGCCTGCGGCGGTACGCCGCGACGGGCGAGGGACGGATCCTGTCGCGCAGGATGGAGCTCGAAGCGCTGCACCGCGACGGCCACCGCTTCCCCGTGGAGCTCACGATCTGGCCCGTCAAGCACGGCGAGGAGGTCCGATTCAACGCGCTCATCGACGACATCACGGTGCGCAAGGAGCTCGAGGGCCAATTGCGCCATCAGGCCCTGCACGATTCGCTGACGGGGCTCGCCAATCGGGCACTCTTCGCCGACCGCATCCAGCATGCCCTCGACCGTGCCGGGCGCGAGCCGGACGTCTCCCCAGCCGTGCTGTTCCTGGACCTCGACGATTTCAAGACGATCAACGACAGCCTCGGCCACAGCGCCGGGGACGCGCTGTTGGTGGCGGTCGGACGACGTCTCGAACGGATTCTGCGACCCGCAGACACTGCGGCGCGCCTCGGAGGCGACGAGTTCGCCGTCCTGCTCGAGGATGTCGTGACCGACACGCCGCAGGCTGTGGCCGCGCGCCTGCTCGAAGCGTTCGAGCAGCCATTCAGCATCATCGGCAAGCAGGTCCAGGTCCAGGTCAGCATCGGCATCGCCCAGGATCCGACCGGCTCCGCTGGCCCGGAAGAACTCCTGCGCAATGCGGACCTGGCGATGTACGTGGCGAAGCAGCGCGGCAAGGGGCGCTACGAGCTCTACGAAGACCGCATGCACGAGCAGGCCCTTCGCCGGCTGGACCTCAAGGCGAACCTGGCGCGCGCGATTGCCGAGGACCAGCTCGAGGTGTTCTACCAGCCGATCGTGGAGCTGACCGAGGGATCGCTGGTCGGCTTCGAGGCCCTGCTGCGCTGGCGTGATCCGGACGGCCAGTTCGTACCGATCATGGAGGTCATCGCCCTGGCCGAAGAAACCGGGCTGATCGCGCCGATTGGCCGATTCGTGATGATCACGGCGTGCCGGCAGGCTCTCGCATGGGCCCCCGGCGCGGACGGACCATTGCACGTGGCGGTCAACGTCTCCGCGTCCCAGCTCTCCCAGGGGACGGTCGTGGCCGACGTGCGCGCTGCCCTGCGCGAGAGCGGCCTCGATCCGTCGGCGCTCGTGATCGAGATCACCGAGACCGCCCTCATCGATGACAACCTGGCTGCCCTGCGCGAGCTGCGCCAGCTCCGAAAGCTCGGCGTCCGCCTGGCACTCGACGACTTCGGGACCGGCTACTCGTCGCTCGGCCGCCTGCGCCACCTGCCCTTCCACATCGTGAAGATCGACCGCAGTTTCGTGTCCCGGATCACCCAGGATCCCGAGGGCGCAGTCGTGCAGTCGATCCTCGAGATGGCGACGACCATGGGGCTCGAGGTCATCGCGGAGGGCATCGAGACACAAGCCCAGCTGGCCGCGCTGCGCGCGCGTGGGTGCCGCCTGGGCCAGGGGTTCCACTTCTCGCGCCCCGTGCCACCCGAGGCCGTTGACGCGATCGTCGCCCTTGGCCGGCTTCCGCTGCCACGGCGTCGGCTGCACGCCGTCGCGGCACCGGGTGCCTGACCCGGCCCGGCGGACCTGCTAGGCTGCCGCGCCATGAAGATCGGAGAATGGGACAACCTCGGCAAGGCTCGCGGGATGATCCAGCGCCGCCTCGGCGACCTGCGGGCCGACGAGTATGCCGCCCACGTGGGCGTGAACCCGGAGAGCGGACGCATTCGCGTCCTGGTGGCCACCGACATCGGGCTCCTGGACTTCACCTACGTGCCGGCCGGCTCCGATCCGAGTGGCGC
>JBPCOK010000020.1:0-4420 GCA_051000335.1 Candidatus Limnocylindria bacterium | reverse complement strand
TCAACGGATCGACGCTCATGGCTTTCCGGCGACCGGTCGCGCTGTCAGCGGATATATCACTAATGCTATATCCCGTGACAGTTTCGGCGCGAGCAGTCCGCCGATCGCCGATCCGAGGACCTGCCGGCCCGGCCGGCGCACCGGGCGGGCACGTTCGGCTACTCGTAGACCTCGTCGTGGGAGCCGAGGTTGACGAGAAAGGCGATATCGCCGTCCCAGCGGAAGACGACCCGCAGGTCGCCGTCCACGCTGAATGACCAGTAGCCGTCCAGCTCGCCCTTGAGCTTGTGCGTGCGCAGCAACGGATCGCGCGGGTCGGAAGCGAATCGCCGCAGCACCGCGCGGAGCATGGTGGCCTGCGGCTCACGGAGCTTCTTGGCACGCCGCACAAATCGGCTGGAGGCGCGGATGCGCACGAACTCAGCGACGCAGCTCGTCGAGCAGCAACTCCATATCGCCGAACTCGGGCGTGGCGCCAGCGCTGTACTCGCCCTCCGCCTCGCGCACCTCGGCCACGAACAGGGCGCGGCGGAGTGTCCGCAGCTCCTCCTGGTCGCGCTCGTATCGCTCGGGACTCACGATGTAGGCAGCCTTCCGCGAGCGCTGGAGCACCACGGTCGGCTCGTCGCTCGAGCCGGCGGCATCGATCACCTCGGCGACGTGCTGGCGGAGCTCGGTGATCGGCACGGTCTTCATTACCCTTGGAAGCGTACATTCATCGGTACGCTTGTCAATACCGAAGGGGAGCATCGGCGCAGCCTGACGACGTGCTACAATTGTGCGTCATGAACGAGCCACGACGCCCGAAGCCCGAGCGGGTGGGAATTCGCGAGCTGCGCCAGAACCTCTCGGTGTACGTGAGGCGCGTGCGCGAGGAGGGTCGCGCCTACGAGGTCACCGAGCGGGGCGAGCCGGTCGCAAGGCTTACGCCGCTCGAGGGTCGGTCGATGTCACTCATCGAGCAGATGATCGCCGACGGCCGCATTACGCCGCCCACACGCGCCTGGAGTGATCTGCCAGAGCCCGTCCGTTTGCCGCCCGGCGGCCCGACGCTCTCAGAGATCCTGCAGCAAATGCGGGACGAGGACCCGCGTTGAGCGGGTGCTATCTCGACGCCTCTGCTCTCGTGAAGCTCGCGACGCCGGAGGCCGAGACCCGGGCGCTGCGCCGTGCACTCGACCGCTACGACACTCGCCTGACGAGCCGCCTCGCGATGGTAGAGGTCGCGCGCGCGCTCGTACGGCGAGGCGTGGCAAGCGCGGCGCTCGTGGACGCGGTTGCCGAGGCGTTCAGCGGCCTCGCGGTCGTCGAGCTGGGCCCCGCGGTCGCCGAAGCGGCCGGAACGGTCGCGCCACCTACCCTGCGCTCGCTCGACGCGGTGCATCTGGTATCGGCGTTGTCCATTCGTGAGGAGCTGACCGCAGTGATCACCTACGACCACCGCCTGGCCGATGCCGCTCGCGCGGCGGGACTCGAGGTGATGGCTCCGGGCTGACCGGGTGGATTCGGACCTGGGGCCTGACGGTCGAGCGACGTTCGAGTACGGGCGACTGGTCGCGCTGTCAGCGGATATATCACTAGTGCTATATCCCGTGACAGTGTCGGCCGCGTCCACCCGAGCCGACCGCCGCGGGGGATCCGCTACTCTCCGAGGCATGAGTGCGGGGGAAGACCGGCTGGCATCGGCGCTGGAGCAAGCGCTGAAGCCGCCGTGGGCGACCTACCGCAACGTCGCCTGGCTCGAGAAGCGACCGGGCGACGAGCCGGCGGATGGCGAGGCGGACATCGTGATCGCCCACCCGGAGCTCGGGATCATGGTGATCGAGGTCAAGGGCGGCCGGGTCGGGCGCATCCGCGGTCGATGGGAATCGGTCGACCGCAAGGACAATCCCCACCAGATCAAGAATCCGTTCGCGCAGGTCATGCGCGAAATGCACGGTCTGCGCCGCGTGTGCGAGGCAATGCCGGCATGGCCGGCGCACCGAGTGCGGTTGGCGCGAGCCGTCTGCCTGCCCGATTCCGCCTACGACCGATCCATGACCCCGGACGGGCCGCGCGAGATCGTGATCGACCACGATGACCTCGCGACCGCAGGCGAACGGGTCCGCGAGATCTTCGATTGGTGGTCGCACTCCGGCGATGCATCGGCTGATGGAGGAGCACCCGGAGCCATCGGCATGGCCGCCCTTCACGAGCTGCTGGCGCGCGACCTCGAGATCGAATCGCCGCTGGCGGCGCGGGTGGCCGGCGACGAGGCGCAGATCGTCACCCTCTCCGAGCGCCAGTTCCAGGTGCTGGACATGCTGGCGGGGCATCGGCGGGCGGTGATCCTGGGAGTCGCTGGATCGGGCAAGACGCTCATCGCCGCCGAAAAGGCGCGGCGCCTGGCGGCCCAGGGCTTCGACGTCCTGCTCACCTGCTTCAACCGGCCGCTGGCCGAGCACCTCGAGGCGACCATCGGCCGGCTCGATCGGGTCACCGTCAGCACCTTCCATCGACTGGCGGAGCGGTTGGGGACCGACGCCGGGCTCATCGGCGCCCATCCTGCCCACGACGCTGCCTACTTCGACGGCCTGCCGGACGTGCTGGATCGGGCGCTGCGCGCTCGCGGTGAGCCGCGGTTCGACGCGATCGTGGTCGACGAGGGCCAGGACCTCGACGCCGTCTGGTGGCTGCCGCTGCTCGACCTGCTGCGCGACCGGGAGCAGGGGATCGTCTACGTCTTCGGCGACGCGAACCAGGACCTCTACCACGCGCGCGAGCCCGATGAGCTGGGCGTCGTCATGCCCGAATCGATTGAGCCGATCTACCTCAACGAGAACCGCCGATCCACCAAGGCCATCCACGCCTTCGCCTCTCGTTTCGCCACGCCCGATGCCGCCGCCCCGCCCGCCATCGCCACCGGCCCCGACGGCTCCCCGGTCGAGATCTTCACCTACCCCGAAGGCGACGCCGATGGGTGCCGGCGCGTCCTCGGCACCGCCCTGCGCCGGGTGATCGATGCCGGGCGGGTGCCCGCCTCGGAGGTCGTGGTGTTGACGCCGCGGTCGCATCGGTCTTCGTGGTTGATGGGCGCGGATCCGGTGGCGCCGCCGGTGGAGGCGTGGCCGTATCGGCTCATGCCCGAGTACGGGCCGGGGGGTGCCGTGCTGCCGCCGCCGACGAAGGGCGGGCAGGTGCGGGTGGCGACGATCCATCGGTATAAGGGGCTGGAGTCGCCGGTCGTGGTGCTTTGTGAGCTGGATGCGCGGATTCCGGACGGAGAGCTGGCGTCGCTCCTCTATGTCGGCGCTTCGCGTGCCCGATCGCACCTGGTCGTAGTGTGTTCGGAGGAGCTTAGGCGGCGTGTCGCGGGCGCCTAGTTACGCCAGCCGGCGCGGGCGGTCAGGTCGCCTGCGCCGCTGTCAGCGAATATATCAGTAACGATATAACCGGTGACGGACTCGCGCGGCCCCGCCAGGGCGCCGGAGTATATCCGTATATACGTGGCAAGCTGCGAAATTGCGCGCGGCGCCTCGCCACAGACAGTGAGGCACCAGATTGACACCAATGGTAGGAATGCATACCATCATGGTATGAAATCGATCGTGTCGGAGAAGGGGCAGATCACGATCCCGAAGGCGGTGCGCAGCAAGCTCGGTCTGCGCCCCGGGACGGTGCTCGAGATCGAGGCGGACCGTGGACGCCTGGTGGGTCGCAAGGCCGGGGGCCGGGACGTCGTCGATGAGCTCTACGGCTCCCTGCCCATGGACGAGTCCGTCGACGACTACCTCGAGCGCGCGCGCGGCCGGTGATCACCTCCGTCGACACGTCGGTGCTCCTCGACGTGCTCGCCGGCGACGCATCCCACGGCCTTCGGTCCGCGGCCGCAATGCGCCAGGCCGCCGCCGAGGGGGCATTGGTGGCGCCAACGCTGGTCTGGGCCGAGGTGATGGGCGCCTACGATCGGCCGGAGCGGGTGGCTGCAGACCTCGACCGGCTCGGGCTCGAGCTCGTCCCCGACGACCGCAACGTGGCATTGGCCGCAAGCCGCGTGTACCGCGCCTACCGGCGAGGGGGCGGAACACGGCGGCGCATCCTGCCAGACTTCCTCATCGGCGCCCACGCCCAGCTTCATGCCGATCGGCTGCTCACACGCGACCGTGGGTTCTATCGATCGCACTTCGCGAAGCTGACGATCCTCGAGCCATGATGGGCAGCTGAGCTGGCCCTGAACATCAGTCATCGCGCGCTCGAACGTCACCCGATATCTCACTACTGACATATCGGCTGATCACAGCCGACCCTCGGTGAGTACCGGATCCTGTACAAGATTGCGGACGACCGGTTGCTCGTGTTGATCGTGCGCATCGGTCATCGGCGTCGGTTGTGACCGACGAGCTGACTCGATTCCCGCCTATCGTTGAGCCATGCAGAAGGC
>JBPCOK010000178.1:0-11900 GCA_051000335.1 Candidatus Limnocylindria bacterium | reverse complement strand
CGTCAGCCCAGCGCGTGCTGATCACCGAGGCCGAGCAGCTGCGCCGCCAGCAGGATGACCTCCGGGCCGAGATCGCCACGGCCGAGGTTCGCGTCCGCGAATTCCAGGAGCGTTCGGAGGGATCGCGAAGCGATCTCGAGACGCTGACCGAGGAGTTGGCCGTGGCCCGGCTGGCTTCCGGCCTCGATGCCGTTCATGGCCCCGGCGTGGTGATCGAGATCGCCGATTCGACGCGCCCAGTTCCGGACGGTGAGAGCCCGGCGAACTACATCGTGCTGGTGGACGACCTTCGCGACATCGTGACCGCGCTGTGGGCGTCGGGCGCCGAGGCGATCACGATCGCCGGCGGGGCTGCGGAGGGGATCCCGGCCGAGCGACTCGTGTCGACCACATCGATCTACGGTGGTGGCTCGTCGATCCTGGTCAACACCGTGCTGCTGTCGCCGCCATACCGCATCGAGGCCGTCGGGCCGGAGGGTCTCCACGAGCGGTTCCTCGGCCATCCCAGCTACCTTGCGCGGGTGGACAAGAGAATCGAGGCCTATGGGCTCCAGTTCGCGAGCGAGGCGCGCGACGATGTGGAGCTCCCGGCGTTCATCGGGAACACGCGGCTGCGCTGGGGCGCCCCCCTGGCGGAGGCGAACTGATGACGGCACGCATCGCGCAGCTCAGCCTGTTCGCCGTGGCGCTCCTCATCGGCATC
Source organism: Candidatus Limnocylindria bacterium (assembly GCA_051000335.1). GTDB lineage: Bacteria > Chloroflexota > Limnocylindria > QHBO01 > QHBO01 > JACDBZ01. Next base: position 11,197 of record JBPCOK010000178.1, on the reverse strand, counting down.
CTGCTGGTCGGCCAGCTGCGCTCGCAGGCGAGGCCGATCGAGCTGTCGAGCCTTTCGGCGCAGGAGCTGTCCACGCTCATCCAGACGCTGTCGACGCGGAACGTGGAGCTGACCGACGGCCTCGCCAACCTGCGCGAGCAGATTCGTGACTACGAGCGCGCCGAGATCCAGGGCCAGTCGGCCCTCGAGCTGACCGAGACGGACCTCGATCGGCTCGCGGCATTCGCCGGACTGCGTGGTGTGGAGGGACAGGGGATCGTGATCCAAGTCGACGGATCGTTCGACCCGACCGCAATGAACGACCTGATCACGGAGCTGCGGAACGCCGGTGCCGAGGCGATCGCCGTCGACGATGTGCGGATCACCGCGCGCTCGGTGGCCGTCGCGGGGGCCGGCTCCATCGAGATCGACGGCGTGCCGATCGGGCGCTCCTTCACGGTGCGGGCCATCGGCTCGCCCAGCGGGCTGCGCGGCGCGATCGAGCGTCCGGGCGGCTTCGTGACCCTGCTGCAGCAGTCGATCGATGCGGTGTTCGTGGTGGAGGAGCGCACGGTGATGCGCGTCCCGGGCACCCAGCGCGATCTGGCCCCGCAGGTCGCCCAGCCGGTCGAGTAGCCTGTAGCGCCAATCCACCCACCCGCATGGACCCAACTGTGAACGAACTGATCGACCGCGCCCTCGACACCGCCGATCGTCTCGGCGCCTCGTACGCCGACATCCGCATCGTCGAGCGCCGGAGCGAGGGGCTGACGGTGAAGAACGGCGCGCTCGAGGCGGCGACTTCGAACCTGAGCGCCGGGTTCGGCGTGCGCGTGCTGGTGAATGGCGCCTGGGGCTTCAGCTCGAGCGCCCTGGTCGACCCGGCCGAGGCGGATCGGATCGCCGCCGAGGCGGTGGAGATCGGCCGCGCGTCGGCATCGGCGCAGAAGGAGCCCGTCGAGCTCGACGCAACCGAGCCCGTGACGGCGACGTACCGCACCCCGTACGCCGATGACCCGTTTGCCGTGAGCCTGGACGACAAGCTGAAGATCCTGATGGAGGCCGATGCCGTCATGGGCCGCATCGCCGGGATCGCCATCCGGGAGAGCAACGTGGTGGGCGGGCGCGAGCTCAAGACCTTCGCCTCGAGCGCCGGCGCGCGGATCGAGCAGGAGATCGTGGAAGCCGGCGGCGGCATCGAGGCGACCGCCGTCGATGACAGCGAGGTGCAGCAGCGGAGCTATCCGACGTCGTTCGGTGGGCAGGTCGTCACCGGTGGCTTCGAGGCGGTCCGCGCGCTCGATCTCGTGGAGCATGCGCAGGAGACCGCGGAGCTCGCCGTCGCGCTGCTGGACGCCCCGCAGTGTCCGTCCGGCGAGATGGACCTGATCATCGACTCGACGCAGGTCGCCCTCCAGGTCCACGAGTCGTGCGGCCATCCCACGGAGCTGGACCGCGTGTTCGGGACCGAGGCCAGCTTCGCCGGCACGAGCTTCCTGACCACGGACAAGCTCAACAGCCTGCGGTACGGGAGCGAGATCGTCAGCATCGACGCCGATGCGACCGCGCCCGGCGGCCTGGGCACATTCGGCTTCGACGACGAGGGCGTGCCCGCCCAGAACGTGCCGCTCATCGAGAACGGGCTGCTCGTCGGATATCTGACGAGCCGTGAAACCGCGCCGCGCATCGGCCGCCAGAGCATGGGCAGCGCCCGCGCCTGGACATGGAGCCAGATCCCGCTCATCCGCATGACGAATATCAACCTCCGACCGGGCGATGCGGGGAGCCTCGAGGACCTCATCGCCGATACGGGCGACGGGATCTACATGAGCGTGAACAAGAGCTGGTCCATCGACGACCGGCGACTGAACTTCCAGTTCGGCGATCAGGCGGGCTGGCTGATCAGGAACGGCAAGCGCACGAAGCTCGTGAAGAATCCGACGTACACCGGAATCACGCCGCGCTTCTGGGGCAGCTGTAACGCCATCTGCGGCCCGGACGAATGGACGCTCTGGGGCCTGCCGAACTGCGGCAAGGGCGAGCCGATGCAGACCGGTCATGTCGGTCACGGCGCGGCTCCCGCGCGGTTCCGCGGCGTCCAGGTCGGGGTTGGCCGATGGTAGGCGACGATCGCTTGGACCAGATCCTGGACCTTGCCCTCGCGGCGTCGGATGCCGGGGCGACCGAGGCGCTGTACATGGCCGAGGACTCCGCGCTCACGCGGTTCGCGAACAACCAGATCCACCAGAACGTGCGTGAGCACGACGCATCGCTGCAGGTGCGCGTGATCGACGGCGACCGCATCGGGGTCGCGAGCACGAACCGCCTCGACGACGCGGGCATTCGCGAGGTGGTCGAGCGTTCGGCGGCGATCGCCCGGCGATCGGCACCGAATCCGCACGCGGCGATCATGCCCGAGCCGGATGGCCGAGACCACGACCCCGAGCTCGGCTTCGTGGCCGCCACGGCAGATGCCGGCGCGGACCTGCGGGCCGAGGGCGCCCGGGCGGTCATCGCCGCCGGCGAGGCGCAGTCGCTCCAGACCTCGGGTTCGTTCTCGACGGCCGTCAGCAACATGGCGGTCGCGAACTCCCACGGGATCCGGACGCGCCACCGTGCCACGCGTGCCGCCCTGCTGACCGTGATGATGGATGGCTTCGGGTCCGGGGCGGCGTCCGGGTACGCGCACGCCGGAGCGACGGACCTCGACGAGATCGATGCCGAGTCGCTCGGGCGCTCCGCGGCCGAGAAGGGCAACGCGATGCGCGGCGCGGGACCGCTGGATCCCGGCGAATACGAGGTCATTCTCGAAGAGCACGCGGTCGCCGGCCTGCTCGAATACCTCGCCTACATCGGCTTCTCGGGCCTTGCCCACGAGGAGGGCCGCTCGTTCATGGAGCTGGGCCAGCCCCTCATGCACGAGAGCGTGAGCATCTGGGACGAGGGGTCCGACCCGCGCGGCATCCCCTCCACGATCGATTTCGAGGGGCTGGTCCGCCAGCGGGTCGACCTCATCCGGTCGGGCGTGGCCAATGCCGTCGTCCACGACGCGGCGACCGGCTCGCGCGCTGGCACCGGGTCGACGGGCCACGGACTGCCGGCGCCGAACCTCTTCGGGCCGATGCCGCTGAACGTGTTCATGGCCCCGGGATCGACGCCCCGTGAGGACCTCATCACCGGCATCGGGCGTGGCATCTGGGTGACCCGCTTCCACTACATCAACGTCGTGCACCCGAAGAAGGCGATCCTCACCGGGATGACGAAGGACGGCACGTTCCTCATCGAGAACGGCAGGATCACGCGCCCGCTCATGAACTTCCGATTCACCCAGTCGGTCACCGAGGCATTCAGCGACATGCGTGCCATCGGCGCATCCACCTCCCTCCTGCCCGGGGAGTTCCTCGGCACCTACCGCGTTCCGGCCGTGCACCTCGGGTCGTTCAACTTCACCGGTGTCACGGCCGGGGAGGGTGGCGAGTGATTGTGAGGGCCCCACTCGACCTTCGCATCGGCGATCAGCTCCGGCTTCGGAAGCAGCATCCGTGCGGCAGCCGGGAGTGGGAGGTCGTCCGCCTCGGCGCGGATATCGGCCTGGTGTGCGCCGGATGCGCGCATCGGATCCTCATGGACCGCCTCGAGGTCGAGCGCCGGTTCACCGAGTACGTCGCCCGCGGTCCCGAGGGGGAGTAGTCGGATGGCGCATATCGAGCTTCCTCCTGATGCCGCCGGTCAGGATCTCTCGGGTGCCGGATCGGTGTTCAAGAACCACGCCTTCGTCTACCTGTGGTCGGCGCAGACCCTGAGCCAGCTGGCGAGCAACATGGTGCTTGCCGCGCTCATCGCCACCGTGGTGACGACCACCGGCTCGCTGACCGCGAACGCGGTGCTCATCCTCACGTTCCTCGTCCCGGCCGTGCTGTTCAGCACGCTCGGCGGGGTGTTCGTCGAGCGCGGCGACGCAAAGGTGATCATGCTCACCACGAACGTCGTCCGGGCCGTCGGCGTCATCCTCTTCATCTTCGTGGCGCCGACGACCAGCACCGCCATCGTGCCGCTCGTCTACCTCATCAACTTCGTGGTCGCCACCGCCACGGCGGTCTTCGCGCCGGCCGAGCTGACCTCAATTCCGCGCATCGTGGACAAGCGGCACCTGATGGCGGCGAACTCGATCTTCATCCTCACGATCAACGCCACGTTCGCCATCGGCTTCGGGTTCCTTGGTCCGCTCGTCCTCAATGTCCTGGGCTCGACGGCGGTCTACGTCATCGTCGCGCTGATGTTCGCGCTCTCCGCCGCCGCGATCATCCCGCTCCCGTCGGTCAAGCCGGACCGCAAGGCCTCGGCCGTCGGGGACGCCGCGGGCCGGGCGGTGCGGGAGCTCTTCGGACAGCTCGCGGAGGGGATCGCGTTCATCCGCGAACACCGCAGAATCGCGTGGAGCCTCACGTACCTGGGCGTCGCCGCCAGCCTCATCGGCGTGCTGGGGGCGATCGGCCCCGGTTTCGCGACCGACATCCTCCTGCTGCGGGCCGAGGACTTCTTCTTCATCATGGGCCCGGCCGGCCTCGGGGCGGTGGTGGGCATCCTCTTCCTCAACTCGTACGGGAAGGGACTGCCGAAGCGCCTCGTGATCGACGTCGGACTCGTCGCCATGGGCCTCACGCTCGTGGCCCTGGCCCTGGTGCGGCCGATCACCTCCTTCTTCGGGCCCGCCTTCTCGCCGCTGGAGGAGGCGATTCCGTCGATCGCGCCGCTCGTCAGCCTCATCGCGGTCGTGGTCGTGATCGCCGTCTTTGCCGGCCTCGAGTACGCATTCGTCGCCATCCCGTCCCAGACCGCCCTGCAGGAGGAACTGCCTGCGGATGTGCGCGGGAGGATCTTCGGCATCCTGAACACGCTGCTGTCCGTTGCCAGCTTCCTGCCCGTCATCGTGGCGCCCGCCTCCGTGGACGTCATCAACATCGCCTTCCCCGGAGCGGGCATCCCGGTGGTGATGGCCTTCCTGGGCCTGGCCACGCTGGTGGCGGGCGTCGCGTCGTGGCGGCGCAATGCGAGAGCCGGCCTGCACGAGCACGACCAGGGACATGCCACTCCTGCCGATGCGATCGACGACATGACGGCGCCTGGCACTCCGGACGGCCCCGACGCCCAAGAGCCGCCGCATCGCCGCCGGATTCCTGTTGGCCTCGATCGTGGTGGCGTGGGTGACCATCACGATCCCGTTCGCCGCCCGAACGCTCCAACTCGCGATCGCGGTCTCCATGGGCTACGTCGCGTGGCTGGCGTGGCACGGGAGTCGGGTCATGCGCACGGCCCTCCGCGAGTCCCGTGGCGGGGCAGGCGAGCCGACCGGTCTCGCGCACCAGCTGCCCTTCGTCTCGCTCGTGGTCCCGGCGCGCAACGAGGAGTCGGTGATCGACGACACCGTCCGCTCGCTGGGCGCACTTCGCTACCACCGTGACGGCGACCCGGCCTTCGAGGTCCTGGTGGTCGACGACGGTTCGGCCGATGCCACCGGCGACGCCGCGCGCGCCGCTGCCCCGGACGGGGCTCGGGTGCAGGTCCGGCGCCGCGATCCGGGCAGTGGTCGTGCAACGAAGGGCGCGGTCCTGGCCTTCGCCATGCCGTACCTGTCGGGGGACGTCATCGGCGTGATCGATGCTGACACGCACGTCGAGCCGGCGTTCCTCGAGCGAGCGATGCGTGCCTGGGGTCGCGATCCGGCAGCCGATGCGCTCCAGGTCGCGCGACGACCGCGCAACGCCCCGATCTCGTGGTTGACGCGTGCCCAGGCCGAGGAGCAGCTCATGGACATGGCGAGCCAGTGCGGGCGCTGGCGGACCGACGGCACGGCCGAGCTCCGGGGCAACGGGATGTTCGTGCGACGCGATGCGCTCGACGCGGTCGGGGGCTGGAGCGAGCGCTCGCTGACCGAGGACCTGGAGCTCTCGACGCGCCTCTCCGCGTATGGCCGGCACGTGACGCTCGCGCCCGAGGCCGAGGTCGAAGAGGAGGCCGTCGAGTCGTTGCCGGCCCTCTGGCGTCAGCGCCTGCGCTGGGCGGAGGGCAGCCTGCGTCGCCTCCTCGACCATGGGCCTGGCCTGCTCGCCGGATCCGAGCCGATGAGCCGCAAGGCCGATTTCCTGGCCTTCACCGGCGAGTTCCTCATCCCGCCGCTGTTCGTTGCCGCCATCGTCGCCTCGCTGATCACGATTCCTCTGCCGCAGCCGGTGGACTGGACCGTGCCGGTGTCGCTGTTCATCGGCTACGGGCTGGGCGTCTTCCTGCTCGGGCTGGGCGGCCTGTGGGCCGCGGGGCGACGCGGGCTCGGTTTCGTCGGCGGCGCGGCGCGCGGCGCGCTGTTCCTCAGCCATTGGCTCGTCGTCGTTCCGGCGGCACTCACCCGCATCGCACTCGGAGCCGAGCCGACCGACTTCGCCCAGACGCCGCGGTCAAGGCGCAGGGTCGCCCCGTGAGCGTGCCGGGCATCGAGCTCGTGATTCGGGGCACGATCGTGCTCGCGGCCACCCCAGCGGGGATCGCGACTGCCGAGGCGATCGCCATCGGCGACGGGCGCGTCCTGGCCACCGGCGATCGTGATGCGGTCGGTGTTCCGGCCGGAGCACGCCTGATCGACGCCGGTGACGCCGCGGTGATCCCGGGCCTGCACGACTTCCACATCCACCTCGTGGACCTCGCTCGTTCCACGCGTGCCGTGAGCTTCAACGGTGACCCCGATGGAGGGGCCGTCGCCGCACGTCTCGCGGCGGCCGCGGCCGAGCTGCCGCCGGACGGATGGGTTCGCGGTCGTGGCTGGAGCGACGCCCAGGTCGGGGGCATGACTGACGCGCTCGAGGAGGCGGTGGCCGGAAGACGCGCGTACCTCATGAGCCACGATGGGCACTCCGCCTGGGCGTCCGCGGCCGCGCGCCGGCTCGCAAACGTGAGGGCGGACACCCCGGATCCCGACGGCGGGCGGATCGAGCGCGACTCTCACGGCGAGCCGATCGGGATCCTGCGCGAACGCGCCATGGATCTCGTGGCGCCGCTCGTCACGCGCCTCCAGCGAGATGACCTGCGCCCGGCGCTGGACGAGGCGCTGCGGGAGCTGGCGGCACTCGGGATCACCGGGGCATCGGAGGCGGGGGACTACACCGACCACAACGGCATCGGCCCGGACGCGGACCTGGGTGACTCCGCCTCCTCGCTGACCGATCTCGGCGACATGATCGACGGACGCCTGCGCCTGTCGATCGGGATTCCCGCCGATGCGATTCCCGCGGCCATCGCGCGCGGCCTGCGGACCGGTGCGCCAATCGCGGTGCGCCAGACGATCCGCATCGGCTGGGCCAAGCACTACACCGACGGCGCGCTCGGATCCGGCACAGCGGCGCTCTTCTCGCCGGGCGGCGACCTCGGCATCCTCCGCGTGGGCCCCGAGCGCCTGCGCGCCGATGCGGACCTGGCACGGCCGGCCGGCATCGGCCTCGCGCTGCACGCGATCGGCGACCGGGCCGTCGCGGTGGCGCTCGACGCGCTCGAGCATGCGCCGGCACGCCGGCAGGGAGCAGCGCTCGATCGCCTTGAGCACGTGCAGCTCCTGCGGCCGGAGGACGCGGGCCGCTTCGATCGGATCGGGGTCGTCGCCAGCGTCCAGCCGATCCACGCGGCGGCCGATCGCGACCTCGTCGAGGAGCGCTGGGCGGACCGTGCTGCTGACGCCTACGCCTGGCGCCGGCTCGCCGAGCATGGCGCGATCCTGGCCGCCGGCTCGGACGCGCCGGTCGAATCGGTCAATCCGTGGCTCGGCTGCTACGCGGCGGTGCATCGCGCATTCCCGTCCGATGCGCGTGGACCGTGGCGTCAGGACCAGTCCCTGACCATGGCGGAGGGCATCTCGGCCTACACGCTCGCACCCGCGCGAGCCCTGGGTGTGGCCGATGAGGGGCACCTGCGCGTCGGCGCGCGGGCCGACATGGCGGTCCTGTCCGCGGATCTCGCGACGTTGCTCAAGGCGGATGAGTCGCTGGCCGACGTACACTCCGTCATGACAATCGTGAACGGGCGCGAGGTTCTCCGCACGTAGGGCACGAACGCAGGATTGCGGGAGTCACGGCACATGGCGAAATCGAAGAAGCGTCGCGCCGTCGAGATCGAGAAGAGCGGCAGCGTACCCGTCGGTCCCGGCCCCGAGTCGACCTTCGACTCGACACACCTCGACTTCGGGCATCACGCCGGTCGCACCATCGCGGAGCTGGCCGAATCGGATCCCGACTATCTGCACTGGCTCGCGCGTCACCCGTCCGGCGCTCGCTACCGAGCCGAGATCGCCCGTGTCCTCGAGTCCGCGGTCCCGCACGCCAGCGACTGGGAGCGCTGACCGTCTAAGGATGTCGCTTCAGCGCCTTCTGGATACCGCACGGCAGAGCCTGTGGTTCATTCCGACCCTGTGGGCCATCGGCGGCACCGTGGCGGCCTTCGGGCTCGTCGCCATCGACACGGCGACTCCCGACTTTGCCGCCCAGTACCCGCTGGTCTTCGGTGGGGGGCCCGAGGGAGCGCGCGGTCTGCTGTCGTCCATCGCAGGGTCGATGATCACGGTGGCCGGCGTCATCTTCTCGATCACCATCGTCGCGCTGCAGCTCGCCTCCTCGCAGTACTCGCCCCGTGTGCTGCGCAACTTCATGCGCGATCGACCGAGCCAGATCGTGCTCGGCAGCTACATCGGCACGTTCGTCTATTCGCTGCTCGTGCTGCGGACCATCCGCAGCGCCCAGGGAGGCGGCACGTCCTTCGTCCCGGCGATCGCCGTCACCGGCGCCATCGTCCTGGCACTCGTGGCGCTCGGCATGCTCGTTTACTACATCCACCACATCGCGACACGCATGCAGGCCTCGCACATCACCGAGGACGTGGCCCGCGAGACGATCGAGGAGATCGAGCGGGAGGCCCCGGACGCGGCCCCGGACGCGGCCCCGGATGGTTCGATGGGTGCGCCCGAGGAGGAGCCTCGAACGGTTCTCGTCGCCCGGCGGAGCGGCTATTTGCAATACGTCGAGATCGACGAGCTCAAGCGGCTGGCCGAGCGCTACCGAATCGTGATCGTGGTCCGGTCCGCTCCAGGCGATTGGGTCCAACAGTACACGCCGCTGTTCTCGATCTGGGGCGGGGAGCCATCTGGCGAACTGGACGATCAGCTCCAGGGGCACATCACGGTGGGGGCGGAGCGCGTGCTGCACCAGGATCCCGGGTTCGGCGTCCAGCAACTCGTCGACATCGGCGTCAAGGCGCTGTCACCGGGGATCAATGACCCGACCACGGTGGTCAACGTCATCCATCACCTGACCGAGGTGCTCGTGTCGGCTGGGCGGACCCGCCTTCCGGCCGCCGATCACGCCGATGACGAAGGCAACCTCCGCCTTGTCCTGCCACGCACCGATTTCGAGGAGCTGGTCGCGACGGCCTTCGTCGAGATGATCCACTTCGGCGCGTCCATCCCGAGCATCACTGGCGCGCTCACGACGGCGTTCGACTCGATCGAGAAGGCAGTGCCCGCGCATCATCGAGCGCCGATCGAGCGGATGCGCGCAATGCTGAGGTCGTCCGCAGCCGAGTCGGTGCGGACCGCCTGACTCAGGCGGAGCGGTACTCGACCGTCTGCGTGGCGCTGATGATCAAGAGCGAGACCGCGACGGCGATGGCGGCCAGGTGGGTGCCGAGCGCGAACGGCCAGAACATCGTGACCCCCACCGCGACGAGTGCCGCCGCGAGCGCTCCGAGCACGAGCACGGGGAGGCCCCGCAGCATGGCGAGGAGAATGGCCGCCGGCACCCAGTAGGCGACCTGGCTGGCCGGGCCGAGATCCGTGATGGCCCGGGCCATGGACTGGATCGGCGCGATCGGCGGGACGAGTATGGGGACGAACATGGCCAGACAATGGAACACGAGCGCGATCACCGCCAGCCCGCCGATCGTGAGCTCCGCCGTTCCGAGGGGCAACGCGTGGCCTCCGATCGGTTCGCCTCGGCGCAGCCGCCAGGCAACCGCGACGAGGAGTACGCTCAGGAGTGCGGCCCAGTATGTCCACGAAACCATGCCCACAGTCTAGGCGAGGGACCCAATACATAGATTGTTGGTACGTACGCGGTGTTTCACGATGTCGTCGGATTCGATTCGTTCAGCGCACACCCGATCCACGCCAGAGCTGGCAAAGACGCAGCGACTGGCGATGCGGGTCAGTGCATCACAGAAGGCGCTTCTCGACGAAGCCAGTCGAGCGACTGACGCGACGTTGTCGGAGTTCGTGCTGAGTGCAGCGACCCAAGCCGCCGAGGACGTTCTAGCCGATCGGCGACGTTTCGTCGTGCCCGCCGATCAGTGGGATTAGTTCGTGCGACTGCTCGACGCTCCGCCGCGGACTCTGCCGCGTCTCCGACGGCTGCTTGCCGCTCCGAGCACTCTTGACGAGGCGTGAGCGCGTACTCCGCCGCGGAGCCCATCGCCGGGGAGCATCAGACAGAGGAGTTCGACTGCGGGTCACGGGCGCAGATAGACTGGTTGCGAAAGCATGCCTTTCAGGCGCATCGAGCAGGCACGAGCCGAGTCTACGTCGTCAGTCGAGTACGAACGCGCCGTGTCGTCGGCTACCACGCCTTGGCGGCTGGTTCGGTTGAGCGGGAGTTGGCCCCACAGCGCGTCCAGCGTGGTACCGGCCAGCATCCGACGCCGGTTATCCTCCGGAGTCGACTCGGGGTCGACCTCAGCGAGCGGGGAAGAGGACTGGGGCAGGCACTCGTGAAGGACGCTCTTCAACAGGCCGCAGCTGCAGGCCACGAAGTTGGCGTGAGAGCGGTCCTCATCCACGCTGAAAGTGAGCGGGCTCGTGAGTTCTACCTGCACCTGGCCGAATTCGAGCCGTCCCCGACGGATCCACTGCACCTGTTCCTGCTGATGAAGGACCTGAGGGCCACCATCGGCTCAGACACGAGATAAGGAGGCCGTCGGAATCGATGGCGATTCATGAAGCGTTGGGTTTCACGGAGGAGCCGCCACGACGGGAAGTTGGACTGCTAGAATCGGCCTTCGTTCGCTGGATACGTTGCTTCACATGCAATTGTCCAGCGTGAGCACGAAAGGGCGGGCGGCTAGCTCAGCTGGTTAGAGCACTTGCTTGACATGCAAGAGGTCACTGGTTCGAGTCCAGTGTCGCCCACCAACC
>JBPCOK010000090.1:0-41794 GCA_051000335.1 Candidatus Limnocylindria bacterium | reverse complement strand
GCCTGAACCTCTTCGGCCGGCGCACGCCTTGAGCTACGGTTCTTGCTCCGCCTGCTGCGCCGCGGCGAACGCGTCAATGAGGTTGATGTGAGCGTGAAGGACGAAGGTCCACAAGGTCGGGGACGGCTCGTCGCATGGTTGGGCCTGGCTGCGGCGCTGGCGCTGCTCAACGTCTTGTCCATCTTCTTCTTGGACGTGCCGGCAGATCGGATGTACGTCATTCGGTGGTCGACGACCGGCCTCGCCCTGCTTCAGTTTGGCCTCATGCTCGCCGGCACGTTGGTCATTGCCCGCGGCGCCGGGCTGCGCGAGACGCTCGCCCTCACAGCCCCATCATCGTGGATTCGCGCTGCGGCGATCGGAGCGGTCGTGTTCATCGGTACGCTCTTGGTGCTCGTCCTCGTCGACTCGCTCTTGCCGACGGGAGAAACGCAACCTGCCGCTTCGCCCTGGGATCCTGATCGGGCCATTCCGTATGTCGTCAACGCGCTGATCATGACCGTCGTCGCCCCGGTCGTTGAGGAGCTGATGTTTCGAGGTCTCGGCTTTAGCCTGCTCGCACGCTTCGGGCAGGGGGCGGCGATCCTGGTCACGGCCGCAGTGTTCGGCGTCAGCCATGGCCTCTTCGGGTTGGCGCTCGTTGCCACCGCATTCGGCCTGGGCCTCGGGTATCTGCGCAGCCGGACCGGGAGCGTCTATCCCGGCATCCTGCTTCACATCCTTTTCAATGCGCTCAGCGTCTCCGCGATCGCGTTCGGGTCGTAACAACGCTTGTCGACCGCATCGATCAATGGCGGCGACGAACTGATGAATTCGAGAGGTCACGCCCGACGTCGTGATCGTGGCTTACCACGGAACAGGTCGTCGGGATGGCGACGAGGAGCCCTATCGCGGGAGCATCGCATCGACGTACGTCCGCCATGACGGCCGCTGGCAGCTCGCCCTTACCGCCCACCAGCCGTGGACGCCCGCCTAATCGACGTCAATCCCGGGCGCGAATCCGGGACGGCTCGCGTGCAACCCACCACGCGGCAGCGATGAGGGGGAGCTGGAGTGGCAGGCGAGCCCACCGGATCCAACCGGTCGGAATGCCGTCGATCGGCACCTGGCTGACGGCCGCGTAGACGTTCGCGGGAAACACGAGCACGAGATACGCGGCGAGCGCCAGGCCCGCGGGCCGCCGCCAGGGTCGCGGGCCGATCAGCCCGGCCGCGAGCACGATCTCGATGATCCCGGTGACGGCGACCAGCTCACCGCGCAGGGGAATCGCATCGGGCAGGTGGGCAATGAAGGGCCGCGGGCTCACGAGGTGCGCCGCCCCGGCCACGGCCATGCCCGCCGCGAGCACGATCCGCAGCACGATGCGTCCGAGTTCCATGCCGATCACCCTACCCGAGGATGGTCGGTGATGCGCCGGCCTGCCCTCGCCGCGCCAGCCTGGTTGGCGTTGTGACCGACGGGAGGCGGGCCGGCGGTCGAAACGCCAATCACATGGGCGTAGCGACCCATGGGCCGGCGACGACGGCAGCCCGGCGGTCGCAATGCCAATCCCGGTGGCACGCTCGACCCCGACGGTAGACTCGGCAGATGCCGCAGCACAGTGATCGCTGGATCTGCCTGGACGTCGGAGAGACGATCATCGACGAGACCCGGGTCTGGTCCCTGTGGGCCGATGAGCTGCGTGTCCCGCGTCTCACGTTCCTCGCCGGACTCGGAGCGGTGATCGCCCGCGGCGGCGACTACCGTGACGTGTTCGCCCTCTTCGGCGCCGATGACTGGCAGCTGCGGGCCCCCGCGGTCGAGGCGGCCTATGGCGGATTCCAGGCCCACGACCTCTACCCCGATGCCCTCCCCGCCCTGCACGCCCTGCGCGAGGCCGGGTATCGGGTGGCCATCGTCGCGAACCAGCCGGAGATCCGCGGGACGCAGCTGCGGGCCATCGGCGTGGAGGCGGAGGTCATGGCCATGAGTGAGGACATCGGCGTCGCCAAGCCGCAGTCCGGATTCTTCGCGCGGGTGCTCGACATGATGGGCGGGCCACCGCCGGCGCGCGTCGCCTACGTCGGTGATCGCGTGGACAACGACGTTGTGCCGGCCCAGGCCGCCGGAATGCGCTCGGTCTGGATCCGCCGCGGGCCGTGGGGCGTGATCCAGGGTCCTCCGAGCGCCCCGCCGTCGCTGGTGGTGGACTCGCTGTCGGAGCTGGTGGATCGCATCGGCGAGGTCCTTGCCCCCTGAGCGTGGGATCCGCGCATGCAGGACGCCTACGTCTCCGGGTCTGCGGCGTGGTTCACGCTCACGCTCGTCCACGCCGGGCTCGCCCAGTCCAAGCAGCGCTCCGGCCTGAACTGGTGGCTTGCGCCCCTCTTCCTCGGGCCGGTGGCCACCCTGCTCATCGTCGCGTCCCCCCCCCGGGGGGGGCCAAGTGGCGGCCCAGCCCCCGCCCGGCAGGATGGGGCGGACGCAGGCGACGATCCTCGGGGTCGGCGTGATCCTCGTCATGCTGGCCGTCGTCGGGCTGGTCCCGTTCGCGGGCGGGCGCTAGCCGACAACCACTGCGCTACCGCTGGCGGCGGTCGACCAGGAACGCGGCGACCTCGCGATCACTGACCCCGAACCGCCGCAGCGCATGGCGGATCAGCTCGTTGCCCAGCTCGCGGTCGGCGACCACGACGCGCGCGACGCCGATCCGCCGCAGCTCCTCCTCGTCGGCCTCCGAATGCGCCCGAGCCACGATCTCGATTCGGTGGTTGCGTACCTTCGCGTAGGCCGCCGCCTGTCGGGTGGCCAGTGCGTCTGGGATGGCGATGATCATGGCGTGCGCATCGACCACGCCGGCCCGGTCCAGGACGGTCGGCGCGCCGGCCTCGCCGTAGATGATGGACGCTCCCTCGAGCCGCGCCCTGCGGGCCAGGGCGTAGTCGCCATCGATGGCGACCCACGCAAAGCCGCGTGACCCGAGCACGCGCGCAACGGCCTTGCCCACGCGCCCGTACCCCAGGATGATCGCGTGGCGACGCAGGTTGACCGGCGGCTCGTCACCCGGCAGGACGGGCTGTGGTGCGCGACGGTCAAGCCACGGCCCGATCCGACCGGCCAGCGATGCCAGCGGTGCCGCGGTCACGATCGAGATGACGGTGGCGCCCATGGCCAGGCTGAACGTATCGCTCGCCACGGCGCCGACCGCCAGTCCGGCGGACGCAAGAACGAAGCTGAACTCCCCGCTCTGACCGATCAGCGCGCCGGCACGCACCGCGGATGATGGGCGCTGTCCGTCGAAGCGAGCGAGCGCCGCCACCGGGATCGCCTTGCCGAGGGTGATGATCAGGAGCAGCGCGACGACCGTCGGCCACGCGTCGATGATCGCGGCCGGCTGGAGCAGGATGCCGATCGAGACGAAGAAGAACACGCTGAACAGCTCGCGCAATGGAACGATCTCGCCGAGGACGCTGGCGGTGAGGTCCGAATCGGAGAGGGCCAGGCCGGCGACGAACGCCCCCAGGGCCACGCTCACGCCGAGGGCGGCTGCCGCGAATGCCGTCCCGATCGACAGCACCGCCACGCTGATGACGAAGAGCTCCCGTGACCGCAGCCCGGCGACCATCCCGAGCAGACGGGGGAAAACCCGCGACCCGAGGATCACGACGAGGGCCACGAAGCCGAGTGCGATGCCCACGCTGACGAGCAGGTCGGCCAGGGTTCGATCCTCTGCGCCGCCCAGCGCGGTGAGTGCGACCACCAGCACCACGGTCACCAGGTCCTGGACGATGGAGACGCCCAGCGCTGTGCGCCCGTATGAGGTCGTGTGGAGCGTGCCCTCGCCGGCGACTTTCACGAGCACCACCGTCGAGCAGACCGAGACGGCCCCACCGATGAACAGCGACTCGACCGGCGACCAGCCCATCAGCAGCCCTGTCCCGGTCCCGATGCCCAGCGTGATCGCGACCTGGAGCGGCGTCGCGGCCAAGACTCGCGCCCCGACCGATCGCAGCTCGCCGATGCTGAACTGGAGCCCGATGCTGAACATCAGTAGCGCGACGCCGATGTCGGCGAGGGCCAGCACCTCCTCCCGGTCCGCCACGAAGCCGGGCGTCGCGGGACCGACGGCCAAGCCCGCCACGATGTACCCGATCATCGGGGGAAGGCGCAGCCGATGCGCGATGGCCCCCAGCACCAGCGCGGCACCCAGTGCCAGCAGCAGGGTCAGCCCGAGTCCGGTCATGGCACGAACCGGCAGTCGGCGGCGCGGGGCGTCGTCGGCATCGGGCGATGATACCGGTCCTCCAGCGTCGGTCGGCTAGACTGCTGGGAGTGGCCCGTCGGCGCCACCGCGTGCTGCAACCGACCGGGAGCCTCCTTCGAACACGATGGACCACCTGACACAGATCCTCATCCAGCTGTTCGCGATCCTTGTCGCGACGAAGATCGGCAACGAGATCTTCCGGCGCCTGGGACAGCCCACGGTGGTGGGGGAGATCCTCGGTGGCGTGGTCGCCGGACCGGCGATCCTCGGCGTGTACGAGGTCAATGCTGAGACCGAGCTGTTCGCCGAGATCGGCGTCGTTCTCCTGCTGTTCCAAGTCGGCCTCGAGACCCGCCTCCACGAGCTGCTAAGAGTCGGTCGCACCGCGTTGATGGTCGGCATACTGGGCGTGATCTTCCCATTCGCCGGTGGGTTCCTCGCCGCGGAGCTGGCGGGTGGGGATCTCACGCTCGCCATCTTCCTCGCCGCCGCGCTGACGGCCACGAGCGTGGGCATCACATCGAACGTGCTGCGCGACCTCGGTGCCCTGACGAGCCGCGGAGGGCGAATCATCCTCGGTGCCGCGGTCATCGACGACGTACTCGCCATCATGATCCTGTCCGTCGCCTCGGGCGTGGCCGCCGGCAGCTTCGAGATCACGGACATCTTCGGCCTGCTCATCATTGCCATCCTATTCATCGGCGTCGTGGTCATCGGCGGAACCCGCATCCTTGGCCGCCGGCGCTCGATCCTTACCGACCCGCAGTTCGCAGAGACCCCGTTCCTGCCCGGGATGATCATCATGCTCGGGTTGGCCGCGCTGGCGTCCCTCATCGGGCTGGCGGCGATCATCGGCGCATTCCTGGCCGGCATGGTCGCGGGCGAGTCGTCGGAGCGCCACGCGCTCGAGTCCGAGGTCGCCCCGGTGGCGGCGTTCTTCACCCCGTTCTTCTTCGGATTCATCGGGGCGCAGGTCGACATCGCGGGCCTCGCGAGCGTCGATGTCCTGGTGCTGCTGCTGGGGCTCACGGCGCTCGCCGTGGTCACGAAATTCGTCGGCGCCTTCATCGGGGCGCTGGGCCAGGGTCGGGCGCGCGCCGCGATGGTGGGCTGGGGCATGGTTCCTCGTGGAGAGGTCGGGATCGTCGTCGCCGGTCTCGGCCTGTCAGCGGGCGCCATCGAGGGCGAGATCTACTCCGTCGTCGTCGGCATGGCGATCATCACCACCCTCATCGTGCCGCCATTCCTCCCGTGGCTGGTTCGCCGCGCCTCCACGCGGTCCGAGCGTGATGGCCACGCCGCGTCGGGGCCGACGCCCGGCGTGGAGGACGACGCCGACGGGATACCGAATGCCGCCAGGGACGATCGCGGCGGCCCGACCTGATTCGACGCATCCGGGTGGTTCTGCGATCGATCGGCTGAATCGGTCTGGAGCGCCATCCGGTCGCTCCTTCACCGACTCATCGGCCCAGTTGTGCCTACGTGGCGCGCGGCGAGCCCTTCCCGGCCATCATCTGGCCGATGAATGATCCGACAGGCGCTCAACGCACGGATCCGCGCGAATTCCACGATCTATCGTCCAAACCCCGGGGCGTATGAAAGATCCCGCCCCGACGGATCGGAGCGGGATCTGTGGCGCGAGAGCGAGACCGAGGCTACTCCCCGCCGGGCGTGACCTCGACCGAGCCCTTCGTGAACCCGTCGCCGGTCGCATCCTCCTCGATGCCGTCGAGGGCCGCCTGCGCGAGGTCGGTCCGGAACGCGTCATCGGACGGAGCATCGGTGATGATGCCCGACTCGAGGCTGATGTCGACCGTCTGCTGCCACTGGTCGGAATCCAGGATCCCGATCCCGTCGGGTGATGGCCAGATCAGCGGGTTGATCTCGTTCATCATCCAAGCCTGGTGTCCAGCGCCGAGCGTCGAGCCGGCGCTGACCGTGTAGCCGATGCAGTCCTCCGGGTTGTCCCGGCAGTAGATCCAGCCGCGGAAGCTGGCGCGCAGGAATCGCTCGGCGATATCCTCGTTGCCGTCCTCGGCAAGCCACGAGGACCGCGCGAAGATCGCGTCCTGAAGCATGGCCGTCCCGACCTCGTTGTAGTCGATGACGGTCAGGTCATCTGGCTGGTACAGCTCGCCGGTGTCGGGATTTTCGGCCTCGAGGACCTGGGCGTACTCGTTGTAGATCATTGCCTCGGCGACGTCGATCTGCTCCGTGAGCAGCAGCGTCATGTCGAACGGCTGGATGACCTTCTCGTAGTCGACGCCCTCCTCGAGGCCCTCGGCCGCGGCGGCCGCCGTGACCTCGAACTCGTTGCCGAAGTCCCAGACCCCGACGCGCTTGTCCTCGAAGTCGGCCGGCGAGGTAATGCCCGAATCGGCCCATGCCACCGACAGCGTGCCGGAGCGCTGGAAGATCTGGGCGATGTTCACGAGGTCGGAGTCGCTGGCGCGGGCTTCGAGCACCTTCGGCACCCAGCTGATCGTGAACTCCGGGCCATCCGGCGCGGATCCGACCTGCTGCGGAACGACGTCCGGTCCGCCGTCGAGGATCTCGACGTCCAGGTTCTCGTCTTCGTAATAGCCCTGTTCCACGGCGGCGAAGTAGCCGGCGAACTGGGCCTGGGGCGCCCATTGCAGCTGGAGCTGGACGGATGCGGCCTCGCCGTCACCGCCCTGGCTCGGGGCGGTGGATTCGCCGGTCTGCGTGCCGCAGGCCGCGAGGAGAAGGGTCGCGCTCACCGCGACGCTCAACCAGGTTCGGGATCGCTTCATGCGCTCGGGCTCCTCGTGTGTCGGTGCGTCGGAATCATCCGGTGTGGATTGGCGGATTCTACGGACCTGCTTCGCCCGCTGCTAGGGGTTTATCCACACGAAGTGCCTGAATGTGTGCGAGCCGGGTCAGCTCAGACGGCCGCGGGCAGCTGGAACCAGACCTCGGTCCGCCCACCGCCCGACTCGGCTCCCACGCTGCCGC
Source organism: Candidatus Limnocylindria bacterium (assembly GCA_051000335.1). Taxonomy (GTDB): domain Bacteria; phylum Chloroflexota; class Limnocylindria; order QHBO01; family QHBO01; genus JACDBZ01. The sequence continues at coordinate 34,575 of JBPCOK010000090.1, read as the reverse complement.
CATGGGACTCGACGATCTGGCGGACGATGGCCAGGCCGATGCCGGCTCCGCCGGTCGCCCGCGTTCGCGACGGGTCCACCCGATGGAACCGCTCCCAGATGAGCGGGAGCTCGTCGGCGGGGATCTCTGCTCCGGTGTTCGTCACGGCGCATCGAACGCCGTCCTCGTCGGCGCGCAGTCGAACCTCGATATCCCCGCCGTCCGTGGTGTAGCGCGCGGCATTCTGGACGAGGTTGCCGATGACCTGGCCGATCCCGTCCGGATCGGCGACGAGCGTCGGCAGGTTCGGGCCCTCGTCGAAGCGGACGCTGATCGAGCGGTGGGCGAGCTCGGGGGTGGCGAGGGACAGTGCCCGTCGCACGAGGTCACCCAGATCGATCTCGATGCGCGCCCGCTCACGCGTCTGCTCCTCGTTGCGGGCCAGCTGGTCGAGTGCCTCGACCAGCCGCGTCAGCCGTTCGATCTCGGCGTGGACGGTGCGCAGCATCTCCTCGGACGGCTCGACGACCCCATCGGCAAGGGCCTCCGTGTAGCCGCGCAGGACGGTGAGCGGCGTGCGCAGCTCGTGCGCCACGTCGGCGACGAGGGCGGTGCGCAGCTCCTCGGCACGCTCCAGCGTCGCCGTCATCTGGTTGAACGCATGGGCCAGCTCCCCCAGCTCGCGGTCCGACGGCTCGGGCACGCGCGCGGCGAGGTCGCCGGCGGTCACCATGCGTGTGGCCGCGGTGAGGCGGGCAAGGGGTCGAAGCACGCGACGCGCCAGCCACCACGCGGTCACGCCGCCCAGCACCACGCCGGCCACGGCGCCGATCGCCACCACGCGGGCAATGTTCTCGTCGACCATGGCCCGCGCCTCGGCCTCCGAGGTCGCACCTTCCATCAGCAGGTGCATGATCTGCTCGGTGCTGAACCAGCGGACAGACGCGAGGACCACCGCGGCCGCGATGAGCGAGGTGGCGACCATCGCCAGGATCAGCTGAACGCGCAGCGTGCTCATCGGGACGCCGGCGCGCGCTTCGTGACGGGCTGGAGGAACCGGTAACCGACCGACCGCACGGTGCCGATGTACTGCGGGCGGCCGGCCCGGTCCCCGAGCTTCGTGCGGAGCCGTCCGAGGTGGACGTCGATGGTGCGGTCGATGATCCCCGGATCGTGGTCCCCGTGCATGGCCCCGATGAGCTCGTCGCGCGTGAAGACGCGCAGCGGGTGCGACATCAGCGCGTAGAGGAGCCGGAACTCGGAGGCGGTCACTGGGACCTCCTGTCCCGCGTGGTCGACCCGCATTCCACCCGGATCGATCACCAGCTCGTCCGCCGCCAGCACGGGCTCCGAGTCGGGCGTCGAACGGTGGCGCCGCAGTTGGGCGCGGACGCGTGCCATGAGCTCGCGCGGGCTGAATGGCTTCACGATGTAGTCATCGGCGCCGAGGTCCAGGCCGACGACCTTGTCCGAGTCGCCGCTGCGCGCGGTGAGCAGGATGATCGGCGTGTCCGTCTCGTCCCGCAGCCGCCGGCAGACCTCGAGACCGTCGATGCCGGGCAGCATGACGTCGAGCAGGACGAGGTCGCATTCCCGCTCGCCCGCGATCTCGAGCGCGCTCGGCCCGTCCTCCGCCTCGAGGACGCGATAGCCATCGCGGGTCAGGTACAGCCGCAGCAGCTCGCGGATCTTCGGATCGTCATCCACGATCAGGACGGAGGACGACGACGGGCGGCGCACGCCGGCCACTGTGCGGGGTCCTCCCAGCGGTCCTGGGATCACGCCAGCACCTGCGGCAGGTTCACCCACAGGTCCCAAGCGCCGATGCCGATGAGCAGCACCCCCATGACCAGCTGCAGCGGCCGCTCCCAGCGGATCACCGCGCTGGCCAGGCCGCGCGCCCGCGCCTGCCCGACCAGGCCGAGGGCGAGGAGCGGGAGCCCGAACCCGACGCCGAATGCACCGAAGAAGGCGAGCTGCCGCGCGGCATCTCCGATCGTCAGTGACGCGACGAAGATGCCGATGAGGAACGGGCCCGAGCACGGAAGAGCAATCGGTGCGAAGAGGAGGCCATAGAGAAAGGATCCCGCCAGCGGACCGGCGTTGCCAAGGCCACGCGGCGACGCCTGCGGCAGCCGCGCAAACGGATTCCTGCCCAACAGGAGCAGGACCCCGAGGCCGATGAGGACGAGGTCGATGACCGGAACCGCGATGCGCAGCACGCCGCCGAGGCTGACGGACAGCAGGGCGAGGAGGCCGCCGATGGCGACCATGCCCACCACCACCCCGAGCCACACGAGGACCGCGGCCACGGCCGGCGGCGGGCGGCGCTGGGCGACCGCCGATCCGTCCGCGCCGACCGCAACGGTCGCCGGGGCGGTCAGGTACGCGAGGAACCCGGGGTACAGCGGCAGGACGCAGGGCGTGATCGTGGCACCGATCCCCGCGCTGACCGCGATCAGCAGCTCGCCCATCGGCTCAGCCGGCTTCGAGCTCGGCGACGACGTCGCTGGCACTGCGGACGCCACGCCCGAACTCGAGCGGACGCAGCGTGCCGTCAGCCTCGATCACGATGAGCGGCGTGCTCGGTGGATTCGTCGCTGCGACGCCGAAGCGGTCCTGGAGGAGGCGATAGAGGCTGGCATCGGCCATGGCAAAGGTCCAGTCGAAGCCCTCGCGATCCGCATAGGCGGCGAGGTCGGCCGGAGCCTCGGAGAGGTCGACGTCCAGCGACACCGACGCGAAATCGGCCAGGTCGTGTGCGCCGATGACCTCGTGCTGCTGCGCTCGGCAGCTGCTGCACCAGACCGCCATGGGCTCGAGCAGGACGCGGCCCTCGGCAGCCGCGAGCTCGCCGAGCGTGAACGACTCGCCGCTGCGAACGTCGGTCAGCGTGACTGCCAGCAGCGCATCGGTCTGCGCCGTTTCGGAGGCCGTGGGTGAGGGGTCGGACTGGCTGGCGCTGGCCCCGGGGGTCACCGGATCGGGACTGGGGGTCGCGGCCACCTCCGTGGGGGAGTGGGCGGGGCTCGAGGACGCCGGGTCCGTCGTGGTGGCCGTCCCCGTGCAGGCGGTCAGGATCGCGAGGGCGAGGACGGTGAGAATGGACATGGGTCGGTTCATGCTTTGGAGCCTAGGAAACCCTTGTGACGATCGTGTGACCTGCCCATGGTCGCACGAGCGTTCGCCTGTCAGCCCGGTTCCTGGCTTCTCACGGAGGCGTGCCAGGGGATGAGGGCGCGCTCCAGCGCGACGATCACCAGGTAGAAGGTGATGCCGGTCACGGCGGCGAGCAGGATCGCGGCCCACGTCACGTCGAAGCGCAGCGCCGAGGCCGACTGCACGACCACGCGCCCGATGACGGTCGACGACCCGCCGAAGTACTCGCCCACGATCGCGCCGATGAGGCTCAGCGTCGTGGCGACCTTGAGCGCCGTCAGGAAGAAGGGGAGCGCGTTCGGCAGCCGCAGCTTGCGGAGGATCGTCCATTCGGACGCGGCATACGATCGCATGAGCTCCAGGGCCGACGGCTCGACCGAGGTCAGCCCGCGGGTCACGTTGATCATCACCGGGAAGAAGACGAGCAGCGCGGCGATCATCATCTTCGAGACCGGGTTCGTGACCCCGAACCAGGCGTTGAAGATGGGCGCGATGGCGATGATGGGGATGGCGTTCGCCGCCACCGCGAAGGGCAGGACCGCATCCCGCGCATTCGCCCAGCGGGCGACCGCGAAGGCGATCGCGATGCCGACCACGGTGCCGATGACGAGTCCACCGACGGCCTCGGTCAGCGTCGCGATGGCCGAGTCGAACAGCGGCCACCGACCGGCGCCCCAGTTGTCGACGAGGGCCGCGCCGATGGCGGACGGCGCGGGCAGGATGAATGCGCGGACGTCGAGAACCCGGATGAGGAGCTCCCAGATCCCGATGGTCCCGACGCCCACGGCGAGAGCAGGCAGGTTCCGACCAAGGGACCGCCCCAGGCGGGCCGGGCGGCCGAGGGATGTGGTGGCGGCCGTCACCCGATCCCGCCTTCCGCCGCCAGACGCGCCTCCGACGCTGATGCGCTCCCTTCCCCGGCACGCAGCGCCTCGCGAACCTCCGTCACGACCTGGAAGTAGCGCGAATCCTCGCGGGTCTCGTCGTTGCGTGGCTGCGGCAGCGGAACGTCCACGACGCGCGTGATGCGCCCCGGTCGCGCGCTCATGACCACGACCCGGGTCGACAGGAAGACCGCCTCGGGGATCGAGTGCGTCACGAACACGACCGTCGTTCCGGTCTGCTGCCAGATGCGCAGCACCTCGGAGTTCATCCGTTCGCGGGTCATCTCGTCGAGCGCGCCGAACGGCTCGTCCATGAGCAGGATGGCCGGCTGGAGCGCCAGGGCGCGGGCAATGGCGACGCGCTGCTGCATGCCGCCCGACAGCTGGTAGGGGTGGTGCCCCGCGAAGTCGCTCAGCTCCACCAGGGCCAGCATCTCCTTCGCACGCTCGTCACGTTGCGCCCTGCTCATGTCGAGGATCTCGAGCGGCAGCTTCACATTCTCCTCGACGTTGCGCCACTCGAACAGCACCGGGGCCTGGAACACCATCCCGTACTCGCGCCCCATGCGCGCGGCGTGCGACGGCTTGCCGTTGACCTCGACGCTTCCGGCCGTCGGTGCGGTCAGGTCGCCGATGAGCCGCAGCAGCGTGCTCTTGCCGCAGCCCGACGGCCCGATGAGACTCACGAACTCGCCCTGCGCGATGCTGAGGTCGATCCCGGACAGGGCCGTGGTGACCACCTGGTCACCGGTGTTGAACTGCTTGTCGAGCCCGGTGATCCGGACGACGGGGGCCTGGGCGTCGGTCATCGATCGCTCCTCACGCGGCGTCCGGCACGGCACCGCGACCGCGCAGCGTGATCAGCTCCGCGATGCGGATCAGCCCGAAGAAGATGATGCCGAGCAGCGCACAGGCGATGATCGTGGCCCACAGCTTCTCCGGTCCGCTGATGTACTGGTTGTTGAAGTTGATGATGGCGCGGCCCAGGCCGTCGCGGATCTGCCCGGGTCCCTCACCGACGATGGCGCCGACGATGCTGGCCGTGGCGCTGACCTTGAGCGCCGTGAACAGGTAGGGGAGCGACGCCGGCATGCGCAGCTTCCAGAAGATGCTGCGCCGGCTGGCAGCGTACGAGCGCATGAGCTCGAGCGCACGCGGATCCGGTGAGCGCAGTCCCCGGATCATGGCGATGGTCACCGGGAAGAACGTCAGGTACGTCGCGATGATGACGACGCTGAGCACGTCGGGACCGAAGGCGAACACGATCATCGGCGCCAGCGCCACGATCGGGATCGTCTGGCTGGCGATGACGTATGGGACGAATGCCCGCTCGAGCAGCGTCGAGTGCACGAAGGCCGCCGCCAGGCTGATGCCGATGATGGCCCCGACCACGAAGCCGATCGCGGCCTCACGCCAGGTGTATGCCGCCGCGCCGAGCAGGAACTGGGCGAGCGACGCATCAGAGCCGCGCTGCACCGGGGCGGCGAGCGCGCCGAAGATGTCCCACGTGTGGGGGAGCAGCAGGTCCGAGGCGAACCAGATGTCGAGCGGTGGGACCCAAGTCCAGGTCTCGGTCCGCCACGGGTCGCCGCCGATGAACTTCACGCCCTCCCACGCGGCGAGGATCAGCGCCGCGAAGGCGACGAAGATCGCGACGCGCCGGAGCCAGCCGCGCTCAGGCGGCTGCGGCATCGGTGATCTCGAGTGCGCGATCGATGATCGCGAACCCTTCGGCCAGCTCCTCCTCGCTGATGATCAGCGGCGGGTTCGTGAAGAACGAGTTCCAGCGCACGAAGGTGTAGAGCCCCTCCTCGCGGAAGCGCTTTCCCAGTGCCGCCATCTCATCGCTCGTGCCGTTGAACGGGGCCATCGGCTCCATCGTCTCCCGGTTGCGGACGAGCTCCACGATGCCGAACAGGCCGATGCTGCGGGTCGCTCCCACGCTCGGGTGCTTCGCCGCTAGATCGGCATGGTGGCGCTTGAGGGTCTCGCCCATCTGCGCCGCCCGCTCGATGAGGTTCTCGTTCTCGTAGACCTCGATCGTGGCGAGCGCCGTGGCGCAGGCCAGCGGATGCGAGTTGTAGGTCAGCCCGCCGTAGAAGACGTTGGCGTCGAAGTGCTCGGCGTACTTGCGGCGCATGCCGAGCGCGCCGAGCTGCACGTACGCGCTGGTCAGACCCTTGGCCATGGTGATCAGGTCGGGCACCACGTTCCAGTGGTCGATCGCAAACCACTTCCCGGTCCGTCCGAAGCCGGCCATCACCTCGTCGGCGATCATGAGGATCCCGTAGCGGTCGCAGATCTCGCGCACGCCCGCGATGTAGCCGTCCGGCGGCACGAGGATCCCGTTCGTGCCGGTCACCGTCTCGAGGATGAACGCCGCGATCGTGTTCGGACCCTCGAGCTGGATCGTCTCCTCGAGATGGGTGAGCGCCTCATCGGCCGTGTCCCAGCCGCGCTGGATGCCGTGGTACGGGTCCATGACGCGAACCACGCCGGGAATGCCCGGCTCGTTCGCCCAGCGGCGCGGATCGCCGGTCAGGGTCATCGCTCCCGCGGTGCCGCCGTGGTAGCTGCGGTATCGGGCAAGGATCTTGTGTCGCCCGGTCACGAGGCGCGCGACCTTGATCGCGTTCTCGTTGGCCTCGGCACCGCCGTTCGTGAAGAAGAACGTGTCGATGTCACCGGGCGTCAGCTCGGCCAGCTTCTGGCCCAGGCGGGCGCGGGGTTCGGTGGCCATGAACGGGTTCGCATAGGCCAGCGTCTCCGCCTGGCGCTTGATGGCCGCGACCACGTGCGGATGGCCATGGCCGATGTTCGTGCACATCAGCTGGCTGTTGAAGTCGAGGAACCGCTTGCCCTCGGGGGTCCAGAAGTACACGCCCTTCGCACCCGCCACCGGAATCGGGTCCACCTTGGACTGTGCGGACCATTCGAACAGGGTGTGGCGCTTCGTCAGGGCGACCATCTCGTCGCCGGTCATCGTGCTGCGCTCGGTCTCGATCGCCATCAGGCTCGTGCTGATCCTCCGCTGATGCTGTCCCGGGAACGCCGATTACACCACACGCGGCAACCGGGACATCAGGGCGTACACTTGTCCCGTCATGGCATCGGCTCGAACGCGTCCGTCGGAGTGGCCGGATTCCGAGGAGGCGCGCGGCGGTGTGCGGCTGGTCCTCTTCCTGACGGCCGCGGCGGGCGGCATGCTTGCCATCATCGGACTCGCGTCGGACGAGCCGACCGTGCTGCTTGCCGTCCCGGCGGGGCTGATGGTGATCGCGATGGTCCGGGGCTCGGTTCGTATCGCGGCCTGGATCGGACTGGCGATCTGGGTCATGGTCCTGCCGGCTGCACGCGGCGAAGCGTTGATCGCGCCGCTCGCCATGATCGCCCTGTGCGCCGTGATCGCCATCGGCCCCGGTCGACTCGGGGCGTGGTTCGCCCGAGACGCCACCGGTGGCGAGGCCCCGCCCGTGGCTCGCGACCGCGGCTGGATCGAGGAGGGGCGCGAGCGGCGCTGAGCTCAGCTCACGCGTCGGCAGCACATTGCAGGATCATGTCGACGGCCCGATTCGCATCCGCCAGGCTGGTTGACCAGTTGCTGACGCTGATGCGCATGGCCGCCATCCCATGCCATGTCGTGGCGCCGAGCCACGCGGTTCCGTCGGCCTGGATGCGGGCCACGATGTCACGGGTGTGCGCGTCGGCGTCTCCACCGTGGCCGTGATGGAAGCGCACGAGGACCTGGTTCAGGACGACCTCGTTGAGGATCTCGACGCCGTCCGCGGCGGCCAGCCGCGCCGCAATGTGACGGGCCACCTCGCAGCATCGTTCGACCATGGCCTCGATTCCGTCCGCGCCGAGCGTCCGGATGGCCGTCCACGTCGCGAAGCCGCGCGCGCGGCGGGAGTACTCGGGCACGAAGTTGAAGGGATCGCGTTCGGCGGTGGCGTACTGGATGTAGGCACCGGACGCAGGCGCCATCGCGGCCGCGTGGGCCGCCGGATCGGCCACGATCGCGAACCCGCTGTCGTACGGGACGTTGAGCCACTTGTGCCCATCGACCGCCCACGAGTCGGCTCCCTCGAAGCCTGCGGCGGCGGCCGCCAGCTGCCGGCTGGCGCGAGCCCACAGGCCGAAGGCCGCATCGACGTGGATCCAGGCACCCTCGTGCCCGCGCACGATCTCGATCGCGCGCGTCGCCGGGTCGAAGGCACCGGTGTTCACGTTGCCGGCCTGGAGGCACACGATCGTCGGTCCCGACGTCCGTGCCAGCCGCTGTTCCAGGTCGTCGGCGCGCATGCGTCCCTGGTCGTCGGTCGGGATCCGGATCACGCGCTCGCGACCGAGGCCCAGGTATCCGAGCGCGGTCAGCACCGTGGCATGCGCCTCATTGCCGATCACGACGTTGATCGCGGGAGCGTCACGCAACCCATCGGCCTCGACGTCCCACCCGGCTCGGGCCAGCACGGCATGACGGGCCGCAGCCAGGCAGGTGAAGTTCGCCATCTGGGCTCCGGTCACGAAGCCGACGCTGGCGGTCGCCGGAAGGTCCAGCAGCTCGAGCAACCAGCCCGCCGCCACCTCCTCCACCACCGACGCGGCCGGTCCGGCCTGGTAGATGCCGGCGTTCTGGTCCCACGCGCTGGTCAGCCAATCGGCGGCCACCGTCGACGGCAATGACCCGCCGATCACGAAGCCGAAATAGCGTGGTCCCGCCATCGCGATCAGCCCGGGTTCCGAGGCGGCCGCAAGCTGCTCGATGACCTTCACCGGGTCCTGTCCGTCCCGTGGCAGCTCCCCGCCGAGTCCCTCCATCAGGGTGTCCCGGGTGGCAGTCGCGCCGACGCGGCGCTCGCCCAGGCCTTCGCGGAATGCGATCGCGAGCTCGGCGGCTCGACGCAGAGAATCATCCATGCGCCGATCCTACAGTGCCGAGAGGAGACCCCCGTCCACGGCGATGAACTGGCCGGTCACGTACGACGCGCGCGTCGATGCCAGGAACGTCACGAGCACCCCGAGCTCCGCCGGCTCGCCGTAGCGCGCCGCGGGAATCGTCGCGAGATGCGCCGTGCGCACGGCGTCCTCGGTGCTTCCCTCGCGCTCAGCGCGGCCCGAGTCGAGCTCGTGGACGCGGGGCGTCGCGATCCGTCCCGGCAGGACGCCATTGACCGTGACACCGTCCACCGCGACCGCGCGCGACGTCGTCTTGAGCCACGCCGCGAGGGCCGATCGGCCCGCGTTCGAATACACGAGCTCGGGGATCGGCTGCCTGATGCCGCTCGACAGGATGGCGACGATCCGGCCCCACCCGCGCTCCCGCATGCCGGGCAGCAGCCGTGTCGCGAGATCGATCGGCGTTCCCGCCAGGAGCTGGAACGCGCGCTGCCACCCCTCGGCATCGGTCGCGGTCGGGTCGACCGTCGGCGGGCCCCCGGCGTTCGAGACCAGGATGTCGATCGGGCGAAACGCCGTTGCGGCCTCGCCGACCACGCGAGCCGATGCCGGATCGGTCGCATCGGCGGCCACGGTGCCGACCTCGATCCCGTGGGCTGACCGCAGCTCATCGGCGGTGGAGGCGAGCGCGTCGGTGTCGCGCGACCAGATCAGGAGGTGGCACCCTTCGGCCGCCAGCGCCTCGGCCGATGCGCGACCCAGCCCAGACGTCGCCCCGCCCACGACCGCCGCGCGTCCCGCAATCCCGAGGTCCATCAGGCGGGCCTCACGTCGGGTCGGTTGCGACGACCGACGAGGTGGATGACCATGCCGATGCCCATGAGCGCAAGTCCCGCCCCGATGAACAGCGGCAGGGTGACCATCAGTGCCAGCCCACCGAAGCCGAACAGGATGCGCTCGAACCACGACGCCGGCCCGAAGACCCACGCCCCGGTGGCGACGGCCAGCCCGGCGATGCCGACGGATGCGGTTGCGATGGCGATGGCGATGCGGGCCGGGTCGCCCTGCAGGAGCAGCCCCTCGCCCTCGCGCGCCAGGACGAACACGAAGGGAACGAGGAAGGCGGGCAGGGTGTACTTCCAGGTCAGCCACATCGTCTTCACCGGCTTGCCGCCCGTGATCGCGCTGGCAGCGAACGGGCTGAGCGCGGTTGGCGGCGAGACTTCGGACAGCACCGCGTAGTAGAAGATGAACATCGCCGCAGCATAGTCCGGCACGCCGAGCTGCTCGAGCGCCGGCTTGATGATCGCGTAGGCGATGATGAAGCTTGCGGTGACCGGGACCGCCAAGCCGAGCAGCAGCACGGCGACCGCCGAGAAGAACGCGGTCAGGAGCAGATTCCCCCCGGCGATGTCCACGATGATGTTCGCCAGGTTGAAGCCGAGCCCGGTGAGCGTCATGACGCCGACGATGAACCCGGCGATGGCCATGACGGCGGTCACCGACAGCACGCCGGTCGCGCCCATGGCCAGCGCCTCCCACACCCGCCGCGGGGTCCACCACGTCGATCGTTCGAGGAACGCGAACGCGAACTGGAGTGCCGTGGCGAGGACGACGGCACGGAAGGCTGTCATGCCGAGCGCCAGAAACACCACGATCGCGATCAGCGAGCTGAAGTGGTACCCATATCGGAGCAGAAGCCGGCTGGCCGGTGGCGTTTCGATCTGCACCGCCTGAGTTCGATACCGGCGGGCGTCCATCTCGATCGCCAGGACGACTCCCAGGTAGTAGAGCAGGGTCGGCACCGTGGCCCAGACGAGGACCGTCAGGTAGGAGACGTTGAGCAGCTCAGCGATGAGGAAGGCTGCGGCACCGAGGGTCGGCGGCGACAGGATTGCGCCGATGCCGGCCGCGGCAAGCACGCCACCCGCCTCCTCCTTCGGGTATCCCGCGCGCTTCAGGATGGGCCACGAGACGCCGCCGAGCGTCACGGTCGTGGCCACGCCGGAGCCCGAGACGGTGCCGAGCAGGAACCCGGCGAGCGTCACGGTGCGTCCCGGTCCGGCCCGCGACTGCCCGAACGCGGCGAACGAGAGGTCGAGGAAGAACTTGCTGGCGCCGGAGAATTCGAGCACCGCCCCGTAGATCGTGAAGAGGACGATGTACGTGGCGGCGACATCGAGCGGGATGCCGAACACACCCGACGTGCTCATGACGTTGTGGCCCATCAGCCGCGGCCACGTCCTGCTCGCCGTGGTGAACGGCTCCGGGAAGAGGGGGCCAAGGTAGGCATACGCCAGGAATCCGGCCACGATCACCGGAACGATCCAGCCCACCGTCCGGCGTGCCGCCTCGAAAATGACGACCGCCAGGATGGTTGCCATCAGGATGTCGAGATCGGTTGGTCGGGCGGAGCGACGGAAGAAGCTCTGCCACTCGAGCGCGATATAGGCGAGTGGAATCACACTGGCGATGGCCAGGGCCCAATCGACGATCCCCGGGTTGTCGGGATGCTCTTCGTCCCGGTTGGCGTCCGAGCGTCCCCACCCTCGGTAGACCAAGAAGGTGAGCGGAAGCGCCAGGGCAAGAAAGAGGGGCAGGTAGAGTTGCTTCGCGATCGGCTGGAAGACCCACCACAGCGCGAGCAGCGAGAGGGCGACACCGATGACCTGGACGGCCATGAGTGACCGCCCCGAGAGCGACCGCGCCGGGCGTTCCGCCTCGTATTCGGCGATGAGGGCCTGCTCGTCGAGGACCGGCTCCTCGTTTCCCGGTGCAGTCATCCGTCGAGCTCGAGGATGACGGACGGCTCGGCATCGTCCACGAGGCGCCACAGCTCGAGTGGCTCCCGCCCCGCGACGAGCAGCGTTCGCTCCCCGAGGTCGGTGGCGGCGACACGCAGCCGGTGGATCGTCGGCCGATGCGCCGGCGGCGCAGCCCACGAGCGGCCATCGGACGGCACCGCCGCCTCGTCGATGGCGTAGTACTCCTCCAGCACCGCAAGCTCATCGGCCTGGAGCTCGACAAGGTCCAGGCGACCCGCGTCCCCGATGACGAAGCGCTCCTCGGCCAGTGAGCCATACAGCGAGTTCCGATAGCGCAGGCTGAACGAACCGTCGGGCGGGAGCGGCACACGCGCGAGCAGGGCGCCGTCCGGTCGGGAGATCAGCAACGCAGGTCCTGATCGCCCGAGGCCCGTCGCCCCCGCCATCCCGAGGATGGCGATGATTGCGAGGCCAATGGCGAGGACGGCGATCCGTCCCCGCCATTGAGCCTGCACGAGGTCAGCCCTCGTCGTAGTACGCCTGCGCCCCCGGGCACAGGTCGATGAACGTGACGTCCTGGGCGACCGCAGGGTCGAACGCATTCGCGGCGGGATGCACGTCGACCAGTGCATCCTTCTGCTCGAAGAGCACGGCGGTAATGTCCCGCTGCAGCTGCTCGTCCATGGAGGTGTTCACGACGAGGACGTTGGGGACGACCACGGTGGAGACGTCTCCGTCCATGCCCTCGTACGTGTCCGTGGGGATCGCGTCCTCGAGGTAGTACTCGCCGTAGGCATCGGCCATGGCGGACGCGTACTCGCCCGTCGGCACGAGGACCATGTTCCCGGTGGACGCGTAGTCGACCAGGGCGCCGGTCGGCAGACCGCCGGACCAGAATCCGGCATCGATCGTCCCGTCGCGGAGGGCCTCGACTGTCTCGGCCACGCCCAGCTGCGCCCGCTCGATGTCAGCGTCGGGATCGATCCCGGCCGCCTCGAGAATGCGCAGTCCGATGACCTCGGTCCCGCTGCCCGGGGATCCCAGGCTGACGCGTTTGCCCGCCAGGTCGTTGACGCTGGCGACGCCGGCATCGGCGCTCGCGACGAGCTGGGTGAAGTTGTTGTACAGCGCCCCCAGGGCGCAGGCGTCGACCGGGTTGCCGTCGAAGTCGGCACCTGCCCCGGCGACGGCGTCCGACGCGGTATCGCCCAGCACGAACGCGATGTCTGCCCCGCCGTCCTGGATGAGGAGCATGTTGTCGACCGATGCGTTCGTCTCGGAGATCGTCGCGGTGGTTCCCTCGACGTTATCGCCGATGACGTTGGCGAGCCCGCCGCCCAGCGGGTAGTACACGCCGCCGGTGCCGCCGGTGGCGATGACGAGCTGGCCTCCGCCGCCGCCACCGGCAGTGGCATCCGGGGCATTCGATGAGTCACCGCCATCGATCGCGGTGCAGGCTGACAGCGCGAAGAGCGCGCCCAGCAGCAGGGCAGCGGCCGCTCGGTGGCGACCGAATGACATGGACATCGGATCCTCCTCGGTTCGTGGCGACGGCTCCCTCCGGTCGCCGCCGCGAGTGATTCACTCGGGCCGAATAGGTGTGACCCAGTCTACCGGTCGCGTCGAGGCCGATGTCGGATCATGCGGCGGACTCGTCCGTCCGTACCGGTGGGTGATCCGACGGACCATCCATATTCCTGCCCGAGAGGAGATCGACATGACCGACACCGCCCGCGTCGGCAGGCTTCGTCTGTACAACCTCGCGATGGGGGTGCTACACGCAGTGCAGGGAGTCGCGGTTCTCGTGCTCTCGAACGACTTCGCCCTGCCGGTGACCGCGGCATTCATGGAGGGTCCGCCGGGGTCGCCCGCGACGACGACCGAGCTCTTCACGCTGCCGATCGGCCCGGCGATCGCCGCATTCCTGTTCCTCTCGGCGATCGCGCATTTCGTCGTCGGTGGGCCGGCGTACGGCTTCTACGCGCGTCAGCTCGGCGAGGGCCGCAACTACGCGCGCTGGATCGAGTACGCATTCAGCTCGTCGCTGATGATTGTCCTCATCGCCATGCTGACCGGCATTGCCGACGTGGCGGCGCTGGGCGCGATCTTCGGCGTCAACGCCTCGATGATCCTCTTCGGTCTCCTCCAGGAGAAGTATGAGCGACCGGGGCGACCGGGGTGGCTGCCGTTCATCTTCGGCTCGATCGCGGGGGCCGTGCCGTGGGTCCTCATCGGCATCTACCTGTGGAGCCCCACCACGGCCGCCGAGCCGCCGGCCTTCGTCTACGCGATCTTCGTGTCGCTCTTCCTGTTCTTCAACTCCTTCGCACTGAACATGGTCCTGCAGTACCGGCAGGTCGGCCCGTGGCGCGACTACCTCTTCGGGGAGCGCGCCTACGTGCTCCTGAGCCTGACGGCGAAGTCGGCCCTGGCCTGGCAGATCTTCGCGGGGACGCTCGCGCCGACCTGAGTCGCGGCCTAGCTGAGCGGCGCGCTGAGCTGCCCCTCCACCAGCGGCTCGCCCACCACGCCCGCCAGGCGTTCGCCGACGGCCCACCAGTCGAAGTCGGCGGTCACCTGGCTGGCGGCGATGCTCATCGAGCGCTCGGGGGCGAGGTACTCGGGCAGGATGCGGTCGAGGATCGCCTCGATCTCGTCACGGAACGCATCACTCGTCGAACGCACACCATCGGCGAGCAGTCCGACGTCCGGCAGAAGGCGTACCGAGAGGTCGTACGTTGCCGACCAGCGCCGGATCAGCGTTTCGACGCCGTATGGATCCTCGCCCCCGGTGACGCGCAGGTAGTAGGCGAAGTTGTCGACCACCGAGCGGTCGGTGACGAGGATCTCGGCGCGTCTCGCCAGCTCGAGCTCCTGCTGGACCTGGGCCATGAGCACCCAGAGCTGAGCCTCGGCGGTGGCTCCCTCGTTCAGGCCGAGCGGGTTGAACCGGATGACCTCGCGACCGACCTCGACGGATCGTCCGGCGCGGCCCACGGTGGAAGCGAACGCATGCACCGCGTTCGACTTTCGAACCGAGTGTGAGCCGATGAAAGCGATCTTGGCGTGCCGATCCCAGGGCATGCGGCCAGCCTACAGGCAGGCGCCGGTGCCGACCGGCGCGGTCGATCCAATCGACGGGCCGATGCGCTCGAGGGCCTGATCCGACCCGATCGCGTAGCCAACGTCGGCTGACACGCGCGATGCGCCGAACACCACGCCGCCGACGACGCCCGGCTCGACCACGAGGGGACCGCCGCTGTTGCCGCGCCGGATCTGGGTCGTCATCTCGACGACGCTGCGCTCCCCGGCGCCCTCGCCGTAGATGCTCGGCCCCGCGATGCGATAGCTGGCGGTCACCGCCGCCGGGGTCACCGTGAGATCGCCACCGCCCGGATAGCCGAGCGCGACGCCGGTCGACCCGCGCAGCGGAGCGGTCGCGAGCAGCCGGAGGGGCGGACCGCTGGCGCTCGGCGCGTTCAGGAGGGCCAGGTCGGCCTCCGGATCGAACGCCACGACGGTGGCGGCGTGAACCGAGCCGCCCACGGTGATCGTGGTCTCCGTTGCACCGGCCACGACGTGGGCGTTGGTCATGATCGCGGTCGGCGAGACGAAGAATCCGCTCCCGACCGCGAGTCCGTTGCCGCAGCCGCTGCTCGAGATCCGGGCGGTGCTGGCAAGCGCCGACTGCGCGAGCGCGGCCGCCTCGGCGTCCGCCGGAAGGTCGACGGGCGCGGCCGGCGGTGGTTCGAGGCCGCCGAACAGCTGCGGCACGTCCGTGCTGTCGAGGAGAGTGAGCAGACGTCCGGCGATGATCGTCGGCGGCGGGAGTCGATCGGTCACCAGGCGCACCGTGATCGACTCTCGAGCAGCGGCACCGATGCTCGGCGCCATCCCCACCGCCAGCATCCCGCTCACGATCCAGACGAGGAGGGCGACGTGCGCGGCCCCGACCACGCCGCCGCCGACGGCGTCGATCGGACGCAGGCCGCTGCGGTGGAGCCCCAGGCTCATGGTGGCACCGGCCGCCGCCCCGGCTGCCTCACCGACCAGCACGAAGGTTGCGAGGCCGACGAGCGTGACGATGGCCGGCATTGGCTGCTCGATCTGGGCGAGCTGCTCGCGGAAGAGCGTGGCCATCACGAGCCCAATCCCGAAGCCGATGGCGGCGCCGGCCAGCCCGAGCACCGGACCGAGGAAGCCGGCGCGCGCACCCGACACGATGCCCACCACGAGCAACAGGAGGACTGCGAGATCGAGCAGATTCATGATGGACCGTTGCGGAAACGTTAGCCAGCCTACCCGGCTCGGGCGGTTGGTGCTTGTGCGGCACCTGCAGGATTGGCCCGCTATGATCCCCGTCAGGATGCGACTGCTCATGATTCGATCCAGACTCATCGCGATGTGCGCGACCGCGGCACTTGGCCTGGCCGCCTGCAGCACGACCCCATCCGCGAGCCCGAGCGCTCCCGCCACGCCTGCCGACAGCGCTTCGCCGACGGCTGATCCCACCACGTCGCCGACGCCGGAGCCGTCGCCTTCGGCGTCACCAACCGAGGCGGCCCTCGAGCCGATCGACCTGGTGCTGATGGTGGAGGACGTTCCCGGGCAGTTCCAGCAGACGGATGAATCGGAGATCACACTGGAGTCGGAGGAGGAGCTCTACGGTCCGGAGGAGGGGCCGCCGCGCCGCGCCGCTCTCGAGTCGTTCGGCTTCATGGGCGGTCACTCGCGCACCTTCGAGGCTGCTGACGGCTCGGGCGAGTTGCTCGGGAGTCAGGCACGCGTGTTCGAAACGGCTGACGGTGCCCGCGACTTCCTCGAGGCAGAGACGCAGGAGTACGAGGTCTGTTCCGACGAGACGATGGATACGCCCATCGGGCAGGCGAGCGCAGCGTTCGTCTGCGCCGGTCCACGGGGAGAGGCAGACTTGGTCATGTTCGTCGAGGGCGATGTGGTCGTGAACATGCTGTGGAGCGGCGTCGACGATCGGGAGGCCACGTTCAAGTTGATCACCGACCTGGCGAAGCTGCTCGAGGAGCGTGCATCGGGGACGGGCTCGTGACCCCTGAGCTGGACCCCGTCGCCATAACTCGCTTGCCGCGCCGAAAGTCACGGCGGTCCATTCGCTCTGATGCAATGAGGCGCCCTCCGATGTCCTGCCGTCTCCCGCTCCTGCTCGTCGCGGTCCTGCTGCTCGTATCCGCCTGTGCTGCGCAAACGACGACCACCTCCGAGCCGACGACTGATCCGACAGCCACCGCGACCGTTGTGAGCTCGCCCACCCCAACGGCCCCTCCGCAGCCGACGGCACCTCCGTCACCGAGCGCATCGACCCTTGCCTTGGCCGACCTCACAGTTGATCAGCAGGACCTCATGGATACAGTCTGCCGCTGGGCAGACGATGCCGAGTACTGGCCCGGCGATCCCGCCCTTCTCATCAATCGGGTTCTCGTCGGCGAGACTGGTGTCAGCGCCCTCGAGGACGCATGGGACGAGCTCGACTTCCCCGAGAGCGCGGATGATCATGTTGAGTTCCGCCAGGCCGCGGACCCGATCTGCGACGCGATCGGCTGGCCCGGCGGCTGACGACCGCGGGCACACCGTCGAACGGCCATCACCCCGTCCCTACACCTCCGGCGCCATCGGCATCGGCCTGGCCTGCGCTCCCCCCGGTGTAGAGTATCGGCTTCCATTCAGTTGTCACTGAGGGCCGAATCGGCTCTGCGGAGGTCGAGACCAGATGGCGCGAACTGTCCGAGCGGCGCTGCTCCAGGCGGAGTGGACCGGCGACAAAGAGTCGATGATCGAGAAGCACGAGAAGTACGCGCGCGAGGCCGCTGCCCAGGGCGCGAAGGTGATGTGCTTCCAGGAGCTGTTCTACGGCCCCTACTTCTGCCAGGTCCAGGACCCGCAGTACTTCAGCTACACCGAGCACATCCCCGACGGTCCGACCACGAAGCGGATGCAGGAGCTGGCCAAGGAGACCGGGATGGTCCTCATCGTGCCGATGTACGAGGAGGACGAGCACGCCCAGGGCATCTACTACAACACCGCCGCCGTGATCGACGCCGATGGCACATACCTGGGCAAGTACCGCAAGACGCACATCCCCCAGGTCAAGGGCTTCTGGGAGAAGTTCTACTTCCGTCCCGGCAACACCGGCTATCCGGTCTTCGAAACGGCGGTGGGCAAGGTCGGCGTTTACATCTGCTATGACCGGCACTTCCCGGAGGGCGCCCGGGCGTTGGGCCTCAACGGCGCCGAGTTGGTGTTCATCCCCTCGGCCACGTCACGCGGCCTGTCCGAGTACCTGTGGCGCATCGAGCAGGTGTCACACGCGGTGGCGAACGGCTACTACGTGGGCACCATCAACCGGGTCGGCATCGAGCCGCTGGGCGACAACGATTTCTACGGGCAGTCCTACTTCGCCGATCCGCGCGGCCAGTTCGTGGGGGACGTCGGCGATGCGCACGACGAGGAGCTCATCGTCCGCGATCTCGACCTCGACAAGGTCACCGAAGTCCGGCAGCTCTGGCAGTTCTATCGCGACCGCCGGCCTGATGCGTACGACGACCTCGTTCGGCCCTGAATTCGCGTTGGACGCCCACCGAGATGGCATTGTGACCGGCGGTAGCGTGAAGAGGTCGGTTCACCGGTCGCGGCGCCATCGGGGTTGGCCGGACATCCCACGAGCAGATTTTCGACGGGCACAACGCCAACCTGGTTGGCGCGCAGCGGCACACCATGCAACGGAGGCGACGCAGGAGACATGAACTTCGGCTTCACGCTCAAGCCCGAGCATCGGTGGGAGCGCTCGGTCGACCTGGCGAAGCGCGCGGAAGCCACCGGCCACGCGCACGGCTGGCTGTTCGACAGCCACATCCTGTGGCGCGAGCCCTATCCGCTCCTCACGCTCATGGCCCAGGCGACGGAGCGGATGCGCTTCGGGACCTGCGTCACGAACCCCGGCACGCGCGATATCACGGTCACGGCATCCGTGCTCGCCACGCTCAACGAGATCAGCGGTGGCCGGATGGATCTCGGCATCGGCCGCGGCGACTCCGCCGTCCGTGTCGCGGGCAAGAAGCCGATGACGGTCGCGTACATGGAGCAGGCCTGCACCGCCATCCGATCGCTCACCGCCGGAGACCCGGTCACCCTGGATGGGACCGAGATCCAGATGGGCTGGGCGAAGGACAACGGCGGCCCGGTCAAGGTCTGGGTGGCGGGCTACGGTCCGAAGGCGCTGGCCGCGGCCGGCCGCGTCGCCGATGGCATCATTCTCCAGCTCGCCGATCCCGACATCATCCGCTGGTGCATGGGCTTCGTCCGAGCGGGCGCCGAGGAGGCCGGCAGGGATCCGAACGGGTTCGAGGTCATGGCGGCCGCGCCGGCGTACGTGGCGGACGATATCGGCGCCGCGCGCGATAAGGTCCGTTGGTTCCCGGCCCTCGTCAGCAATCACGTGGTGGACCTGATCAATCGCTATCCGAAGGACGAGCTGCCCGAGGCACTCTGGAAGTACACGGAGGACCGCGAGGGATACGACTACCACCACCACGCGGAGGTGGGCAGCGACAACGCGCGGTTCGTCTCCGACGAGATCACCGACCGGTTCGCGATCATCGGCCCCGCATCGGCGCATCTCGAGCGCCTCGCCGAGCTGCGCGAGGCCGGCGTCACGCAGTTCAACAACTACCTGATGAACGGCGAGGAAGAGGAGCAGCTGGCCGCGTACGGCGAGCGCATCATCGGCCAGGGTGCGCTGGGGTAGGAGCGGTCAGGCCTCGCGGCGGCGGTCTCGCAGGGCGGTTCCGCTGGTTGCCGCGATCCAGATGACCCCGAGGAGCAGCACGAAAATCGCCACGGCATACAGCGCGACCACGCCGTAGCCGCCATTCGCGGGGTCCAGGAACGGGTACGGGTACCAGCCGTCGACGGCGCCGCGGATGAGCGTGAGCGTCGTCCAGGCCAGGGGCGGACCCAGCCACGGGACGAGGACGCGTCGGTAGGGGAGCGGGCCGTGCGGCGGCTCGATCAGCCAATCGGCCATGATCGCCACCGGCATGATCCGATGCAGGACGGTGTCGACCCACACGATGTTCGTCTGGAGCTCTTCCTGGAGCCCGCGCAGCAGCACCGCGAACACGATGAACGTGACGGCCATGAACACGACCGCGGCGCCGCGCCACAGGTCACCGACGGGCTCGGCGCCCACGAGCTGGCGTCGAGCTCCCTCGGCGAAGACCCCGGCGGCGAAAAGGTTCGAAAGGACGGTGAAGAAGAGGAAGAAGCGAGTGGGGTTGAAGACCCCGTCGTCGACCAGGTTCGCGATCTGCGCCACGGTCGCGGCCACGACGAGCATCGCGAAGCCGATGCGGACCAAAGCGAGGAGGCGCTCGTTCATGGGGTGGACAGTAGCAGGGGATCTCCACGCGGCACACGCCTTGCTCCCTAGAACCGCATGAGCACCACTCCCGCGACCACGAAGCTCGGCCCCGACCAGGCGTTCCTCCGAGACCTCCTGAATCGGCTGGCCGGGGTCATTTCCACCGACGCGCCGATCCTGAGCTGCATCATCGACGTGCGCCCTGAGGTGCACGGCGAGCGGCCCGGCGAGCGGAATCAGCTCGTCATCGCGCGCGACCGGCTCGACGCCATCGCCGATGGGCTCGATGTGCGCGGTCCGGCGCGGGAGTCGTTCGAGGCGGATCGGCGGAGGATCGAGGAGCTGTTGGCGTCCGAGGAGCTGAACGCAGTCGATGGGATGGCGATCTTCGCCTGCGACCGCATCGGTCTGTGGGAGGGGATCGGGGCGGAAGTGGCGCTCGAGACGCACATCTCCGCCGGACCGACCGCCGACCTGTTCGGGCTGGCGCGGCTCCTCGACGACCAGGTGAGCGCGGTCGTCGCGGTGGTCGACACGAACACCTGCCGACTGTTCGTCACCCGTCGCGGTGGCCTGCGGGAGCGGTCGGGCCCCGACGAGCCGAACGCAGAGCACGAACGCCGTGACACCGGTGGCTGGTCGCAAGCGCGCTTCCAGCGCCACATCGACATGCAGGACCGGCGCTTCGCCAAGGAAGCGGCCGGGGCGATCGACCGGCTCGTGCGGCGCGAGAAGCCGCAGCACGTCATCCTCGCCGGCGACGAGCGGGTGATCTCCGTCCTCGATCCGGAGCTGTCGGGTACCGTCCGGCCGCTCGTGGAACACCTGGCACGCATCGACATGCGCGCCCGGGTGCAGGACGTCCGCGAGGAGATCGCACCGATCCTCTCGGCGCTCGAGGAAGCAGATGGCACGGACGTCGCCGATCGGGCTCTCGCCGGCTGGCGCGCCGATGACCTCGGCACGGTCGGCATGGACCGCACCATGGCGGCGCTCGAGGCTGGGCAGGTGGACGAGCTCGTCATCGACGAGACGGTCGAGATCGACGAGGATCTTCGGGCGGAGCTGGTCCGCCAGGCCGCCCTGACCGACGCGCGTGTGGAGGTCGTCCGCGACCACGACGGTCTGCGTCGGCACGAGGGGATCGGTGCCACCCTCCGCTACCGTGCCTGATGGGGCAGAGGTCGGTGCGCGTCAGCCCCTCGCGGCGCGGAGTTCCGCCTTGTGAGCCCGCTTCGTGGCCTGGTACTCGGCGAGGGCCGCTGGGGAGTCGACGTCGCCCAGCGTCGGGTGGTCCGGCAGCTCGTCCTGCGCCCCCGGTAGCTCCACCCCCAGGCGCCGCACGAGCACGGCGAACATCGACGCGACCTTCATATCGCCGAAGCCGGGGAGCGCGCCGAGCCGGCGCTTGAGATCTCGGGCGTCGGCGGCACCGGTCCAGATCCGGGCGGCATCCCCGTCGTAGGTGCCGCTGACGAAGGCGGCGAGCTCCCGTACCCGCTTCGCCATCGCGGACGGAAATCGATGAATCGCCGGCGGCCCCTTGGCCGCCGCCTCGAGTTTCGCCTCGTCGACGGCCGCGAGCTCCCGGGCGTCGAGCGTACCCAGTCGCTCGAGGAGGACCTTCGGACCGGAGAACGCCTTCTGGACCGGGACCTGCTGGTCGAGCGCGAAGCCGATGAGCAGCGCCATCGGGTCGGAGACGAGCAGCCGGTCGGCGTCGTCGTCACCGGTGAAATGGAGTCGATCGGTCACGCACACATCCTACTCCGCACCGTCCTGAGCACCGACCGGCGCGTGGCAGCCGACGGTTTTCGGAGGACTGCTTCGCTCGCCCGCGCGACGCGTCCTCCACGCTGTCAGCCGATATATCACTACCGATATAACGCCTGACAGAACAGTGATCGCCCCAGAGTCGACGCATGGCGCCGTCAGCCTCCGGCGACCCAGCGGCGGCGCTAGGATGGCGGCCTCCCGGAAGGAAACGACGGAGGCATCGATGCGCACGCTGATCAAGGGTGGAACGATCGTCAACGCGGATGCGACGACGTCCGCGGACGTGCTCGTGGACGGGGAGCGCATCGCGCTCATCGGCAGAGATCTCGGGGTCGAGGCCGATCGGACGGTGGACGCATCGGGCAAGTGGGTGATTCCCGGCGCGATCGACGTGCATACCCACATGGAGCTGCCCTTCGGCGGGACCGCGGCCAAGGACACGTTCGAGACGGGCACGCGCGCGGCGGCGTTCGGCGGAACGACGACGATCATCGACTTCGCCGTGCAGGGCAAGGGGCAGTCGCTGCGCGAGGGCCTCGACGCATGGCACGCGAAGGCCGAGGGCAACGCGTGCGTCGACTACGGCTTCCACATGATCATGAGCGACGTCACCGACGAGACGCTGGCCGAGATGGACACCCTCGTCGACGAGGGTGTGACCGACTTCAAGCTCTTCACCGCCTATCCGGGCGTCTTCTACAGCGACGACGGCGCCATCTTCCGGGCCATGCAGCAGACCGCGAAGAACGGCGGGCTGATCCTCATGCATGCCGAGAACGGGATGGCGATCGATGTCGTGGCCGCCCAGAGCGTGGATGCTGGCAACACCGACCCGTACTACCACGGGACCAGCCGCTCTCCCGTCATGGAGGGCGAGGCCACGAACCGCGTCATCCGCCTGGCGCAGGTCGCCGGCGTGCCGGTCTACATCGTCCACCTGTCGGCCATCGACGCCCTCAACGAGGTGCGCCGGGCTCGCGACGAGGGCCTGCCGGCCTACGCCGAGACCTGCCCGCAGTACCTGTTCCTGACGCTCGAGGACATGGGCAACGGCTTCGAGGGAGCGAAGTTCGTGTGCTCGCCCCCGCTTCGTCCGGCCGAGCATGCCGCCGAGCTGTGGAAGGGCCTGGCCAAGGATGACCTGCAGGTCGTGTCCACCGACCATTGCCCGTTCGACTTCCACGGCCAGAAGGATCTGGGCAAGGGCGACTTCCGCAAGGTGCCGAACGGCCTTCCCGGCGTCGAGGACCGCGTGAACCTGCTCCACTCGGGAGGCGTCGTCGACGGATACATGACCCCGAACCGCTGGGTCGAGGTGATCAGCGCCGCACCCGCGCGCATGTTCGGCCTCGAGGGACGCAAGGGCGTGGTCGGGATCGGCGCCGATGCGGACCTGGTGGTGTACGACCCGGAAGCCAGGCACACGATCAGCGCCAAGACCCATCACATGGACGTGGACTATTCGTGCTACGAGGGTCGCGAGGTGACGGGCAGGCCCGAGATCGTCCTCTCGCGCGGCAAGGTGATCGTGGACGGCGACGAATGGCTGGGCGCCGCGGGCGACGGTAAGTTCATGAAGCGCGCGCCGACCGGTGAGCTGCTGGGCCGCACGTGAGTAGGCGATTCGGCCGTGGGCGTCTATCCTGCATCGGCTGCACACCCTGAGGAGATCAACTTGAAGCGCACTTCCTTCCTGCTCGTCGCGGTGCTGGCCCTCGTGATCAGCGCGTGCTCGAGCGATACGGCCAGCCCCTCGCCGACCGAGCCGGAGGCAACGAGCAGCCCGACCCCCGAGCCGACGGAAGCCGAGACGGCCTCGCCGACCGATCCCGGGTCATCGGATGTGGCGATCCCGTCGTTCGACATCAACGGTGACCCCGAGCTCGCCGCGCGCCTTCCGACCACGGTGGGCGGAGCGCAGCTCCAGGTCATCAGCTTCCGTGGCGACACCCTCGTCGCGGGCGGAGGCGTTGACGAAACGTTCCAGGACTTCCTGGATGCCACGGGAGCCGAGCTGGACGACGTCTCGGTCGCCTTCGGCGGGACCGTGGACGGCTCGATCAGCGTTGCCGCGTTCCGGGTGCTCGGAGTGTCCGAGGACCAGCTCGAGCAGGAGTTCCTGGCGGCGAGCCAGGACTCCGGTGACATCGAGGGTGCGGAGCGCGCCACCATCGGGGGCAAGGACGTGTGGACGGCCGCTGACGCTACCGGCTCGACGGGTGCTTCGGTGTACCTCTATGTGAAGGACGACACGGTCTACTTCATGACCGGCACGGAGGCGCAGGCGGCCGAGATCCTGTCTGCCCTTCCGTAGTGGCCGAACGCGCTGCCGTCTTCCTCAACGAGGGAGCCGGCAGCGCTCGGAGCGCCCACGTCCGGCAGGCCGTCGACCTGGCGCGTCACGCGCTCGACGCCGACCTGCACGTGGTCGCCACGCGTGACGTCGCCGAGCTGACCGCGTGGCTCGGCGAGCGCATCGGCGACTACGAGACCGCGGTGATCGCCGGGGGAGATGGCTCGCTCAGCGTCGCCTACAACGTCGCGGCCGGGCGTTCCGACCTCGTGCTGGGCTACCTGCCCGCGGGCTTCGGCAACGCCACGCGCCACCTTCTCCACCTTCCCAGCCGCCCCGAGGAGCTGGTCGACGTCCTCGAGCGGCGTGACGTGCGACCCGTCGACCTCGTGTCGGTGGACGGTCGGCTGGCGCTCTTCGCCGGCGCCGGATGGGATGCCCTGGTCGCTGCCCGTTACGCCGATGCCGGCGCGAAACGCCTCCGCGGGTGGGCCGCGGCGGTGACGAAGTCCGTGCCCGACCTCTGGCGCCGCGTCGCGGTCGAGGTCCGCGCTGACGGCTGGGTCGTGCACCGCGGTCCGATGGAGCTGCTCGTTGTCGGCACGACCCCGTTCTATGGCCGCGGGCTCAGGGTGAATCCCGGGGCGCGCGTCGATGCGGGCCGAATTGCGATGCGGGTCTACTCCGGGCCCATCCATCGGCTCGCCGTCGAGGCCATGCGCTGGGCGATCGGCGCGCGACCCGATGCCGAGCGGATCGATGCGCAACGCGTCGAGCTTAGGACGCTCGACGGCTCCCGGATTCCGGTGCAGGCGGACGGGGACGCGCTCGGGTCGAGAGCGTCGTGGACCTTCGAGGTCCTCCCGCGGGCCGTGCGCCTCATCGGCCGCTGGAGCTGAATCCTCGAATCGCGTTGAGGGCGGCGAAGGCCGCCCGCCGGGGGCGCTGCGGCCCGGACCCATGGACGCGCAGCTCGACCGGCGGCATCGAGAGCTGGCCGCTCAATGACACGCGAACCGGGCTTCGGCCGCCGGTGTCCTGCTCGAGGAGGGAGAGCTGCAGTGTGACATCGGCGATGGGCGGGCCGGATGGCGTCCCCATGTCGAGGACGCCGCCGACATACCGGGCGTCACCGTCGCGCGGCACCGTCGTGCTGAGGATGGCCAGCAGCGCCGCCCCGGTATCGGATTCCCAGCTGGCGAGCGTCGTGGCGCCCAGCTGTCCCAGCCGACGGAGTGCGGCCGTTGCCAGGTCATCCTCATCGGTGCCATACGCGCTCTCGCCCAGCAGTGCCAATGACTCGTCGACGCAGCGGTCGAGCGCCGTGGCGTCGCCGCGCGTCGAGAAGCGGGCATGGACTCCATCGTCACGCGCGTAGATCCCGGCATCGACCCCAAGGGGTGGATCCGTCAGCAGCGGTCCGAGCCGCTCGGCCATGGCGGACTCGCCGATGCCGAACGCCTTCACGGTGCGGATCGCGAGCGCAGGAAGCGCGAACCGTTCCTCGAGACGTGGACGGACGTGTTCAGTCCACATGCGACGCATCTCCGACGGCACGCCCGGCATGAGGGCCACGATCACCCCGTCGCGCTCCACCCACCAGCCGGGCGCCGATCCGATCGGGTTCGTCAGCGGCTCGGCGGATGGCACGAGCATCGCCTGCCGCAGGTTGCTCGATGGCATCGGCCCAGTGCTGCGGAAGCGCTCCTGGAGCACGGCCGTGAGGGCAGGATCCTGGCCGAGTGCCTCGCCCAGCGCATCGGCCAGTCCTTCGCGTGAGAGATCGTCGTGCGTGGGACCCAGGCCACCGGTGGCCAGGATGACGGTGGATCGCTGCCGCGCCTCGGCGAACGCGTCACGGATCACGGTTCGATCATCCGGCACCATCCGCACCGAGGTGAGCGGCAGGCCCACCGTCGCGAGCTCCGAGCCCAGGTAGGCGGCGTTCGTGTCGACCGTCTCCCCGAGCAGGAGCTCGGCGCCGATCGAGAGCAGCTCAACGTTCGTCATGTGCCCCGAGTGTAGGGCTAGACTGGAATGGCATTCCACGAGCCCAATCCGCGTCCGCTGCCCCCGCGGCGGGAGACCCTGACAGGAGGCCCCTTGAGCGATCCCGATCTGACGGTCGGCAACATGCTGACCGACGACCTCCGCGCCTGGATGCTGAGCGAGCTACGCTACCCCGTCCTCGCCGTCAACACCGGCGACGGCCCGCCGAGCCAGTCGGTGCTGTGGTTCGACCTCGAGCCCGACGAGCCCGACGTCATCCTCATGAACACCATGGTCCGACGCCTGAAGTACCGTCAGCTCCAGGCCGATCCGCGCGTGTCCCTCATGTTCGAGGACGGCCTGTACTGGGTCTCGATGCGCGGCACGGTCGAGCTCGATGCGGAGTTCCAGCCCGCGCTCGACCACATCATGGACCTGGCTCGCCGCTATCACGCGAAGCCTGAGCGCTACGAGGGCCAGGAGCGGGTGATCATCCGCATGCGAGTCGAGAAGGTGATCCGGCACGACCTGCCGGCATCGGCCATCAACGCCGACGAATGATCAGCTCGATCAACCCCGCCACCGAGGAGCTGCTTGCCCAGTTCGACCCGTGGTCGGACGCGCGGGTCGACGACGCCGTGGACGAGGTCTTGGCCGCGCAGCGTGTCTGGCGGACAATGAGCGTCGAGGAGCGGGCGGTTCCCATGCGCCGCGCAGCCGAGATCCTGCGGGAGCGCGCCGAGCGCTACGGCGCCGTCATCACCGCGGAGATGGGCAAGCCCATCCTCGAGGCCGAAGCCGAGGTCAACAAGTGCGCCCTCGCCTGCGACCACTACGCCGAACACGCCGCCGAGTACCTGGCGGACGCCCCGGTCGAGACCGAATCGCTCGAGAGCTACGTCGCCTACGAGCCGCTCGGCACGATCCTGGCGATCATGCCGTGGAACTTCCCGTTCTGGCAGGTGTTCCGGGCGGGCGCGCCGACCCTCATGGCCGGCAACGGCATGGTCCTCAAGCACGCCTCGAACGTCCCGCAGTCCGCACTCGCCTGCGAGGAGGTCCTGCGCGACGCGGGATTCCCGACCGGCCTGCTGCGCACCGTGCTCGTGGCAGGATCGGGCACCGAGCGGCTGGTCGATGACCCCCGGATCGACGCCGTGACCCTCACCGGGTCGTCGGAGGTCGGAGCGCGGATCGCCTCCCTCGCCGCGGCGCGGCTGAAGAAGCAGGTGCTCGAGCTCGGCGGATCGGACCCCTTCATCGTCCTTGCCGATGCGGACCTCGACTACGCCGCCCGGACCGCGGCGCGGGCGCGGAACCAGAACAGCGGGCAGAGCTGCATCGCCGCCAAGCGGTTCATCGTGGAGGAGGCCGTCGCCGATGAGTTCGGACAGCGGTTCGCCGATGCGGTGCGCGCCCTGCGGGTCGGCGACCCGGCGTCGCGTGACACGAACGTCGGCCCGCTGGCCCGCGCCGATCTGCGCGACACGCTTGAGCGCCAGGTCGACGATTCGCGCGGCATGGGCGCCGAGCCGCTCGTGGGCGGCGATCGCGTTGCCGGCCGCGGCTACTTCTACGCGCCCACGGTCCTCGACGGTGTGACCGACGCGATGCCCACCTTTCGCGAGGAGACCTTCGGCCCGGTGGCCGCCCTCATTCGGGCGCGGGACGTCGAGCACGCGGTTACCCTCGCCAACGACACCGAGTACGGGCTGGGCGCTGCGGTCTGGACCCGCGATTTGGATGCCGCGAAGCAGATCGCCCGACGCATCGAGGCGGGATCGGTGTTCGTCAACGGCCTGGTGGCGTCGGATCCCCGCATGCCGATGGGCGGCGTGAAGCGCAGCGGCTACGGCCGCGAGCTCGGACGGCACGGAATCTGGGAGTTCACGAACATCCAGACCGTCCGCATCGGCCCGGCCGAGGCACCGACTTCCTAGCGGTTCGGCGGGTTCGGCGGTTCCGGCCCGCGTCCTGCTACGCTCGGGCGGTATGACGAATACATTGAAGCTCGGCGCCAACTGCTGGGGCCAGTACACCGATTGGCCCTCGCTCCGCGAGGCGGGCATCCGCGCCGACCGGCTCGGGTTCGACTCGCTCTGGACGTGGGACTTCTGTCAGTCCGCGTTGAGAGCGGCCTCCTCGATCGAGGCCAGCATGCTCTCGAAGTTTCTCCTCAGCATCGTGTCGATCATGGGACCGGTCAGTCGGCCCACGGGGCCGCCCCTCGGCACATACCGGTAGTCGAATGTGATCGCTGTCCCCTCCCCGTCGGGCTCAAGGGTAAGCCTGGACTCGGCGTGGTTAAACGGGACGAGAGCAGAGGGCTGATTCGTGGTGGCGATTGTGCGCCCCTGTTCCCAGGCGCTGACCGTTTCAATCAACGTGCCGACCGGCGCTAAGTCCACCTGGCGGCGCGCACCCACACCGTGGGTTTGGTCTCCGAGGGCGCGAGAGGCTTTGAGGCCATCCCAGTGGTCTGCCAGATTCGGGAAGTCCGCGAACACGTCCCAGACCGAGTCACAGGACGCGGCGACTTGCCGTCGCACGCTGAGATGCCGTTCAGACACGATGCTCCTTTAGATCCATGCGACGATTCTACGTCAGTATGCTTGCGTCATGATAGATATGAAGCTGGGCGCCAACTGCTGGGGCCAGTACACCGACTGGCCCTCCCTGCGCGAAGCGGGCATCCGGGCCGACCGACTTGGATACAATAGTCTGTGGACCTGGGACCACCTCTATCCCATCGTCGGCTCCGACGAGGGACCGATCTTCGAGGGCTGGCTCACGCTCGCGGCCTGGGCCGAGGCCACCGAACGCGCAACCGTCGGTCTCATGGTCGGCGCGAACACGTTCCGCAACCCCGCGCTCGTGGCGAAGATGGCCACCACGCTCGACCACATCAGCAACGGGCGCGCCGTCCTCGGCATCGGTGGCGCGTGGTTCGAAACCGAGCACCGCGCCTTCGGGCTGGAGTTCGGCGCCTCGCCGGGCGAGCGGCTCGGGTGGCTCGAGGAGGCGGTCCAGATCATGCGCGGCATGCTCCACGCCGAGAAGCCGTCTGGAAGCGACGTCTACCACGCGCACGAGGTGCGCAACGATCCCGCGCCGATCCAGGACCGGCTGCCGATTCTCATCGGCGGCGGTGGCGAAAAGAAGACGCTGCGCATCGTGGCCCGCTACGCCGACGCCTGCAACGTGGGCGGCAGCCTCGAGACCGTGAAGCGCAAGGACGAGATCCTGCGGCGGCATTGCGAGGAGGTCGGGCGCGACGAGTCCGAGATCGAGCGCACGGTCGGCATGGGCACCTGCATCATCCGCGACGATCCGGCGGAGGCCAAGCGCGTCTTCGAGTCGATGTTCGAGCGGAACGGCAACGCCGAGCTTTGGAAGAGCCAGATGGTTGGGACCCCCGAGCAGGTCGCCGAGCAGATGCGTCCGTTCCTCGGCATCGGGTTCCGGCATTTCATCGTGGGATTTCCCTCCCCGTACGACGCGGAATCGATGGAGCGCCTGATGACCGAGGTCAAGCCGGCCCTGGCCGGCTGACCGTCCGCCGGCCGAGGTCATGAGGGTCACGCTGCTCGCCGGCGGGACCGGCGGCGCGAAGCTCGCCCACGGGTTCGCCCTGCTCGGTGATCGGGTCGATCTTTCGGTCGTGGCGAATGTCGGTGACGATGCCGACGTCCATGGCCTCCACGTCAGCCCGGACATCGACGCGATCCTCTACACCCTGGCCGGCCTCGTGGATCGCGAGCGTGGATGGGGAGTCGCCGATGACACCCGCACCGCCCATGCAATGTTCGAGCGATTGGGGATGGCGACCTGGTTCACGCTGGGGGACGCCGATATCGCGACCAGCGTCGAGCGCACGCGTCGCCTGGGCAGTGGCGAGCGACTCACGGATGTGGTCGCCGGCATGGCCGCGGCGCTCGAGGTCACGCCCCGGATCCTCCCCGCGACTGACGATCGCTACCGCACCCTCCTCCACACCGACGAGGGAGTGCTCGAGTTCCAGGAGTACTTCGTCCGCCGACGCCAGGAGCCCGATGTGCGCTCCGTTGAGCTCGATGGCGCCTCGAGCGCGCGGCCGACGCCCGAGGTCCTGGATGCGATCGCCGGCGCGGAGCTCATCGTCATCGGTCCGTCGAATCCGCTCGTGAGCATCGGGCCGATCCTCGAGCTTCCCGGCGTGCGGGCCGCGATGGCCGCATCGGATGCCGCGTGCGTCGCGGTCAGCCCGATCATCGGCGGACGAGCGCTGAAGGGCCCCGCGGCCCACATGCTGGCGTCGATGGGCCACGAGTCGTCGGCGCTCGGCGTGGCGCGACTGTATGCCGGCATCGTCGATCGGTTCGTGATCGACGCGGCCGATTCCGCGCTCGCCGCCGAGATCGAGGCGCTCGGCATGGAGGTGAGCGTGCTTCCCACGGTGATGCGCGCGGATTCGGATCGTCGGACGCTCGCCGAGGCTCTCGAGCACCTCGTCGGCAGCGACTGATTCGGCGCGGAGCCGGGTTCGCGATATGCTCCATGAGTGACATCGACGCGCATCATCGTCCCGCATCGCGGGCTCGAGGCCGCCAAGACGCGCCTCGCGCCCAGCCTCTCGCCGGAGGAGCGGGTGATGCTCGCCAGCCAGTTGCTCCAACGCGTCCTGAAGGTGACCCGTGAGGTCTGCGATGAGGTCGTCGTCATCTCCCCGTCGCGGGCCCTGGCCGAGATCATCGAGCCGTCGGGCGCGCGCCTCGTCGTTCAGCGCGGGATGGGCCTGAACCAGGGCCTCGAGCAGGCCCGCTTCGAGGCCCTGGTGGACGATGTCGGCACGCTGATCGTGCTGCACGGCGATCTTCCCAACCTCCAGGCCGGCGACGTCGAGGTCCTGTGCGCCGCCCTGCCGGGCGACGGCACTCCCGCGGTGGCGATCGCACCGGACCGTGCCGGCACGGGAACCAACGGCCTCGTCCTGCGGCCGCCGGGCGTCATCCGCTTCCGCTTCGGGACCGGCAGCTTCGCGGCGCACCTCGTCGAGGTCGAGCAGGCCGGCGTTCCCCTCGTCGCGGTCAACCGGGCGGGTCTCTCCTTCGACCTCGATACGCCGGACGACCTTCGACGCTGGCTCGAGCTCGGCGACGCCGCGTGAGCTCGCACATCGAGCTCATCGGCCTGGACGGCATCGGCGAAATCCAGCCCGGGGATGACCTCGGGGCGCTGATTCTTGGCGCGGCCACCGAGGGGGGCTTCACGCTCGCCGATGACGACGTCCTGGTGGTGACCCAGAAGGTCGTCTCCAAGGCTGAGGGTCGCCTCGTGGAGCTGTCCTCGGTCGAGCCGTCCGAGCTCGCCCGCTCATGGGCCGCGCGCTGGGACCGTGACCCGCGGCAGGTGGAGCTCGTGCTGCGCGAGTCGACCTCGATCGTCCGCATGGCTCCGGGCGGCCTCATCATCAGCCGCACCCGCCACGGCCTCGTGTGTGCCAATGCCGGTGTCGACGTGAGCAACGTGGGCGGGGGCGAGGTTGCGGCGCTGCTGCCGCTGGACCCCGATGGGTCGGCGACCGGCATCCGTGACGCGGTGCGCGCACGCACCGGTGCGGCGCCAGCCGTCATCATCAGCGACTCGTTCGGACGTCCGTGGCGCAACGGGATCGTGAACGTCGCGATCGGTTCCGCGGGGATCGAGGGCATGGTCGATCTGCGCGGTGCGCCGGACGCATCGGGACGCCCGATGCAGGCGACCATCCTCGCCGTCGCCGATGAGCTCGCATCGGCGGCAGACCTCGCCGGCGGCAAGGCCGATCAGCGGCCCGTGGTACTGATCCGGGGATACGCGTGGTCGCCGTCCGATGCCGGAGCGGCGACGATCGTCATGGAGCCCGACCGGGACCTCTTTCCCTAGCCATCGGACCGGATCGTGCAACCATCACCTCGCCCGCCGAGCGGACACGATCGCGGCAACGGCAACGACGACTGAGGGGATGCCGAGGGGCCGATCAGCCTTAGTTCGGCTGAAGGAAGAGCGCCACGATCTCGCCGCCTTCCACGCGGAAGTTCGCCTCGACGTGGAGGGGGTCGGCTCCGGGGCGCATGACCGTGACATCGGCGATATAGCTGGCGCCCATATTTCGGCTGTCGTTCGTGAACATGCGGAAGCCATCGCCGGCGCGCAGGAACCAGCCGCCGACCTTGTCGCGCCCGCGAAGGTTCGTCCGCTCGTCCGAACCCGGCACGCTGACGCCCAGGACGGCGTTCTCGCTGAAGAGTTCGACGGCCTTGTCGCGGTGGTCGTCGTTGATCAGCTCGAAGAACAGATCGACGGTTTCGGTGGCTCCCATGTCCTGTCCAGTTTAGCGCCGATCCGGTCCGTGGCTGGTCAGTGGCGCCGATTGGCCGATTGCCGCAGCTTGCGAGGAGTGTGCAAGTGTCTTGCACACTGTGCGTCGCGGTGCCGGACGGGCCTCGGCAGTCCTCGACGCGCCGCGCGACCCGATAGACTTCCGCCATATGGCTGGTGATCGGCTTCGAATCGGCCTCATTGGATGGGGCACCGTGGGATCGGCGCTCGGGAAGCTCGTGCAAGCCGGGCCGCTGCCCCTGACGCTGGCCCGCGTGGCGGTCCGCGACCGCGAGCGCCTCGATCTTCCGAAGGGGGTGGAGATCGTAGGACCGGAGGGTGTCATGGACGCCGATGTCGTGGTCGAGCTCGCCGGCGGTGTCGAGGGGCCACTCGGCTGGGCCAGGACCG
The DNA here is from genome assembly GCA_051000335.1 of Candidatus Limnocylindria bacterium. GTDB lineage: Bacteria > Chloroflexota > Limnocylindria > QHBO01 > QHBO01 > JACDBZ01. Next base: position 1,695 of record JBPCOK010000090.1, on the reverse strand, counting down.
CGCTCGATCGCGGCAAGCCATACGTGACGGCGAACAAGGCGCTGCTTGCCACCCACGGGAAGGAGCTGGCCCAGCTCGCCGATCGGCGGGTCGCCGCTCTGCTGGGCAGCGCCAGCGTGGGCGGCGGAACCCCGATGATCGAAACCGTTCAGCATCTCGCGGCGACACGGGCCATCGAGGGCATGAGGGGCGTCATCAACGCCACGACGACCTACATCCTCACCGCCATGGGCGACGGTCGCAGCTACGACGACGCGCTTCGCGAGGCGCAGGAGGCCGGATTCGCCGAGGCCGACCCGAGCTTCGACGTCGATGGCCGCGACGCCGCCCAGAAGCTCGCCATCCTCGCCTCGGTCGCGTGGGGCAGGTGGCGTTCCGAGCAGGACGTGGACACGACCGGTATCGTCGATCACGAGATTGCCGCGGGCGAGACCATTCGGCTCGTGGCGGAAGCGACGAAGGGCTCCATGACCGTCAAGCCGATCCCGATCGACCCCGCCGATCCGCTGGCCCGAGCCGCCGGCATCGAGAACGTGCTCGAGATCTCGGTCGCCGACGCCGGCGTCTACCGGGTCTCCGGGCCTGGCGCAGGCGGCCGCGTGACGGCCGGGGCCGTGTACGCCGATCTCGCCAGGCTCGTCGCAGGGGAACGCCCGGTGCTGTTCGGTGCGCCATCATGAGCGACCGAACGTGGCCGACCGTCGGCGTGGCCGGCGCGCGCGGCGTGGTGGGCGGCATGTTCTGCTCGATCCTTGCCGATGCGGGACTTCCCGCCGAATGCCTCCGACCGTTCGGGCATCTCGAGGGCAATTCGCTGGACTATCGCGGCACGTCGATCCCCGTCGAGCTGCTGAGCGATGCGAATGCGGCTGCGCTCGACGTGCTGTTCCTGGCCGTCGACGGTCCGCAGAGCCGCGAGATCATGGCCGGGCCTGGCGCATCGGTTCCGCTGGTCGTCGACAACTCGAGCGCCTTCCGCCTCGCCGATGACATTCCGCTCGTCGTTCCCGAGGCCAACGCCCACGCCGCGCGCCAACGGGCCGGCAACCTGATCGCGAACCCGAACTGCACGACGGCCGCGGTCGTCGTGCCGCTCGCCGCCCTCCGGGACGCCGTCGGGCTGGCGTCGGTGGACCTCGCGTCCTACCAGGCGGTCAGCGGGGCCGGGCGCAAGGGCCTCGACGCGTTCGAGGCGGAGCGCGGCAGCGATCACCGCGATCCAGCTCCCGACTCGCCGTTCCATGGGCGCATCGCCGATTCGGTCGTGCCGCAGATCGACGTCCTTGACGAGACCGGCTGGACCGGCGAGGAGAAGAAGATCCATGCCGAGATCCGCAAGATCCTCGAGATGCCCGACCTCGACGTGGCGGCCACCACCGTCCGCGTCCCGGTGCACACGGGCCACTCGGCCGCTCTCCACGTCCGAACCGAGCGCGACACGACCGTCGAGGAGCTCGAGCGAGTGCTGCGAGCCGCGCCCGGCATGGAGTACCGCGCATCGGACGGTTCCGAGCGCCACCCGATGCCGCTCGATGTCGAGGGGCGAGACCCGGTGCTCGTCGGACGCCTTCGCGCCATCCCGGGCCGCGAGCGGGGCTTCGCCCTGTGGGTGAGCAGTGACAACCTGCGCAAGGGCGCGGCGCTCAACGCCATCCAATGCGCCGCCGCCGCCGATCCGGACCGCTTCGGGATGCT
>JBPCOK010000073.1:0-10129 GCA_051000335.1 Candidatus Limnocylindria bacterium | reverse complement strand
CCCCGACCCGCGCTGAGCGGGCTCAGTTCCCCGACGGAAGCTCCCCGAGGGTCACATCGATCTCGCTGACCGAGTTGTCGCGCAGGACCCGCAGCGTGATCGTGTCGCCCGGCCCGTGCGGGAGGATCAGGGTCGAGAGGTCGGCGTCGGCGCTGACCTGCGTGCCGTCCACGGCCACGATGATGTCGCCGTCCCGGAGTCCGGCGTCTTCCGCCGGGCTGCCGGGGAAGATGGCCTGTCCGCCACCGGTGGCCGAGCCGACGAGCGCGCCGGAGTCGACGGTGAGGTTCTGCTCCGCCGCCAGCGCCGGGGTGACCGGGACGTAATACACGCCGATCCACGGTCGGACGATGTCCTGGCCGGCCACGGCCTGCGCCAGGATCGGCTTCGCGACGTCGATCGGAATTGCGAACCCGACCCCCTGGGCGTTCTGGTTCACCGCGGTGTTCACGCCGATCACCTGGCCGCCGCTGTTCACGAGCGGCCCTCCGGAGTTCCCCGGGTTGATGGCGGCGTCGGTCTGGATGAGGTTGCGCAGCGTCTCCGCGCTCGTCTGGGTTGCGTCGGAGGCGGTGATCTGGCGTCCGAGGCCGGACACGACGCCGGTGGTGACCGTGTTCTCGTAGCCGAATGGATTGCCGATGGCGATCGCCACCTGGCCCGGCTCGAGGTGCGCCGAGCTTCCGAGCGGCGCGACCGGGAGGTCCGTGGCGTCGATCTTCACGATGGCGAGGTCGGTGAGCGTGTCCACCCCGTAGGTCTCGCCCGGGAACTGACGGCCGTCATTGAGCACAACGGTCAGCTCGGTGGCGCCATCCACCACGTGGCGATTCGTGAGGATCCAGCCGTTCGCATCGTAGATGAAGCCCGAGCCGGTGCCACTCGAGTTGCCGAGCAGGCCGCCACCGGATGACTGGATGGTGACGACCGCCGGGGCGACCTGGCCGACCGCGTCGATCACGGCGCTCGACTCGTCGAGTCGAACGTCGCTCACGTTGTCCGCGTTCGGGGTTGCGGCGACGTTCCCCACGACGTCGACCGGCTGGCGGACCAGGTTCGACACGGCTACGGCCGACAGCGCGCCCGACAGGATGCCCGCGACGACTGCGATCGCGATGATCGGGGCGGCGGACAGGCCACGCCGTGGCGGCGGAGGATCGGCGCGGTGCGGGGCGCGGCTCGACCAGCCCGCGGGGGACGGGCGATCCTCGTTCCATCGCTCCTGCGCGGGCGACGGGCCGTAGCGCTGCACCTCGACCCGCTCGGTGGGATCCTGGTCGCTGGCTGGGTTCGGTTCGTTCGTGGTCATGGGGTTCGGGTCATCCTGTTGTCACCTTGGCACGCCGGGCGGGCATGGTTCACCGTATCGGGCCCTCGTTGCGAGGAGCACGCGCCTCACGTGAAGTTTCGTTGACCTTTGTCGCGTGCCGCGGCAGTGAGATCGTGAAGACCGTGCCCTCGCCCAGGACGCTGGCAAGGTCGATCTCGCCGCCGTGCACCTCGACGATCGAGCGCACGATGGCCAGGCCGAGCCCGCTCCCGGACGCTCGGGCGTCGCCGGTGTTCGTGCCCCGATAGAACCGCTCGAAGACGCGCGGGACCTCTTCCTGCGGGATGCCGGGCCCACTGTCGCGGACCTCGATCATCGCGACGTCGTCCTCGGCCGTCAGTCGCACGGAGACCCCGCCGCCACTCTGGGTGAACTTCAGCGCGTTCCCGATGAGGTTGGTCATGAGCTGGACGATCCGCTCGCGGTCGAAACGCAGCTCGACGGGCTCAGACGGGACCAGGCTCTCGAGGCCGATGCGACGCTCGACGGCGACCTCGGATAGTGCCTGGACCACGGCCTGGACCGGGTCACGGAGGTCACCGTCACGCATGTCGAGCGGGAAGATGCCGGCATCGATGCGCGACAGGTCGAGCAGGTTGGTGCTGAGCCATTCGAGCCGCCCGATCTGCTCCGTCGACCGCTCGGTGAACTCGGCCCGCGTGGGATCGTCAACCGCCCCGTCCCGCTGCAGCTCGTTGTACATGCGCAGCGCGGCGATCGGTGTGCGGAGCTCGTGGCTCACGTCCGCCACGAACTCGCGGAGGCGATCCCGGTCCGCCTCGAGCATCCGCAGCGACCCGAGCAGGCGATCCGCCATCACGTTGAACTGGGCGGAGAGCTCGTCCACCTCGAGCACGCCCGATGCGGTGGCACGTTCCTCGAGGTCCCCCTGCGCCACCCGCCCGGCGACGCGACGCAGACGATGGATGGGAGCGGTGACGCGGCGGGCCGCAATAACCCCGAAGACGAAGGCCGCCACGAGGGCAAGCAGCCCCGCACCGAAGATCGCCGAGCGGATCTGGTCGAGGGTGGCCTCGCGCGACGTGAATGGCCGCGAGACGTCCAGGATGTAGGTCGCCATCCCACCGTTCGGAAGGTCGATGCGGATCGTGCGGCGCACCGGCTGCACGCGATCCTCCCGAAGGCCGCGTGCCTCGAGCTCCTCGATGTTCTCGGGTGCGCTGAGCGCGACCTGGCTGCCGGATTCATCGAACACCGCATAGGTCGCCGGGAGGATGAACTGGGTGGCGACCACGATGGCCGGTCGAACGACGGTGCGGGCCCGCAGCTCGGGGAGGAGCACCTGCTCCTCGCGATCGTTCGCGATCGCGTTGGCCGCGCTCTGCAGCATGAGCACCCCCGTGGACACGACGGCGGTCTCCAGCCGCTCCGTGGTCTGCTCGGCGAAGTAGCCGGGCAGGATCTGGTTAATGGCCAGCGCCGAGACGATCAGCCCGACGAGCGCCACCGATGCGATCGCCAGGACCAGGCGCGTGTTGAGGCGCTGGAAGACGGCCGCCCAGCCCCGGGGCAGGTGGACCCGACTGAGCGGCTCCGGTCGATCGGGTTCAGTCCTCGGCGAATGCGTAGCCAACGCCCCTCACCGTGCGGATGTAGCGCGGGAGCGCCGGATCGGGCTCGATCTTGTCGCGGATGTGGCTGATGTGGACGTTGATCGTGCGCTCGTCCTGCTCGAGGGCGTCGTCATAGTCGCGCACGAGCTCCAGCAGCTGGCCCCGCGTGTAGACGCGACCCGGGCGCGCCGCCAGGTGACGCAGGAGGTCGAACTCGGTCGTCGTGAGGCCGATCCGCTCCCCGTCACGCGTGACCCGTCGCCGCTCGAGGTCGATGACGAGGTTCTTGCGGCGCAGGGTGCGGCCGGTCTCGGTATCGGCGAGCTCCCCGTATGCACGACGGAGCAGCGCCTTGATCCGGCTGACCAGCTCGCGGACGCTGAACGGCTTGACGAGGTAGTCATCGGCTCCCATCTCGAGGCCGACGACCTTGTCCACCTCGTCGGAACGGGCGGTGAGGAAGAGGACCGGGGCGCGCGTCTCGCGGCGCAGCTGGCGGAGGACCTCGAAGCCATCGATGCCGGGGAGGCGCACGTCGAGCACCACGAGGTCGGGCACGAGGTCGGCGAAGTTCCGGATGGCGTCCTCCCCGTTGGGCTGGACGCTGACCGTATAGCCCTCGCGCTCGAGCGCGACCTGCACGCCGCGAGCGACGGCGGGCTCGTCCTCGACAATCATGATGGTTCCGGCCATGGCGGCAGTATAGGAAGCCTTGGCCGGCGCATTACTTCGCCCGCCTGAAGAATCCGCAACCATGGGTCGGCCGCATGGTGAGGCCGCTTGCCCGGCACGGCACGCCGGGGTACCATGCCGCCTCGCACCCGATGTTGCATTTCAATGAGATCGGCGCTGCCCGCCGCCCACAGCGAGGCGGAACGAGGCGCCCGATGACAGAGAGGATCACGACCGCCGATGGACCTGGAGCTCACCCTCGACGCGCGTGAGGCGCAGGGCAAGGCGAACAAGCGGCTGCGTCGCGACGGCCTCGTTCCGGGCGTGGTGTACGGCAAGGGCGAGGACTCGACGAACGTCCAGGTCGAGATGAAGACCTTCGAGACCCTGTATCGCGCGGCCGGCAGGACATCCGTGGTGAAGTTCCGGCTGCCGGGAGCCAACCGCAGCACGAGCGGATTCATCAAGAGCGTCCAGCGCCACCCGCTGACCGGGCGAGCGCTCCACGTCGACTACTACCTCGTGAACCTCAAGGTCGAGATGGAGGTCGACGTCCCGCTCGTCTTCACCGGCGAGGCGCCCGCGGTCGAGGAGACCGGCGGAACGCTGCTCCACAACGTGTCGAGCATTCACGTCAAGGCGCTCCCGACGGACATCCCGCACGAGATCAGCGTGGACGTGTCGGTGCTCAAGAGCCTCGACGTCGCCATCCACGTCGCCGACCTCAACCTCAACCGCGACCTCGTCACCGTGCTGACCGACGGGGAGACGCTCGTCGCCACCGTGGTCCCGCCGCGCGTGGAGGAGGAGCCGGAGCCAGTGCTGGCCGAGGGCGAGGAGCTCGAGGGCGAGGGTGCCGAGGGCGAAGGTGGTGCCGAGGGCGCCGAGGGCAGCGAAGGCGCGACGGCCGATGGGGATGGGAACGGAGACAGCTCCGAGTCCTGATCCCGGCGCGCTTCTTGACAATCGCTCGCATCAACGCGCCTTAGCGGAACGCAGTGCATTCGCGCAGCTCCCGTCGACCGTGGATTTCGGCCCTGCTCCGGCCTCCTCTTCGCTATTGCGTCGCGTGCGGAGCACATGTCAGCATCCGCGCACGGGTGGTGACGAATGCTTCCCCGGCGAGCGGATGGCGGGCCGGGGCGACCCGCTGGCACCGGGGCCGGGTAGATCGCCGTGTGGGAGGGAATGAACCCCGTGATCCGATCCATCGCGATCGCCGCCATCATGCTCGCGGGCTGCGCCGTGCCCGCGCCCAGCACGACGCAGGTGCCATCTGATCCATTCGCTGGCGCCGAGTCAGCCGCCGATCTGCTCGTCTGCGACGGCCCTATGTCGGACATCGGCGGCCGGAGTGACGGCGGGTTCGGTGGTGACGCCGGCGCCGCGACCGCAGATGAGGCATTCCGCGCCTGGCTGGCGAGCAATCCGTTCGCCGTCCCGAAGTCGGACTACCGGAAGCTCGGGGCCGCAACTGACCGTCACGTCTACGTCTACGAAGCCGCGGGCCGGATCAAGGTGGTCCTGGTGTTCGAGCCGAACCTCGATGAGCTTCGGGGAGGGACGCGGTTCGCGATCACCGAGCTGCGGGCGTGTGCGCCCTCGGAGTGGGGAGCGGATGTCGAGCTGGGTGGGGGCCGGACGATCTGGACGAACGAGGAGACGGGTCGCATCCTCGTCGATATCGTCGGGCCGGAGCACTGCGGCTGGCAGTCAGCCCGCATCCTCCACTTGGAGCATGACGACGGCACGATCGACCGGCAGTACGCTCGCGACCCGCTCGGAGTCTTCAACGGGGTTCCCGGCTTCCTCGACACGTACGCGGAGGGCGTGGACCTTCCCGATGACGCGACCTTCAGCGGATACCGCGCGGCCAACGGCGACGAGCTGTGGTTCACGCCCGATGACCGCGCCGCCTACGTGGTCACCTCCGACGGCGTGGAACGCTGGCCCCGACCTGCCGATGGCATCGGCTGCGCCTGACCTCAGTCGCCGATACGCGACTGGACCTCCTCGCGAATCGCGTCGATATCGGGTTCGACCACGTAGCCGCGTCCGTCGTTGCGATCGCCCTCGAAGGTGATGAGCGGCGGCTGGATCACGAGCGTCTGGAGCTCGGCCGTGCTCGCGCGGCGAGCGAGCTCGAGGAGGGTGGGCAGGTCGTCCAGCGGGAGATCGGTCTCGAGCGAGTCGAGCGAGTCGAGCACCGCCCGCAGGTCGACGTCCGTCTCGGGGTCCAGGAACTTCGAGATGAGCGACACGAGCACTTCCTGCTGTCGCCCCATCCGGCCATAGTCCTTGTCGACGCGGGTCCGCACGTAGCCGAGCGTCTGCCCTCCGTCGAGCGTCTGGTCGCCGGCGGCCAGGTCGAGGTTCACGATCGGATCGACGACCGGCTCCGGCGGCGACACCTCGATCTCGTCGACCGCATCCACCAGCCGTGCAAAGTCGTCCATGTCGAGGAGCACGTGCGCATCGATCGGAACGCCGTAGAGCGCTTCCATCGCGCCGACAAGGTCGTTGATCCCACGCTCGCGGTAGAGGCCGTTGATCTTCCGATCCCACGTTCCGCCATCCGCCAGCGGAATGTCGATCGAGTCACGCGGCAGCGACACGAGGGTCAGCTTCGACTGGTCGGCCGAGAGGCTGACGAGCATCAGCGCATCGGTGTTCAGCTGCTCACCCGCGGCCGAGCGCTGCTCGTTCTGATCGGTCCCGACATACAGGACCGTCCAGCGACGATCCAGGAGCTCCGCGTTGAACGACGCCTCGGCGGATGGCGCGGCGACGCTGGGCGACGCGCTGGGCGACGGGCTCGCCTCGGGCGGCGAACCGGAGTTGAAGAGGATCACGCCGATGACGACGGCGACGACCACGACGAGGAGGCCGACGACGATGGCTGACGTTCGTTGCATGTCGCCCATTGTGCCGACTGACGAGTGGCATCATCGGGCGCGATGACGAAACCGAAGCCGATCACGGTGGCGGAGTACGAGCCGTTGGCGCAGGCCGCGATGGAGGCCGGAGCGTGGGGGTACTACGCCGGAGGCGCCGGTGATGAGCGATCCCTCGCCGATGCCCGCGCCGCCTGGGATCGCCTCCGGCTGCGGCCGCGCGTCCTCGTCGATGTCTCCCATCTCGATCTCGCGACGTCCGCGTTCGGATCGCGTCTCGGGCATCCGATCATCATCGCGCCAACGGCCTCTCATGACCTCGCGCACCCCGACGGGGAGATCGCGACGGCTCGCGGGGCCGGCGCCGCGGGCGCGCTCTTCACGCTGTCGACGATCTCGTCACGCTCGATGGAGGACGTGGCCGCGGCCGCTCCCGACGCGCTGCGCTGGTTCCAGCTCTACCTGCCGTCGGACCGGGGCGCCGGTCGGGAGCTTGTCGATCGCGCCGTCGCCGCCGGGTATCGGGGCATCACGGTCACCGTTGATCTGCCACTGCCCGGAAATCGCGAGCGAGACCTGCGCAGCGGGTTCTCGGTGAACATCGGGGTCCACCTGCCGGCGGACCAGGCGCTCGACCCGAGAACGGGCCTGGTCGTCATCCCGACGATGACGTGGAGCGACCTCGCCTGGCTGCGCTCGATCTGCCCGATCCCGCTCCTGGTGAAGGGCATCCTGCGCGCCGATGACGCCGTCCGCGCCGCCGATGCCGGGTGCGACGGCATCTGGGTCAGCAACCACGGCGGCCGCCAGCTCGACACCGCGATCGCCGGCGCCGACGCCCTGCCCGACATCGCCGAAGCGGTCGGCGAACGCGCCCTGCTCGTGGTGGACGGCGGCGTGCGTCGCGGGGTCGATGTACTGAAGGCCCTGGCCCTCGGCGCGCACCTCGTGGCCGTGGGCCGGCCGGTCCTCTGGGGGCTCGCCACCGACGGCTCGGATGGGGTGCAGCACGTGCTGGAGATCCTGCGGGACGAGCTGCACCTGGCCATGGCGCTGGCCGGCTGTCGGACCCTGGCCGAGGTGACGCCCGACCTGGTGACGTGAGCCCCGGGGGACGGGCTGCGGCCCGTCCCAACGAGGCGGTCGGCGGCGAAAGGCGTAGCCTTGAGGGTGGATGGACGCTCTTGGACTGAGCGGCGCGCGCGCGGTCGCGTTCGCCGTGTTGATGCTTGCGGCTCTGCTGCTGCTCGGATACACCGGCTGGCTCCTCGTGGCGAACTCGCGCGACGACCCGGCCAACTCCCTCGCGCGCCCGTCGCCGCCAGAACCACCACCCATCACGATTCCCGAGTGTGAGCCGCAGGCTGCGAGCTCCACGCCAACACCGGATGGCGTCTCAGAGGTCCAGGCATTCGATGTCGAGGCGACCGCCCCCTCAGGGCTGGCCTACCTTCCCGGAAGCCGGACCCTGGCCATGAGCCAGCCGTCCGAGGGAGGCGCCGAGCTCGTCCAGGTGACTCTCTTCGGAGACGCTGCCGGCACCACCTCCCTTCCCGTGGTGGACGCGATCGGCCTCGCGACCGGCATCTCGCCGGACTCGACCCTGCTCGTGCTCCACGCCGACCAGCCCGGATTCAGCGTCATCACCCGGACGGAATCCGGCAGCGTGCAGACAGTCGAAGGATCGGTCGACCTTCGCAGCACGAGTGCCGCCGGTGCCTCCGGGATCGACATGGATCCCGAGGTGAACGAGGTGGTCCTCGCCGATCTCCCCGGATCGCGTCTCGTGCGCATCGGGATGCGCGACGTCTCCCGAAGGGCCACGACGATCGTAGAGGTCGCAGGGGCGTGCCAGGTGTCGCTTCCGCCGATCGGCGATGGGATGAGACTGTTCATGGCGGTACGGCCGACGGACGGCAATGTCTTTCTCACGAGCGGCGACGGCACGCTGCTCGAGGTGGACCGGGCGGGCAGCTTCCTCAGCGAACGAGACCTGTCCGGGCTCGGACTCGGGCAGATCCAGGGCATGGCGTTCGGCCCGAGCGCGGATCCGACCGATCCCGATGACGTGCAGCACCTCTTCATCCTCTCCTCCGATTCGGAGACCCCACGCATCCGCGCGCTATCGCTCGGAACGAGCGTCGCCATTCCGCCTGCGGTACCGCAGATTCCGGGTGCGGTGGTGGGACGCGTGCAGACGTCCGAGCTCTCTCCCCCCAGCTCGGATCCGAACGGCGTCAGCTACGACTGGAGCGCCGAACGGCTGATCGTGACGGATTCCGAGATCGACGAGCTCCCGGAGTTCGCCGGGAGCACCGTCTTCGCGCTGGATGCCGACGGTCGGTGGTCGGGGCTCGGGACGCCGGCGCTGTCGAACGAGATCACCGATGTCGCGATCGATCCGGATTCCGGCCGATGGTTCTTCACCGACGACAGCGCCAAGGCGATCCTGCAGATGGAGATCGGCGAGGACGGCGTCCTGGGAACATCGGATGACCGGACAGCGCTCATCTCCACGAGCGATTTCGGCAGCGATGACCCGGAGGGGATCACGTTCGGACAGGGAAGCCTGTTCGTGAGCGACGGCGTCGCCGCGGAGGTCTACCGAATCACCCCCGGAGCCGATGGCGTCTTCAACGGCGTGGCGCCGGCCGGTGACGACGAGGTGTCAAGCTTCGATACCGGCGCGCTCGGCGTCGCCGACCCGGAAGGCATCGCGTTCGATCGGGAGCGCGGCACACTGCTGCTGCGAGGGCGAGACCGACGGGAGCCGACCGTCGAGGTCGCGACGGATGGAACGCTGCTGACGGTCATCACGCTCGACCCGGAGGCCATCCGATCGGCCGGCGGGCTGGCCCTGATGCCCGCATCGGATGGCTCGGGGCGGATCAACCTCGTCATCGCGGATCGTGGAGCCGACAACGGGCGATCGGACGCACCCAACGATGGCCAACTGGTCGAGATCTCGTTCGATCGGCCGTCGGCCGTCGCGCGCAGTCACGTCACAGCGAACTGACCGCGGGACAGCTCGCCGCGTGCCGAGGGCAGAGGCACCCAAGTGAATGGAGCCGAAGGTGGGATTCGAACCCACGACCGTCGGTTTACGAACTGGTCGAGACCGTCCACCTAAATCCACCGCGCCGACCCCGCCCGCATAGAGCTTCGATCCTGGGAATCGCTTGCGATTCGGCGGTCGCGAACGTGGCGTGCTAGCGGCGGCGATCCATCCTGGCATCGATCAGCCCGGCATCAGCTCGCGCGGTCATCTCATCGAGCGTCTCGCCCGCGGCAAGCATGGCGAGTCCCACACTGATTCCGACGCCGACCTCGTCTTCGACCGCGTGGCAGATACGATCGAAGCGGTGCCCCACCTCCTCGAGGTCGACTCCGCCCATCCCACATACGAACTCATCGCCGCCGTAGCGCACCACCGGATCGAATGACCGGAGGTGCGATCGAATCGCATCGGCGAGCGTCCGCAGCACATGATCACCGGCGGCGTGTCCGTCCCTGTCGTTGACGCGCTTTGGTACCCTCGTGGGTCGAACATGCGTTCTATACTCGCCCGGTGATGAACCTCACCCAAGCGTGGACGACCGCGTCCGCCGCACTACCGAACGGCTGCCGCATCGCGGGCATCCTCCACGCCGACCTCTACG
>JBPCOK010000151.1:0-30682 GCA_051000335.1 Candidatus Limnocylindria bacterium | reverse complement strand
ACCTCGTAGGCGAGCCCCTTCTCCAGGAGCCGGGCCGTGATCTCGATCATCTGGGCGATGTGGTCGCTCGCCTTCGGCATGACGTCGGCCGGGAGGATGTTGAGGAGCGCCTCATCCTCGAGCCATGCCCGCGTGTAGAACTCGGCGATCTCCTCCGGCTTCTTGCCCTCCGTCTCGGCGGCAAGCTCGATCTTGTCCGCGCCGACAAGGGAATCGTGGTCGTCGTTCCGCATGTGGCCGACGTCGGTGATGTTTTTCACGTACCGCACCTGGTACCCGAGGTACTCGAGCGTCCGATGCAGGAGGTCGCCAAAGAGGTACGTGCGGAGATTCCCGATATGTGCGTACTTGTAGACCGTGCTGCCGCACGCATAGACGGTCACCGTGCCGGCCTCGAGCGGCTCGAGCGGCCTGATCCGGCGACTGAGCGTGTCATGCAGGCGCACCTGCGGAAGCGAGTCCGTCATGGCAGGCGCATTGTAGCGAGCGCCCGGGTGTTGCCTGCAGTCATCACCCAGAGGCGCAATCTGGCAAACAGGTATTGTCTCGCCGGCCGTCGGGTAGTACGTTCGGCCCAGAACATCGTCGAAACGTGCAGCGACCGAGCCGCCCGAACGCCCACTTTCATCCGCACTCGTGTCCACTCCGGAGGGCTCGGCCACCGCTAGTCCGGCGGTTGAAATACGCGGTGGACGCCGGGGAGCGACGAGGTACTCCGTAATCGCGCGGGGCGCCCGTACACCCATTGGTCCATCACCTGGTCCAGACGTGCCCGAAGCTTCGCGTTGGACCGGCCGATGGGCCAGCGGCACCACCTCTGATCAAGGCCATGGCGGCCGCAGGGTCTGATTCGTCAGGCCCCGTCGACCCACTGTCGGAGGGAGGGTTGATCGAGTGACTCGCGCGATCGTGCTCTGGAGCCTTCGGTTCCGCATGCTCGTTCTCGGCGCAGCGGCGGCCGTGATGATCGCCGGGGTGGCACTGCTGCCCACGATGCCGCTCGATGCCACGCCGGAGTTCGCGCCCACCCACGTCGAAGTCCAGACCGAGGCGCTCGGCCTGTCCGCCGAGGAAGTTGAGCAGCTCATCACGGTCCCCATCGAGGCCGATCTCCTGAGCGGGGTGGCGTTCCTCGATTTGATCGAGTCTCGATCCGTGGCAGGCATGTCGTCGATCGTGCTGACGTTCGAGCCCGGAACCGATCCACTCCACGCACGGCAGGTCGTGGCCGAGCGGATGACGCAGGCGCACGCGCTTCCGAACGTGTCGCGGGCCCCGGCCATGGTCCAGCCGCTCTCGACGACGAGTCGGGTGATGATGGTCGGCCTCTCGTCCGAGGAGGTCCCGATGATCGACCTGTCGATCATCGCCCACTGGACGGTCCGCCAGCGACTCATGGGTGTGGCCGGCGTGGCCAACGTGTCGATCTGGGGTGAGCGGGACCGCCAGATCCAGGTGCAGGTGGACCCGCAGCGGCTGCATGACTCGGGCGTTGCGCTCGAGCACGTGATCCGCACCACGGGAAACGCCCTGTGGGTCTCGCCGCTGAGCTTCCTCGAGGCCTCGACCCCGGGCACCGGGGGCTTCATCGAGACCCCGAATCAACGACTCGGCGTCCAGCACGTGTCGCCGATCGTTTCGGCCGAGCAGCTCGCGGAGGTCGCGCTCGACACCGCGGACGGCACGGTCGGCGCCGGCCTGCGCCTCGGCGATATCGCCACCGTCGTGGAGGACCATCAGCCGCTGATCGGCGATGCGGTGATCCAGCACGAAGACGGCCTGCTCCTCGTCATCGAGAAGTTCCCGGAGGCGAACACCCTCGAGGTGAACGCGGGGGATCGATGACGCCCTTGATGCCCTCGGGCCTGGCCTCACCGGAATCACCGTCGACGCGACGATCTACCGAGCCTCGAACTACATCGAACAGGCCGGAGGCAACGTCGCGTGGGCGTTGATCGCTGGATTCATCCTGGCGGCGATCGGGCTCGCCGTGCTGCTCCGGGACTGGCGGGCGCTTCTCATCGTGGCGCTGGCGATCCCGCTTTCGCTGACCGCGGCCGGCTTGGTCCTCCGCGCGCTCGGCGCGACGATCAACGTCATGGTGGTCAGCGGTCTCGCCCTGGCGCTGGTCGTGATCGTGGACGACGCCGTCGTGGGAGCCGATGCCGTGATGCGACGCATCCGTCAGCCGCAGCCGGGCGACGACGAACGTTCCTGGGCGGCCGTGGTGCTGGAATCGACCACGTCGGGACGGGGCGCGCTCGGGTACGCGACGCTCATCGCCCTGGCGGCGGCCGCGCCACTCCTCGTCCTTGCCGGCGCTGCTGGCGCGTTCCTGCCGTCGCTGGCGTTTGCGTACGGCCTGGCGGTGCTGGCGTCCATGGTGGTGGCGCTCACCGTCGGCGCGGCACTCGCGGCGATCCTCCTCCCGGCCGGCGAGGGGCCGCGCCATGACCCGCCCATCACTCGATGGCTCCAGGGCCGCTACCAGGCCGTGCTGTGGAGGCTGGTCAACCGCCCGCGCCCCCTGTTCCTGAGCGCCGGCGCCATGACGGCCATCGTCGCGGTCCTCGTCGTGTTCAGCGTGCTGCCGGGACTCGGCCGGGCCGCTGTCCCCACGTTCCGGAATGGGAACCTGTTGGTCCACTGGGACGGAGCTCCGGGGACGTCGCGAGCGGAGATGGTCCGTCTCGCTTCCGCCGCGGGGCGCGAGCTGGCTGCGATCGATGGCGTCCGGAACGTCGGCGCACATATCGGGCGTGCGGCGATGGCGAATCTCGTCGTCAACGTCAACTCCGGGGAGCTGTGGGTCAGCATCGATCCGGCGGCAGACTACGAGGCGGCGGTGTCGGCGATCCAGGAGACCCTCGACGGCTATCCGGGGATGCGTGGCGAGCTGATCTCCTATCAATCCGACCGCATTGACGACGCCCTGTCCGACGTGGAGCACGATGCCGTCATTCGGGTCTACGGCCAGGAGCTCGACGTGCTGCGGACGCAGGCCGGCGCGGTCCGCGATGCCGTGGCGGGTATTGACGGAGTAAAGGTCGCGTCGGTGGAGGAGGAGGAGGTCGAGCCGACCATCCAGGTCGCGGTTGACCTGGAGCGCGCGGAAGCCCGTGGCCTCAAGGCTGGCGACATCCGACGCGCGGCCACGACGCTCCTGTCCGGAATCGAGGTCGGATCACTGTTCGAAAGCCAGAAGGTCTTCCAGGTGATCGTCCTCGGCGTGCCGGAGATTCGCGGCAGCTTGACCGACGTCGGCAATCTTCTGATCGAGACACCCGACGGCGGCGCGGTGCGCCTCGCTGACGTGGCGAATGTATCCATTGCCCCCTCGGCCACGATCGTGAATCGCGAAGGCGTCGCGCGGCGGCTCGACATCGGGATCGACGTCGAGGGACGGGATGTCTCGTCCGTCGTGGCCGATCTCAACAGTCGCATTCGCACCATGGCGTTCCCGCTCGAGTATCACGCGGAGGTGCGGGCCGTGGCGGACGAGGAGCGAGCCGAGCAGATGCGGTCCCTCGGCGCGTTCGGGGTCGTCGCGCTCCTCATCTTCCTGCTGCTGCAGGCGGCGTTCAACAGCTGGCGGCTGGCGCTGATCACGTTCGCCGCGATGCCCGTCGCGCTCGTCGGGAGCCTCCTCGCGGTGGTGGTGGTGGGGAAGAGCGACTCGCTCGGGGCACTGGCCGGACTCCTGGCCGTGCTCGCACTCACCGCCCGTGGCGCGGTCCGCCTGATCGACGACTACCGAAGGCTCGAGCGCGAGAACGGCGAAGACTCGACGCGGGACGTCGTGCTGCGCGGATCCCGCGATCGGCTCGCGCCGACGCTCGCAACGGCCCTGGCCGGTGCCCTCGTGCTGCTCCCGTTCGTGGTGATGGGGGACCTGCCCGGCTTCGAGATCATCCGGCCCATGGCCATCGCGATCCTGGGTGGCCTGATCACGGCCTCGCTGCTCAACCTGTTCCTCCTGCCCGCGCTCTACATGCGCTGGGGATCCAGTCCTCAGCCGGTCGGTGAGCCAACGACGGACCCGGCCCGTCCGCCTCAACCACAGGTCATGGGAGCCTGAGATGAAATCGCTCGTCACTCGTTGGCCGCTGCTCGTGATCGCGGGGACGCTGTTGTCCGGGTGCGGCCAGGCGTCCGTCGACGTCACACCGGCCGACGACCCGATCACGATCACCGAGATCGGCGACTCGGATCGGCATCGGCTGCAGCTTTCCGACCTGGCCGCGACCCGGCTCGGAGTGGAGACGGCCGCCATCAGCGGCGGGCCCGGCGGGGCGCTGCTGATCCCGTATGCCGCGATCCTCTACGACGCAGCGGGTGCAACCTGGACGTACGTCAACTCCGAGCGCCTCGTCTACGTTCGCGAGCCGATCGAGGTCGAGGCCATCGAGGGGAGCGTCGCCCGGCTGACGAGCGGCCCCTCGACGGGAACCCTCGTCGTGACGGTCGGCGCCGCGGAGCTGTGGGGCGCGGAGACCGGCGTCGGCGGCGGGCATTGATCCATTCGGCCGCCGGCCACGCTGACTGCCGAGCGCGATGATGCGCTGGATCGTCGCGTCGAGCCTGCGCTTCCGGTTCCTCGTCCTCGCGTTCGCCGCCGGGATGATGGCCCTGGGCATCGAGGAGGTTCGCTCGGCCCCGGTCGATGTCTTCCCGGAGTTCGCGCCGCCGCGGGTCGAGGTGCAGACACCGTCGCTCGGACTCTCGGCGACCGAGGTTGAGTCGCTGGTGACGGTCCCCCTCGAACAGGCGCTCGCCGGTGTCGAACGGCTGGCGACCATGCGATCGAAGTCCGTGCGCGACCTGTCCTCGATCGAGCTGATCTTCGATCGCGGAGCGGACCTGCTCGAGGCGCGGCAGCTCGTCGCAGAGCGGATCGCCGGGGTCACTGCGTCGCTGCCGACCTGGTCAAGCCCGCCGGTCATCCTTCAGCCGCTCTCGGCGACCAGCAGGGTCATGAAGATCGGTCTCAGCTCAACCGAGCATTCGCTGATCGACATGTCGATGACCTCGTACTGGTCGATCCGACCCCGGCTGCTGAGTGTGCCGGGAGTGGCGAATGTCGCGATCTGGGGAGAGCGATTGCGGATGCTCCAGATCCAGCTCGAGCCGAAGAGGATGGCGGATCGCGACGTCGCCCTCGACGACGTGATGGCAGCCACGGCCGAGGGTCTCGATGTGGGGCTCCTCCGGTTCACGTCGGGTTCCACGATCGGGACCGGGGGATTCATCGAGACACCGAACCAGCGGCTCGCGATCCACCACCTACCCCCGATCCTGAGTCCCGACGACATGTCGCACGTCACGGTGGAGAATCGGTGGGGCGAGAAGGTTCCGCTCTCCGAGATCGCCACGCTGGTCGAGGATCACCAACCCCTGGTCGGCGACGCCGTCATCAACGATGGGCCCGGGCTGATGCTCATCGTCGAGAAATTCCCGTGGGCCAATACGCTCGAGGTGACCCGCGGCGTCGAGGATGCCTTCGAGCAGATGGGGCCCGGCCTTGCCGGCATCGCGGTCGATACCGAGATCTTCCGACCGGCGAGCTTCATCGAACAGGCTCTCGGGAACCTGACGAACGCGCTGCTCCTCGGCAGTCTCCTGGTGTTCGGCGTGCTGATCCTGTTCCTTTTCGACTGGCGGACGGCGTTGATCAGCGTGGTCGCCATTCCGCTGTCACTGATGGCCGCGGCTCTCGTCCTCGAGCTGCGCGGCGTGACGATCAACACGATGATGCTCGCGGGTCTCGTCATCTCGGTGGGGGTGGTGGTTGACGACGCCATCATCGACATCGAGAACATCGTGCGGCGGCTGCGGCAGCATCGGCGGGAAGGAGGCAGTCGGTCGACCGCGTCGATCATCCTCGACTCCTCGCTCGAGGTGCGGAGCGCAATCGTCTACGCGACGCTCATCGACGTCGTTGCCGTGACCCCCGTCTTCTTCATCGAGGGCCTGTCGGGCGCGTTCTTCCAGCCGCTGGTCATCGCGTACGGCCTGGCAGTCATCGCGTCGATGCTGGTGGCGCTGACCGTGACGCCGGCCCTCGCATTGCTGCTCCTGCGCAATTCCGGGCTTGAGCAGCGGGATGCTCCGGTCGCTCGCCTGCTGCAGCGGGCGTACTCAGGCGTGTTGGCGCGGGTCGTCGAATCCTCGCGGCAGGCATTCGCCACGGTCGCCGTGATCAGCCTCATCGGGGTCGTCATCTGGCCCCAGCTCGGCCAGTCCCTGCTGCCAGAGTTCAAGGAACGCGACTTTCTCATGCACTGGGTCACCGCTCCGGGCACATCGGCCGATGAAGAGGTGCGGATCACCACGAAGGCCAGCCGCGAGCTTCGCGCGATCCCGGGCGTGCGGAACTTCGGAGCCCACATCGGGCAGGCCCTGCTCGCGGACGAAGTGGTGGGCGTCGACTTCGGCGAAAACTGGATCAGCGTGGACCCGGCCGCGGACTATGACGCCACGCTCGCGTCGGTGCAGGAGGTGGTGGATGGGTACCCGGGCCTGCGGCGAGATGTCCAGACCTATCTCAAGGAGCGGATTCGCGAGGTCCTGACCGGGACGAGCGAGGCGATCGTCATTCGTATCTACGGTCCGGATCTCAACGCGCTCCACGAACGGGCGGAGGATGTGAAGGAGGCGCTCGGTGGGATCGACGGCATCATCGACCTTCACGTTCAGCTGCAGGTCGAGATCCCCCAGATCGAGGTTGAGCTCGACCTCGCGGCCGCGGAGCTCCACGGCCTCAAGCCCGGGGATGTGCGGCGCGCGGCGGCGGCGCTCATCGCCGGCGAGGAGGTGGGGGATGTCTTCTTCGCCGGGAGAGCCCTGGACGTTCAGGTGTGGTCGACGCCGGAGACGCGGCGCAGCATGTCGGACATCGAGGCACTCCTCCTTGACACGCCCACGGGAGCCCGAGTCGCGCTCGGGGACATTGCCGATGTCCGGCTCGCCGCCGTTCCCAACAGCATCAGCCACGAGGGACTCGAGCGGCGGATCGACGTGGGCGCGAACGTCGAGGGTCGTGACCTCGGGTCAGTGGTGGCCGATGTCGAGGCAGCACTGGCCGATGTCGAGTTCGAGCGTGGTTACCATCCCGAGCTCCTCGGGGAGTTCGCGGAGCGTCAGGCGGCTGAGTTCCGTCTGCTCCTCTTCGCCATCGGCGCCGCGGTCGGCATCTTCCTCCTTCTCCACGCGTCGTTCGGCCGGACGCGTCTCGCCGTGCTGTCCTTCCTGACGCTCCCGTCGGCATTGGTGGGTGGCGTGCTCGCCGCGTTCCTGACCGGCGGCGTCATCTCGCTCGGGTCACTCATCGGCTTCTTCACGGTGCTGGGGATCGCGGCGCGCAATGGCATCATGCTGATCAACCATTTCCAGCACCTGGAGCGGTACGAGGGCGAGACGTTCGGGCCAGAGCTGGTCATTCGTGGCGCCCGCGAGCGCCTGTCCCCGATCCTCATGACCGCGCTGGCCACGGGGCTAGCGCTCGTGCCGCTCGCGATCGCCGGCGACCTGCCGGGTCACGAGATCGAGCACCCGCTCGCGATCGTGACCCTCGGGGGGCTCATCACATCCACCTTGCTCAACCTGTTCATCGTACCGTCGCTCTACCTGCGATTCGCCGGTCCACTGCCGGCTGGCGTTCGCGACGATCCCCGCATGGCGTGACGCTCTGACCGCAGACTGAGGACTAGTGGACGGCCTCGTGTTCGAGCGAGCGAAGGCGCTGCGCGACCGTTTCGAGCACGCGCATGCGAATGTCCGGGAACTCGTCCATGAGGGTGTGGAACTCGCGACGGGCGAGCACCAGCAGCCGGCTCGATTCGGTGAGCGTCACGGTCGCGGTTCGCGGGCCACCGTCGATGAGCGCGATCTCGCCCAATACGGCGCCGGCGCCACGGTCGCCGAGCGACTCGCCGCTCCGTTCGACTCGCGCGCCGCCGCTGACGAGGACGAACATCTCTGCACCGCGCTCTCCCTGGACCATGATCTGACGGTCCGCGGGCAGGTCCACGATGTCCGCGAGACTCGAGAGCCGCTCGAGCTCGCGATCACGCAGGCCGGCGAACAGGGGGACGCTCCGCAGCAGGTCGATCTTCTCGTCGTGGGCCAACGCACTCTCCATGATTGATGGTGCGCACAGCGTACCGCTCCATCGGGCCAGGGGGAAGGTCTCGGCGCCGATGGGTACCATGCGCTCTATGCCACAACGCGATGCGGTCGACGCCTATCCGGTGACGCTCGGAGAGGAGCCGCGATACTGCCCGGCCTGCGGGCGGCCGGTGCGCGCCCAGGTGCTGGAGGATGACCACCGTCCGCGGCTCGTCTGCGATGAGGGTCACGTGACGTGGCGCAACCCGCGGGTCGTCGTGGGTGCCGTGCCGGTGACCGGCGGGAACGTGATCCTTGCCCGGCGCGCCATCGAACCGGCGCTCGGCCGATGGACGTATCCCGGCGGATTCCTCGAGGTCGGGGAGTCGGCGCAGGAGGGAGCTCGGCGCGAGACGGAGGAGGAGACGGAGCTGCTCGTGGAGATCGGCTCGCTCATCGGCGTCTATTCGCGCCCCCACGCCGGGATCGTTGCCATCGTGTTCGAGGCATCGGTGGTGGGTGGCGAGCCGAGCCCGGCAGCGGAGACGAGCGAGGTCCGGACCTTTGCGCCGGATGACATTCCCTGGGATGAGCTCGCATTCAGCACGGTCGAGAGCGCACTCCGCGACTGGGTCGCCTCGCTGCCCGGTCGTGGGCGACGATTCGAGCCCGAGCTCTACGTGGAGGGCGACCCCGCGTAGCGCGCCACCTCACCGCGGACGGGAACGCCGGCACCGAGGAGCACCCCGTAGCCGAGAGACGCGACCACGGGGATCGGGTGCGTCGCGAAGGCGACGATCCCGCTGTCGCGCGCGACCGCGGCCGCCACGATTCCCCATGCCAGCAGGGCAAAGGCCGGTGCGGCGATCGCCAGCGTGGCCCGGATCGTGAAGAAGCGACCGAAGAAGTAGGCGAATGCCATGCCGAGGAAGGCTCCGCCCGCCTGGACGGCGCCCAGTCCGAGGACGAAGCCCAGCTCGGGCGTGACGGCGACCGGGCTCAGCACCATTGCCAGCGGACGCAGCGGAGCCAGGGCATCCCCCGTGGCGAGGGCTGAAAGTGCCATGGCCACGGCGGCCCACACGTATCCACCGGCGAGGCCGGCAATGAATCCGCGGTACGCCAGGCGCAGGCCATTGATATCGGTCACGGAGCCAGCCTATGCCCAGGCCGGCGGCGCGCGGAGCGGATCGAAGGTCCGGTACCGCCCCGTACCCGCGCCGGATGGTTGCTCAGCCGGCGTACCGAGTGAACACGCTCACCGCGTTCTGCCCGCCGAACCCGAATCCGTTGGCGATGGCCACCGACACCGACTGTGCGCGGGCCTCGTTTGGCACGTAGTCGAGGTCGCAGGCCGGGTCGGAAGTCTCCTGGTTGATTGTGGGCGGAAGCAGCCCCTCGCGAATCGCGAGCACTGCCGCCAGGCCCGAGATGGCGCCGGCCGCGCCGAGGGTATGACCCACCATGCTCTTGTTGCTGCTGACCGCGAGCCGATCGGCATGCGGGCCGAACGCCGCCCGGATGGCCTTCGTCTCGGTGGCGTCGTTGAGCGGCGTCGAGGTCCCGTGGGCCACCACGTATTCGACATCCTCCATCTCGAGGTGCGCGTCACGGACCGCGCGCTGCATCGCGATCGTCGCGCCGTAGCCGGCCGGGTCGGGAGCCGAGATGTGAAATGCGTCGCCGCTCAGCGCCCCGCCCGCGATCTCGCCGAGGATGGGGGCGCCGCGCGCCTCCGCGTGCTCGGCGGCCTCGACGATCATCACCGCAGCTGCCTCGCCGAACACGAACCCGTCGCGGTTGGCGTCGAAGGGACGCGACGCGCCGGCGGGATCGTCGTTGCGCTTCGACAATGCCCCCATGTTCGCGAGGGCGGCGAACGCGACCGGCATGATCGCGCTCTCCGTGCCTCCCGCCACGACAACGTCCACGTCACCGTGCTCGATGAGTCGCTGGGCTTCGACGAATGCCTGGATTCCCGATGCGCACGCTGCGACGGACGTGATGACCGGCCCGCGGATGCCGTTCTGGATGCTGATCTGGCAGGCGGCCATGGACGGGGACATCATCGGCACCATGAACGGGCTCACCCGGTCCGGGCCCTTCTCGGCCAGCGTCATCTCGCCGACGGCCACTTCCTGGAGGCCCCCGCCCCCGGTGTTCATGACGACGGCCACGTCATCGCGATTGTGCTCGCCGATCTCGAGGCCGGACGCATCGATCGCCTGGCGCGCCGCGGCGACCGCCAGCTGCGAGAAGCGGCTCATCCGTCGGGCCTGCTTGAAGTCGATCCAGTCCCGCGGCTCGAAGTCCTTGACCTCGGCCGCGATGCGGACCTCGAGATCGGACGCGTCGAAGAGGCTGATCGGAGCGACGCCGGACACGCCGCCGGTGAGGTTGCGCCAGAAGGTGGCGACGTCGTTGCCGATCGGCGTGACGGCTCCCAGGCCGGTGATGACGGCGCGTCGCGACGGGTCGCGCGGCGGCGGAGGGCGAGTCATGTCGGCCTAGTCGTCGAATCGGCTGAGAATGATGCTGCTGTTGTGCCCGCCGAGCCCCATCGAGTTCGAAAGTGCGACGCGGACGTCGGCGGCACGGGCCTCGTTCGGGACGTAGTCGAGCGTCAGCTCCGGGTCGGGATGGCGGTAGTTGATCGTGGGCGGGATGCAGCCGCTCGCCAGCACCCTGGCGCAGACGAACGCCTCGATGGCGCCAGCCGCGCCCATGGCGTGACCGGTCATCGACTTCGTGCTGCTGACGGCCAGCCGATCGGCGTGCTCGCCGAAGACGGCGCGGATCGCCGCCGTCTCGTATCGGTCGTTGAGCGGCGTGCTCGTGCCGTGGGCGTTGATGTAGTCGACCTCGTTCGCCTCGATGCCAGCTCGAGTCAGCGCGGCGCGCATCGCGCGCTGGTTCCCCTCGCCCTGCGCCGCGGGGGCGGCCATGTCGAAGGCATCCGCCGAGGAGCCATAGCCGATGATCTCGGCGATCGGCTTCGCGCCCCGCGCTCGTGCGTGCTCGAGCTCCTCGACCACGAGCACGGCCGATCCCTCGGCGACCACGAAGCCGTCGCGGGTGGCGTCGAAGGGGCGAGAGGCCATCGGCGCGCTGTACTCGCCGGAATCGGGGTCCTTCGGCGTTCCGAGCGCCCGCATCTGGCCGAAGCCGGCGAACGCGAGCGGCACGAGCGGCGCCTCGGTGCCGGCGCCGAGCATGATGTCGGCCTGTCCGCGCACGATCGCCTCCATCGCCTCGCCGATCGCGTGCCCGCCGGTGGCGCAGGCACTGACGACGGCCATGTTGGGACCGCGGATGCCGTACTGGATGGCGACCTGGCCCGACGCCGAGTCGGGAAGCATGTGGGGCAGCATGAACGGCGACACGCGCCGCGGCCCCCGCTCGAGCAGCGTCCTGTGTCCTTCAAGCATCATCCCGATGCCGCCGATGCCCGTGCCGAACACCATCCCGAAGCGGTCCGCATCGACATCGCCGGTGACGAGCCCATCATCCCCGAGCAGGCCGGCGTCCCGCAGTGCCTCGCCGCTGGCCGCGACCGCGAAGTGCGTGTTGCGATCGTGGCGGCGGACGTCCTTCGCATCCATGAAGTCGGTGGCGTCGAAGTCCTTGACCTCGCCCGCGACGCGGACCTCGAACGGCGAGGCGTCGAAGAGCGTGATGTCGGCGATGCCCGATCGACCCCGGACGAGAGCGTCCCAGCTGGCATCGGATCCGATGCCGACCGGTGACACGATCCCCAGCCCGGTCACGACGGCGCGCCGCACCGTCACGCTGGCAGCTCGCGCAGGAAGGTGAGGAACGAGCGTTCGCTCGGGCCGTCGGCGACGTGCGTCTCCGCATCCGGGCTGATGCGTCGAATGAGCCCGGACAGCACGCGACCGGGGCCGACCTCGACAAAGTCGGTCACGCCGCCGGCGACGAGGTTGCGCACGGTCCCGGTCCATTGCACGCCGTGGACGAGGTGCTCGGTGAGCTCGCTGCGCAGGCCGTCCGCCGTGTTGATGACGGTCGCGTGCACGTTGCCGAGCATCGGGACCTGCGGATCGCGGAACGGAACCTTGCTGAGGATCTTGCCGAACTCGTCGCGAGCGCGGCGCATGAGCGGTGAATGGCTGGCGACGCTGACCGTCAGTCGCGCGGCCTTCCGGGCGCCGACCGTCTTGCTCATCTCGAGCGCGAAGACGAGGGCCGGGATCACGCCGGACAGCACGATCTGCCCCGGAGCGTTCGCATTCGCCACGCTGATCTCTCCGTGCTGGCGAGCCTCGGCCACGATCTCGTGGACCTGCTCGTCAGAGAGTCCGATGACTGCGCCCATCCCGCCCGCGATGCCGCGCTCCTGCATGATGCGTCCGCGCTCACGGACGAGCCGCAGCGCGTCGGCGTAGTCGAGCGCGTCAGCGGCGACCGCGGCCGCGTACTGACCGGCGGAATGGCCGGCCATTGCGGTCGGTCGGACCTCGACGCCGGCCTCGAGCGCCTCGGCGCGGATGGCCTCGAGGAACGCCACGCTCGTGGCCAGGATCGCCGGCTGGGCGTTGATCGTTTTGTCGAGCTCCTCCGCGGGTCCGTCGAGGATGAGCCGGGTCAGGGGAATCCCAAGGGCGGCATCCGCGCGCGCGAACGCGGTCGCGGCGGCGGGCGACCGGGCGATGAGGTCCGCGCCCATGCCGACGTACTGCGACCCCTGGCCGGGAAACACGAAGGCGATGGTGCGCGAACGCGGTGCCGCGCTCGCATCGGTGGGGTGCGTCATCAGATCCATTCCGGGAATGCACGCGCGAGTATAGCCGAGCACGCTCGTGGCGGCGATGCCCGCGTCAGGTGCAGGTGAATCGGCTGACGACGTCGAAGAGCACCGGGAGGCCGAACGCCAGTGCGCTCACGGGAACCCGCTCATCGTGCCCGTGGAAGAGCTCGAGGAAGGGGAAATCCGCCTCGAGGCGCAGCGGGGCGAATCCGTAGCACGGGATGCCGAGCTGGGCCATCGCTTTGGCATCGGTTCCCGGCGTGATCATCATCGGCAACGGGACCCCATCCGGGTCGGCCCGAGCGAGGGCATCACGCATGTGGTCGACGATCTCGGCGTCTCCCGGCCACTCGACGGCCGGGAGCACGACCACCGGCTCGACGCGAGCGTCGTCGCCGACCACGGACTGCAGATGGGCGAGCAGATGTTCCTGGTCGGTGCCGGGCAGCGTGCGGATGTCGAGCTCGGCCTCGCCCGCCCCGGGCATGACGTTGACCTTCTTGCCGGAGCGCAGCACCGTGGGGGTCACCGTGTCACGCAGCATGGCGTCGAACGATCGGCGCAGGACCGGATCGGCGACCTCTCGCTCCAGGACGGCACGTGCGGCGACCGGGTCCGACGCCGCGAGATCGGCGACTTCGCGCAGATCCATGGCGGTGAGCATCTCGCGCACGATCGGCGTGACGATCGCGCTCCGCCGCTGCTGGTCGTCGGCGACCGCCGCGACCGCCCGGGCGAGGGCCACGGCCGCGTTGTCCCGCGGCGGCATGGAAGCATGCCCGGGCGGGCCGGACGTCCGAAGGCGGGTCCAGGCGATGCCCTTCTCGGCAACCTGGATCGTGTAGAAGCGACGGCCCCCGATCGTCATCGAGTAGCCGCCGACCTCGTTGATCGCGGCGGCCGCCGGCCGGCCGAGGGCGTCGCTGAAGAGCTCCGGTCGTTGCTCGATTAGGCCGCGCGCGCCGAACTCGCCACCGGCCTCCTCGTCAGCGACGCAGGCGAAGATCACGTCCCGTCGCAAGGGGGTGCCGGATCGTTTCAGCGCGACCATGACCGCGAGCTCCATGGCGACCATGTCCTTCATGTCCACGGCGCCGCGACCCCAGACCTCTCCGTTCACCAGCTCGCCGCCGAACGGGTCACGCGACCACGATTCAGCGTCGACCGGCACCACGTCGAGGTGGCTCAGAAGGATGAGCGGGGGCTCCGGGTCGGGGACGTCTGCGACGAGCCTGGCCACGCAGCTGCCGCGTCCGGGCACAACTTCGACGAGCTCGCCGGAGATATCTGCGGCGCCGAGGACATCGGCGCAGTACGTCGCGACGGCCAGCTCCGCGCCGGTCGTGTCGCGCCCCGCGGCCGCGTCCGGAATGCCCGGCGGGTTGACCGAGGGAATGCGGATGAGGTTTCGGAGATGCTCGACGCACTCGTCGAGGTCGGGCATCGTGAGCGGGTCCGGCGTCATGGAGCCGAGGGTAGCGTCTCGGTGGCTTCGTCGGCGACCGATCGGTGGATTTGCACGCGCCGGCTACGCGGGCCGGGCGGCGTGTCGCTTCACCGTGACATAGCCGAGTGGCGCCTCGGCCGCCAGCAGCGCGATGGCCGTGAGCAGCAGGACCGGCTCACGCGTGGCGAGACCCATGACGACGAGCGCGGCGAGGAAGAAGACGTGGATCGCGATACGCGTTGCGAAGGCAAGCCGCAGGTCGAGGATCGCGGTCTTCGATCCGTCCGGAACGCCCCGGTCCGGGCCCAGGACCGCCCAGGCGGCGACAGCCGTGAACGCGGCCAGGGCGATGGCGAACAGCACGAGTCCGCCGCCGGGCGCCGGGTCGATGATCGGCTTGACGACGGTGAACGGCACGAGGCTGAGCAGCAGGATGACGAACGCCGGGATCGGGACGAGGAGCTGGAGCCACTCGAGCGCGGGTCGGTGGCGGGCGGCGTCGCGCAGCCAGCGGGTCAGGATGCTGAACGCCAGCGTCACGAAGAGCCAGGCGTAGAAGTTGCCGGCTGGAACCCCGAACCAGCCGTCGCGTGCGCCGACGTCGCGCCAGGTCCAGAGGCCCATCCGAATGGCGATCGCGTCGAACGCGAGGTCGAGCATGATCGCCAGCACGCTGTCCACCACTGGGGCGTACCGCCGCCGAACCCCCAGTGCGTCCGTGATGCGCATGGCGCCGGCGATGATGAGCGCCCAGGTCAGGCCGATCACGATCGGCGCTCGATCGATGGCAAGGATCCAGCTGTCGGCGTACTGATAGGTCTCGAAGATGAGCTGGTCGCCCTCCTCGAGCAGGAGGCCGAACGTCGCGGCGCTCACGAGCTCCAGGAACGGCAGTCGTCCGCGACGCAGCGCCAGCCACGCGGCGAGTCCGAAGAACGCGGCCGCGGCGACTTCGAGGAGGGCGTAGACGGGATCCATCACCGAATGATACGGAGCGAAGCGGGGCGTGAATCTCCTGCGATCAGACCCTGAGAACGGGCGGAAGCGCTCCCGACCGTAGAATGCGGGGAATGAACGGAATCGACACGCGATATGCCCGCGTCATCTCGTCGGAGGAGCTGCGCGACGGCGAGCTGCTCCCGGTCGAGATCGACGGGACGCCGGTCGTTCTCGTGCGCCACGCGGGGGAGTTCTTCGCCGTCCAGAACAACTGCAGTCACCGCGACTTCCCGCTCTCCGAAGCGGGGTTCGACCCGCGAGATGGCGTGCTCGTCTGTGCCTGGCACGGCGGCTGCTTCGACATTCGAACCGGCATGGCGGTCGTGCCACCGGCCAGCGAGCCGGTCGAGACCTTTCCGGTGCGCGTGCGATCGGGATGGGTCGAGATCGGCCTGACCGGCAGCCTTGCCCCGGCGACGGGCGCGGCCTGAGGACCGATGCGGATCGAGGCCCTCCCGTTCGTGAACTGGATCTTCTGGGCCGGTCTCGCCTCGGGCACGCTCCTCGTCGTGGGGCTCACAGAGCGCCGGGGCGGCACCACCCGTGGCTATCGGCTGTTCATGGCATGGATGCTGCTGGTCTTCGCAGTCGTCCTGCTGATCAGCGACCTGGCCCTGCCACTGGGGGTCGAGGCGGCTGCCACGGTGGACCTGCGTCGCCCGTTGACGATCGCGTTCGTCATCGGCTGTGCCGCGTACCTCGTGGCGTCGGTCGGCGACTGGCCGCGCAGCTGGCTGGCGGTCATGACCGGCCTGGTCGGCCTCGCGGCGCTCATCGTGCTCGCCGCGGCCGGTGGAAGCCGCAGCGCCCCGGTGTTTGCGGGTCAGCTGGTGCTCGGGGCGCTGGCACTCGGCGCGGTGAATGCGGCGATGCTCCTCGGCCATTGGTATCTCGTCACGCCCCAGCTCTCGCCGGCGCCATTGCGTCGCATGATGTGGATGCTCGGTGCGGTGCTCGGCGTCCAGGGCATCGTCTTCCTGGTTGCCGTCATCGGGATGGGGTCGGCGCTCGAGGGACTCGCGTGGCTGGCGTGGTTGCGGCTCGGCGTCGGGATCCTGCTGCCGCTGCTCGTGACCGCGCTCGCGCTGCTGGCGTCTCGCGCCCCGTCGCTCCAGGCGTCGACCGGGCTGCTGTACATCGGTCTCGCGCTCATCATGGCGGGCTCCATTGCCGGATCGTCCATCACCTACCTCAGTGGGGTTCCCGTCTAGCCATGCGCGTCCAGGTTCGATGTTTCGCATCGCTGCGCGAGATCGCGGGCGACCGAACCGATCTCACCCTCGCCAGCTCGAGCGATGTCGGGGCCGCCTGGGATGAGCTGGCGAGCCGCCACCCCGGGCTCGAGCCGCACCGTCCATACGTGCGCGCGGCGAGAAACGGCGTATATGCGGCATGGGACGACGTGCTGCAGGCTGACGACGTGATCGCATTCCTTCCACCGGTGAGCGGTGGCTCCCGGACCGCGCTGATCGACGGACCGATCGACGTGGGCGAGCTCGAACGCTCCATGGCCGATGCCGGTCACGGTGCGCTCGTGACCTTCGTCGGCCGCGCCCGCAATCGGGCCGATGATGACCGCGAGGTCGTCGAGCTGGAGTACGAGGTCTACCCGGACATGGCGGACCGCGAGCTGGCGGAGATCGCCGGCGAGGCCGAGCGGCGGTTCGGGGCGTCGGTGGCCGTCGTCCATCGGCATGGCGTGGTGGCCATCGGCGAGGCGGCGGTCGCGATCGTCACGGCGGCGGCGCATCGCGCGGAGGCCTATGAGGCGAACCGGTTCGTCATCGAGGCCATCAAGGAGCGCCTGCCGATCTGGAAGCGGGAGCGCTTCGCCGACGGCACCGAGTGGAAGCGTCCCGGCGCATGATCCGACGTGTGGCCCTGGCGCTGGGGCTGGTGGTCGGTGCGATGGTCGCGCTCGTCGGCGTGGAGCTCTTCCTCCTCTCGCGTCGCGAATTCCTGCCCCGCGATCCCGGCTACCGGATCGACGCACGGGTCGAGCCTGCGGAATCGGGGGTCCGCGAACCCGTTCGGCTGGCGGTCCTCGGCGACTCGACGGTCGCGGGCGTCGGATCACCGACGGAGATGGAGTCGCTGGCGGTTCTCATCGCCCAGCGGACAGCGGATCGCCTTGGACGACCGGTGGAGGTGGTCGGCTTCGGCGTCGATGGGGCGAGGTCCGTCGACATGGCCGCGAACCAACTGCCGCGCATCGGTGACGGATTCGACGCCATCGTCATGGTCATCGGCTCGAATGATGCGACGCACGCAACCCTTTGGACCGATGTTCGACGGCAGACCGATGCGGCACTCGCGGCGGCCCGCGCGTCGGGTGCCGCCGTCGTGCTGGCCGGGACGCCGCGCTTCAGCGGCACCGAGATCATCCCCGAACCGCTGCGCACGGCGGTCGATCGCTACGCCGGCGTCCTCCGCGGCCAGCAGCGCGCGGCGGTTGCGGCGGCCGACGGCACGTTCTTCGTCGATATCGCCGCCGACGCCAGCCCACGCTTCAGCGGGCGCCCCGACGCGACGAGCTCCGATGGCTTCCATCCGTCGCCGATCGGCTACGGCTTCTGGGCTGACGCCATCGCCCCGGTGCTGGTCGAGGCACTCGCGGCGCACTGAGGGCACCCGACCGATCACGGGCCGGCGTGCAAACGACGTCCGGGGAAGGCACAATGCCGCAGACATGGCGACTCCGAAGCCGGGCGAGATCCGCTGCCCGACCTGCCACCGCTCGACGGCACCGGCCGCGTTCTGCACGCAGTGCGGGTCGGCGATCCCTTCGGATGCCCGCATTCGACCGCGCGGCATGGACCGCGACGAGCTCCAGGATCGGATTCGCGCGCGCCGATCCGGCGCCGATCCGTATCGGCGGGGTGGGGACGCCGACGACATCGGGCCTGCCTACGAGCGGTTCGAGCCTGAGCCGGAGGATGCCAGGGCTCGACGGGCCCAGAGCCAGGAGGCGCGACGAACGGATGAGCTCGAGGAGCGCCCGGCGCCGCCACCGCCGATGGAGTCGACGCAACCTGCGGCTGCGTTCCCGCCGACCGACCGGCCCGACATCACCCGTGAGCACGACGACTGGATCAGGCGATCGCCGTCCGCCGTCCCGGCGCCGTCCGCGGCGGCCCCCGAGGTCGTGGAGCCGGAGCACATCGATCACTACGACGAAGCGGCATATGACCCCGACGAGCATCCCTACGAGTACGACGAGTGGGACGACGATCGCGATCGGCGATCATCCGGGGCGGGTGCGTTCGCGATCCTGGGCTTCCTCGGGCTCGGCGTGCTCGCGCTGCTCGGCGGCGCGGTCCTGGCGGGGGTGTTCAGCGGCGACCCGGGCACCGGCGCAGTCGATCCGACGTTGATGCCCAGCCCGACCGTGGTCGAGAGCGCCGCTCCAAGCGTGGCACCGAGCGTCGCGCCCAGCACTGATCCGAGCGCCGGAGCGAGTGGCGATCCCACGGCGAGCGGTGGTCCCGTCGTCTTCCCCGATGGCTTCACGGCCCAGGCCCAGCCCTGCATTCCGGGCAGCGCCGGAGTTGACGGCTGCGACTCCAATGCTGTCAGCAACAACGGCAACCTGTGGGTCTGGGTGGGCTTTGCGAACGGAACGGAGAACGACGTGATCGGCGCCGACCTCATCGGTCCCGACGGGACGACGGTGGGTGAGGGCTCCATCGACCTTGCCCGCATCGGGTGCACGCCCCGCTGTCCGGGCGGCTGGACCTACTTCCCCTTCAGCGGCCTCGGACCGGGCACGTACAACGTCGAGATCACGCGGAACGGCGAGCCGGCCGGCACCACCTCCTTCGAGGTGTCCTGACCGGCGGGCTGGCCCTGAACCTGCACAGTCCCACCCGTCATGTCGCGGTCCAGCTTCGAGCTCCTGAGAATCCCGGTCGCCCTCGTCCTCATCGGCCTCACCATCTTCATCCTCTGGCCGCGCGGCGGCGACGCGTCACCGTCCGCAGTCGAGGCGACGGCACGCCCGAGCGTGCTCGTGGGTGAGCCGGGCGGTGCCATCTTCTCCCCGTCGATTCCACGGGCATCGCCGACGGCAGTGCCCACCGTGACCCTGGCACCGACGGCGACTCCGACGGCCACCCCGACGGCCACTGCGGCGGCAACTCCTCCTCCCGCCCCCGATCAGTTCGCGGCGGAGGTCCTCGCCTGTCGATCCATCTCCGGGTCGCGGTGCCGCGGTCAGATTGATGCGCTGCCGGCGAACGCCGACTCGCTCACGGCGCTCGTTCGCTTCACCGGCTCGCGGTCGGGGGACGCGATCAATGCCATCCTGCGCGGTCCGAGCGGGACATTCGAAGGTGGGGCCTATTCACTCCAGGGCGGCGGAGACGGCTACTACTTTGCGACATTCGCCGTCCAGGGTCTGCAGGCCGGGGAGTACACCCTCACCGCGACGCGCAACGGCGACCAGGTCGCCAGCACGACCTTCGTCAAGCGCTCCGGCTGATCGGTCGGCTCACCCGCCCCCGGACGAATCGCTTCCCGCGCCCAGATCCGCGATGGGCGCTGCGCCTGAGGCACGCCGAACGGCCGCAAGGGCGCTGATCGCCTCGAGCACGCACCGATGGGCTGCGGCCGCGGTGACCTCGGCCTGGTCGAACGGCGGAGAGACCTCCACGACGTCCATCCCGACCAGCTCGACCGCCCGGACGACCTGGCGCACCGCGCGCAGCAGCTCACGGGTCAGCATGCCGCCGGGCTCCGGCGTGCCGGTGCCGGGCGCCATTCCCGGATCGATCACATCGATGTCGACCGACAGGTAGATGACCTCGGGACCGTCGAGCGCCTGCGCGATGGCATCCGCGATGACGGCCTCCGCGCCACGCTCCTCGATCTCGGTCATGAGGTGCCAGCGCATGCCCTGCTCGCGCATCCAGTCCAGTGTCTCGGCGCCGGGCCAGTAGCCGCGCAGGCCGACCTGTACGAAATTCCGACCGGCCACCGCTCCCGACTCGATGAGCCGGCGCATCGGAGCTCCATGCGAGCGCAGCGTTCCCCAGGTGGAGTTCGCGGCGTCGGCGTGCGCGTCGAAGTGGACGATCCCCAGGCCCCGCGGCGCGACGTGCCTGGCGATCGCGGTCGCGGCGGGATAGGTGATGGAATGGTCGCCGCCCAGGATGATCGGGATCGCCCCGCTCGCGGCCACCTCGGCCACCTTGCGCTCGATGACCGCGTGCCCGCGCTCGATGTTCATCGGCGTCACCGGGGCATCGCCAGCATCGACCACGGTGAGCCAGTCGTAGGGCTCGATGTCGAGCTGCAGGGAGTTGATGGCGCCGGAGTGATAGCTGGCCTGCCGAATCGCGCGGGGACCGAACCGGGCCCCGGGCCGATGGCTCACGGCGTCGTCGAAGGGCGCGCCGATGATCGCGACATCCGGACGCGCCGCCGCCAGCTCGGCCGCATCGGTGATCCACGGCAGCTTCTGGAAGCTTGGCAGCCCGGAATAGGCGGGCAGGTTGAAGTCGTCGTAGTCCGTGTACGGATCGCCGCCGGGGGCGGCCTCGTCATTGATGCTCCGCGCGAGGCGGGCTCTCTCGTCGGTCATGGCGCGTGCGCGCTCACCTCCGGCGGATCGGATTGGCGCCGTCGCGGTGCGGAGCAGGCCCATCCGGGGGCCGATCCTAGCACGCTACCATCCCCGATTACCGATGGACGACGAGCCGACGTACACTGTCGAACAGGCCCGCGCGCTGCTGCCCCTGATCAGGGGCTCTCTCCTGCAGCTCGCGCTCGAACGACGCCGCGCGGACGAGACGCACGACGCGCTGCATCATCGGCTGCGGGCCGTCGGAGCATCGGGGGAGCGTGAGCAGGCGCGGCTCGAGGGCGCCACGGCCGAGCTGGGAGCGCGGATGGGCGCCCTCGTCGACCACCTGGAGTCGCTCGGCCTCGTGATCCGAGATCTCGAAGAGGGTCTCGTCGACATTCCGACCCAGCGCGACGGTGAGCGAGCCTGGCTGTGCTGGCGCCTGAGCGATCCTCAGCTCGGGTACTGGCACACGACGCGCGAGGGATTCAGCACGAGGCGCCGGTTGTGAGCCCCGAGTCGCCCACGGTCCTCGTCATCGGCGAC
Source organism: Candidatus Limnocylindria bacterium (assembly GCA_051000335.1). Lineage (GTDB taxonomy): Bacteria > Chloroflexota > Limnocylindria > QHBO01 > QHBO01 > JACDBZ01. Next base: position 9,253 of record JBPCOK010000151.1, on the reverse strand, counting down.
GCCATGCTCGACGTGTCGGCGCTGCCGGATGGTCCGGTCAGGGACGGGCAGGACGTCCCGGCCCAGATCCGGCTGCAGCCCGGAGGCCAGGGCGCCAACGTCGCGGTCCGCTTGGCGCGTCGCGGCGTCGCGACCCGGCTCGTCTGCGGAATCGGTGACGATGCCGCCGGCCGGATCCTGGCCGACGCCCTGCATGACGAATCCGTTGACGTCGACCCGATCCGGGTGCCCGCGACCGGCATCGTCGTCGTCGCACTCGGTGCGGGCGGCGAGCGGACGATGCTCAGCCAGCGACAACCGCTCGGCGCCAGGCTGGCGGCCCGCGCCATTCCCGAGGCCGCGTGGACCGTCCTGTCGGGGTACGTCCTGCTGGAGTCGGACGAAGCCTCCACGATCAGGCGGTTCGCGGCCCTTCGCACGATCCGGGTGCTGGCAGGCTGCACCGTCCCGGATGGAGCGCGAGCCTCGTGGCGCGCGGCCGCGATCGGGGTCCGTGCGGACCTGCTGATCGTGAACCGCGACGAAGCCGAATGGCTCGATCCGGTCGCCGGCCTGGCACCGGTGGTGGTGACGACCGCCGCCGACGCAGTGTCCGCCACCTTCGCGGACGGGGCGATCCACGTCGCGCCGCGCGTGCGCCCCGATGCGATCGACACGACGGGAGCCGGCGACGCATTCGTGGCAACCCTCGTGGCCCAGCTCAGCCAAGCGGCCTGGCCGCCGTCGCGCGCGTTCCTCGAGCCCGCGTTGGCGGTCGCGGCGGAGCATGCGGGCGAGGTCGCGACCGTGTCAGGAGCCCAGACGCGCGTGCCACTCGAAGCCGGAGCTGCGGGCCGATGATGGATACGCCATTCCTCGCCGTGTCCGACGAGGTTCGCACGGCGCTCGACGAAGGCGTCCCCGTGGTGGCGCTCGAGTCGAGCCTCATCGCCCAGGGTCTCCCGGTGCCGCACAACCTCGACACCGCCCTCGCCGCGGAGGCGGCGATCCGCGAGGCGGGCGCCGTACCGGCCACGACCGCCATCGACGACGGCCGGCTGGTGGTCGGGGCCGGGCGCGACCTCCTCGAGCGCCTCGCCGATCCTGCACGGGACGTCGCCAAGTCCGGTTCCCGCGACCTCGGTCCGCTTCTCGCCGCACGCCGTCTCGCCTCGACGACGGTGAGCGCCACGATGCGGCTGGCTCACATGTCCGGCATCGGCGTCTTCGCGACCGGGGGGATCGGTGGCGTCCATCGTCGCGCCGCCGAAACCTTCGACGTGTCGAGCGACATCGACGAGCTGGCTGCGACGCCGGTCGTTGTCGTGGCAACCGGTGCGAAATCGATCCTCGACCTGCGCGCCACGCTCGAGATGCTCGAGACCCGGCGGATCCCCGTCGTTGGCTACGGAGTGGACGAGCTTCCCGCCTTCTACTCCATCAGCTCGGGGCTTCGGCTGACGCATCGGGTCGACGGGCCGCGGGCCGCGGCTGAGGCCATCCGATCGCACCGCGCCGTGCCGGGGGCGGGCGGACTGTTGCTCGTCCAGCCGCCACCAACGGAGCTTGCGCTCGACGCCGATGAGGTGGAGGCGTGGATCCAGGACGGGCTGCGAGACGCGGACGCCAGGCATGTCCGCGGCGCCGCCGTCACCCCGCATCTGCTCGGGCACCTGGCGGCCGTGTCGGGGGGCCGGACCCTCGCGGTCAACATCGGGCTCATTGTCGGCAACGCGCGCACCGCCGGGGCGATCGCATCGGCCTTGACCTGACGTCCGAGGAGGGTATGCTCGGACGGCCGGCCGCCAAGCCAACGGAGGAACCCGCGAGCGATGCGAATCTATGACGGGAGCCCGCGCCAGGACTGGGAGGAGGTCCTGCGCAGCATCGGGGCGTTCGTCGACCGCGAGCGGCTCAAGGAGATCCTGCTACTCGAGCTCGACGGCGGCTTTCTGCTGCAGGGTCTCGGCGTCGCTCCCGGCTCGGCCGATGCGGACAGCTACGGATCGATGGCGAAGCGCACCCACGAGCTGACCGACGAACAGGTCGGGCAGATGATGGACGCGTCGGCCTCGAAGCGCGGGTCGGCCGACCGCGATCGACCGCACCCGGACCTCAGCAACTACTACGAGCTTGCCATGCGGATCATTGGCGCCTACGTCGATGGCGAGAAGGCTCACGACGTCTTCCTGTTCGAGCAGGATGGCTCCTTCGTCCTCCGGCTGTTCAAGGTCGGAGGTCCGAGCAGCAGCGGCCACGAGCTCGCCGAATTCACGCGGGACGAGATCTTGGCTATGATCGAGTCCGCACCCGAACAGCGTCAGACGGGCGCCCCCAGCTCGACCGGGGCGCAATAAGCAGGGGAGTCATTCCATGAAGGCGATCAAGGTTCTGCTCATTGGCATCGGCGCGCTTCTCGCGGCGCTGATCGTCATCCCACTCACCATCCTCGCGGGACTCTTCGTGTGGCTCAAGCTCACGGAAGAGACCGACGACGAGATGATGGAGCTCGACGACGCCATCTGACCCGCGCGCGCTCGCCTAGCGGGCATCTCGCCTCACCCCGTGGCGAGGGCCCAGGCGGCCGTCCAGCAGACGGCGGCAACGAGCATTCCCGCCCACAGTCGTCGAGGGCTGGCGCCACCCTGGGCCACGGCGGCCAGTCCCACCGCCCCGAGCGTGACAACTGCGGGCGTACCGCCGGCTCCGGACAGGAGCGCGGCGCCCACTCCCACCCCGACGGCCATGGCCAATCCCCAGGCGAGGCGGAATGACGCTCGCCGGCCGAGCACCTGGGCAAGGTTGCGCGACGACAACGAGGCATCGGCATCGAAGTCGCGCAGCGCATTGGCTAGGTGCGCGGCCACCGCGAACGGGCCGATGAGCCACGGGGCCGCGGCCACGCGCTCCACTGGCGTGCCGACGCCGGCCGCGATCCACAGCGGCAGGAGCCCGAAGCTCACGAGATAGGGTAGGAAGCTGCCCGGCGTGCGGGACAGCCACAGGTTGTAGGCGACTGCCGAGCCGACCGCGGCCAGCCCGAGGGCCAGCGGCAGCGGCCCCAGGAGGATCGAGGCGCCGGCCTGGATCGCGAGGCCGGTCGCTGCGATCCCGAGCGCCACGCGCGGCGCGACGTCTCCGATGGGAATCGGCTTGTCCGGCTGGGCCACGGCGTCTCGACTTCGGTCCGCCCAGTCGTTGAGCGCGCCGGTGACGATCTGCGAGCCGAGCACCGCCACCACGGTCAGGCCGAGTCGTGTCGATGCGACCGGCCCGCCGGCCTGGGCCAGGAGAGTGGCGCCGAGGGCCGCGCTCAGGATCACCACGGCCGCCGCCGGCGCCGGATGCACGAGCCGTACCGCGGCCAGGACCGCCCTCATTCGCCCGCCTGGTCGCGCCAGTACTCGCCCGAGTCCCTGCGGAGCAGCCCCTCGTCGACCAGCAAGCGGCGCAGGGTCGCATGGTCGGGGCCGTCATCGGCCAGCAGGGCGTTGACCTCCCGCTCGGGGTAGCGACGGCCGCGTTCGAACCGCTCCGAGAGGATCGTCAGCACCGCCACGCGATGCGTACGCTTCGCCGGCACAACCGCCAGTCGACCGTTCCTGAAGAACGCGTATCTCGCATGTGACGCCGGATCACGCGCGCGGCTCATCGGGGAAGGATAGGCGTCCGGGCCGGCGCGAACGGCCGCGTGCGCCGTAGGATGGCGAGGTGACGGGCGAAGTGACGTTGAACGCGGTCGAACTGTTCGTGGCGCTCGTCGCCGTGGCCGCGGTGGTGGGCCTCTTCGCCCGGCGGATCGCCGTCCCATACACCATCGCACTCGTCGTCTTCGGGCTAGCCGCCGTCCTGTTCGCTCCCGAGCTCGACTTCGAGATTACCGAGGAGCTGGTGCTCGCGGTCCTCCTGCCGGGCCTGATCTTCGAGGCCAGCTACCAGCTTGACTTCGGCGAGCTGCGCCGCGCGTCCGGCGGTGTGGCAATCCTTGCCGTACCTGGCGTGCTGATCGTGGCGCTGACGGTGGCCGCGGTCCTCGCGCTGACCACCGGGCTCCCGTTCGAGCTCGGGTTCGTCGTGGGCGCCATGGTCTCGGCCACCGATCCGGCCGCCGTGATCTCGACGTTCAAGCGCCTCGGCCCGCCTGGGCGCCTCGCCACCCTGGTCCAGGGTGAGAGCCTCTTCAACGACGGCACGGCCATCGTGGTCTTCGCCATCGCCATTGCGGCCGTCGGCAGCAGCGTCAACCTCGCCGATGCCGTTGGCACCTTCGTCGTGACCGTCGTGGTCAGCACCCTCATCGGCGGAGTCATCGGGTTCGTGGCGTCGCGGGTGGTCGCCACCGTGGACGACCATCTCCTCGAGCTCACGGTTTCGCTCGCCACGGCCTACGGCGCGTACCTCATCGCCGACACGTTCCATGAGTCGGGGATCATCGCCACCGTGGTTGCCGGCGTGGTCCTGGGCAACTACGGCCGGCGCATCGGCATGAGTGAGCGCACACAGGAGGCGCTCGACACCGTCTGGGAGTTCCTCGCCTTCCTGCTCACCGCGCTCGTCTTCCTGCTCGTCGGCCTGGCCATCTCGCTCGAGCAGCTCGTGGAGGCGGTGATCCCGATCGGCTGGGCAATCGCCGCGATCCTCGCGGGGCGTGCGCTGGTGGTCTACCTGCTCGTCGGCGGCACGAGCAGGCTCATCAGCGATCGCTACTACCGCTCGATCCCGCTCGAGTGGCTGCACGTCATGTTCTGGTCCGGCCTGCGCGGCGCGGTCTCCGTGGCCCTGGCGCTCTCGTTGCCGGGCGACTTCCCGCAGCGAGCGCTGCTGCAGGAGATCACGTTCGGGGTCGTGCTCTTCACCCTCATCATCCAGGGCACCACCACGGAGCTGCTGATCCGGCGCCTCGGAGTCGGCTCGGAGCATGCGCACGAACCGTCGCCGAGTCGGGTACCATCACCCCCCGAGTAGACCCCGGCGCCTCTGCTCGCGTGTCGTGCCCATCCCGACACGCAAAGCCGCTCGCGGAGGACCCGAACGGATGCCCAAGTACGTCTTCGTGACGGGTGGCGTCACCAGCTCACTCGGCAAGGGCATCACGGCGGCCAGCATCGGGCGGATCCTCAAGGCCCGCGGCGTTCCGGTCTCCATCCTCAAGCTCGACCCGTACATCAACATCGATCCCGGCACGATGTCGCCGTATCAGCACGGCGAGGTCTTCGTGACCGACGACGGTGCGGAGACGGACCTCGACCTCGGCCACTACGAGCGCTTCATCGACGAGAACCTGTCCCAGGCCTCGAACGTGACGACTGGCCGCATCTACCAGAGCGTGATCGCCAAGGAACGGCGCGGCGACTACCTGGGCGGCACGGTGCAGGTCATCCCGCACATCACGAACGAGATCAAGGAGCGGATCGCGCGCGTCGCCCGAGAGGGGACCGGCACGGTGGCGACCAGCGGCCTTGCCGCCCATGGTGTCGTGATCGTCGAGGTCGGTGGCACGGTCGGCGATATCGAGTCGCTTCCATTCCTCGAAGCGATCCGGCAGATGCGCAAGGACGTCGGGCGCCGTAACGTGCTGTACGTCCACGTCACCTGGCTGCCGGAGATCGGCGCGACCGGGGAGCTCAAGACCAAGCCGACGCAGCACTCGGTCAAGGAGCTGCGCAGCATCGGCATTCAGCCCGACGTGATCATTCTGCGTTCGGACCGGCCGATCGATGAAGAGATCCGGGACAAGGTCAGCCTTTTCACCGATGTCGACGTGCATGCCGTCATTCCGCTCAAGACCGCCAAGAGCATCTACGAGGTGCCGGTCCAGCTGGAGCGGGCCGGCCTGGGCAAGCTCATCGCCCGTGAGCTGGACCTTCCCGGCGGCGAGCCGGATCTCGCGGATTGGCAGGAGCTCGTCGGTCGTCTTCGCGCCCCGCGGCCGGAGATCGAGGTCGCCATCGTGGGCAAGTACACGGAGCTGCCCGACGCGTATATCAGTGTCACCGAGGCGCTCAAGCATGCCGCCCTCCACCACAACGTCGAGGTCATGGTCCGCTGGATCCGTTCCGAACACCTCGAGCGGGTCGAGCCGGAACAGGTCGCCAGGGAACTCACCGGCGTCACCGGCGTTCTCGTTCCCGGTGGCTTTGGCTACCGCGGCGTGGAGGGAAAGATTCGCGCCATCCGCTGGGCGCGCACGAACGGCGTCCCGTTCCTGGGGCTGTGCCTGGGACTCCAGTGCGCGGTGATCGAGTTCGCGCGCGAAGCGCTCGGAACCGATGACGCCAATTCGAGCGAGTTCAACGTCTTCACCGAGCACCCGGTCATCGATCTCATGCCTGATCAGGCCGATGTCACTGACAAGGGCGGGACGATGCGTCTCGGCCTCTATCCCGCCCGACTCGAGGAGGGGTCAAAGGTGCGCGCTGCCTACGGCACGGAGATCGCATACGAGCGGCATCGCCATCGGTTCGAGGTCAACAACGGGTATCGCGACCGGCTCTCGGAGGCTGGGATGGCATTCAGCGGCGTCTCTCCCGACGGGCGCCTGGTCGAGTACATCGAGCTCCGCGATCACCCGTGGTTCGTCGCGACGCAGGCGCATCCGGAGCTGAAGAGCCGTCCAAATCGGCCGCACCCGCTGTTCCGGGACTTCGTGGGGTCCGCAGCGCGGCATGTCCTGCCCGGACCAGCGAAACGGCGGATGACCTCGCGAGCGACCAGTCCTGCGGAAAGCCGCGGATGATCACCGACCCGCCCAGCGGAGTGCCGGCGCTGCGACCTGCGACGGGTGACCTGGACGCGGCGATCGCTGCCGCCGAGCGTGATGCGGTCGTCGTGTGGCGTGGCGAGCGCATCCCGTTTGTCACGTTGGAGGGGCGGATCGCCTCGATCGATGATCGCGGCGAGCGCGATGGCCTGTACGCGGGCTGGATCGAAGCCCTGGAGGCTCTGAATCCCCGCTATCGCGAGCGTCTTGGCGCTCGACGCACCGAGGACGAGGTTGTCGCGGCGGTTACCGCCGGGAGCGACCTCGAAGCTTTGACGCTCGAGCTCGAGGAGCTGGCGGTTCAATCGGAGACGGTCTACTACGCTGCTCTGCGCCGATATCTCGCGCTGATCGGCATCGAGCAGGGAGACGCCACGCTCGCGGACCTGTGGCACATACAGCGGGGTTCGGCGTGGTCGCAGTGGTTCGGTGAGCGCGACCTCAATCGCGCGGTCGGCGAGGCGGGCAGGGATGCGAGCGACAAGCGCCACGGCGAGGGCTGGCGGTCGGGCGAATCTGGTCTTGCCGGGTCCGACGTGGGCGACGGAGTCCCGGCCATGGCGGTTTCGGAACTGTACCGTTCGCTCGTCGGTGATCCGAGTTGGCTGGGAGGCGCGCTCCACATGGCGCCCGACGAGATCGCCTCATTCGCGGATTTCGTGGCATTCATCCGGTTGTGGCGCCTGCGCCGCTTGCTGGCCCACGTCCATTACGAGATGCGTCTCTACCGTACCGATGAAGAGCCGCTTCAACGCGCCTATTTCAGCGGCATCGTCGGGCACATGACCGGCGTCGCCACGCCCGAGGCCGCGTACCTCCACGATGTCGGCGCGCCGTTCTCATCGGTACCGGACCTCGGGCGCATCATGTTGGCCGGGGCGATCGGGGAGCGTCTGTCGAGCGAGTTCGGGAGCGAGTGGTGGGCGAACGACGAAGCTCGGGCGCATGCCGCAACGCTTGCGAGCATGTCGAACCTCGATGACGTTGTTGACCAATTCGGTTATAGTGCTTTGGACTGGAGACCCGTTCTGCGTCAGATACGGACGCGGCTCGTCGGCGAGATGAGCGGATACGGGGGACCCAACATCACCACCCGTGCCGGGACCCGCAAGGTCTGACCGCTTGACCCCACGCGATCCCGAGCACTCAGCGCACGACCCCGGCCGCGGCCACGATCCCCGGGTCGACCTGTTCAACATAGCCGGTCCTGCCCCTTACTCACTCGAACCCGATGACGGGCCGAGCGTCGCGCAGCAGGAACGGCACCCGAGACGCTCATCGAGGTCACTCCCTACATGAAGCACCCCTGCCAGGCGAGTCGGTCATGAACGACGAAGCTCGTCCACAACAGCAGCGTCGCCGATCGCGGCGCCGCCAGGACACTGCCCCCCGTCGACAGCCCCAGCAGCAGCAGCAACGCGGTGGTTACGCCCCGCGGCGGCGGAACGACTACGCGTCGGGCCAGTACTCCTCGATCTTTACCGGCCCCTTCCCGTCGGATGCGGATGAGCCGGGGATGAACCTGGGCGACCTTCAGGCGAAGCCGATCGACGAATTGCGCGAGCTGGCGGCGGAGCACCAGATCGAGGACCACGACAAGCTCGAGCACTCCGATCTCGTCCTGAAGCTGCTGGACGTCGTCCAGCTTGCCCCCGCTCAGTCACAGGAGCGCAACGGGCAGTCCGGCGAGGCCGAGGGAATCCTCGAGATCGTCGACGAGGGCTTTGGTTTTTTGCGCGTGAACGGCGTCATGCCGTCCAACGATGACATCTACGTGAGCACATCCCAGGTGCGCCGATTCGGGCTGCGAACCGGTGACCGCGTCACCGGCCAGACGCGCCCGCCGAAGGACCAGGAGAAGTACTGGGGCATGCTGCGGGTCGACACCGTCAACGGAGTCGCACCCGAGATCGCCAAGCGCCGGCCCAACTTCGACGCGCTGGTGCCCGTCTTCCCCGACGAGATGTTCGATCTCGAGACGGATCAGAAGAACCTGACCCAGCGCCTGATCAATCTGATCAGCCCGGTCGGCATGGGACAGCGCGGCTTGATCCTGTCGCCCGCCAAGGCCGGCAAGACGACCGTGCTCAAGCACATCGCGTCGGGCATCACCGAGAATCATCCCGAAGCACTCCTCATGGTCGCCCTCATTGGCGAGCGGCCGGAGGAGGTCACCGATATGCAGCGCAACGTCGACGGCGAGATCTACTCGTCCACGTTCGATGAGCCGACCGAGAATCACACTCGTGTCGCCGAGATGTGCCTGGAAATCGCGAAGCGCCAGGTCGAGACTGGGCGCGACGTGGTGATCCTGCTCGACTCGATCACCCGCCTGGCGCGGGCATACAACCTGGCGCTGCCAGCATCGGGCAAGACGCTCTCCGGCGGCGTCGACCCCGTGGCGCTCTATCCGCCGAAGCGATTCTTCGGTGCGGCGCGCAATATCGAGCACGGTGGATCGCTGACGATCATCGCGACCTGCCTGGTCGACACCGGCAGCCGCATGGACGACGT
>JBPCOK010000147.1:0-3057 GCA_051000335.1 Candidatus Limnocylindria bacterium | reverse complement strand
GCTGGACGTATGGGCTTGATGGCTGCCTGCGCGCCGCGCCCGAGATGGACGCCACCGAGGGCTTCGCGAAGGAGGACTTCGGCCTCATCCCGGTCCGCGTGGAGCAATGGGGACCGTTCGTGTTCGTGAACCTCTCCGATGACGCGCCGCCCTTGGCCGAGATGATGGGCGCGATCCCAGCCGAGGTCGTCAGCGCCGGCTACGACGTGGACTCGATGCGGCTGATCGAGCGGCGCGACTACGTCATCGAATGCAACTGGAAGGTGTACGTCGACAACTACCTCGAGGGCTACCACTTGCCGATCGCGCATCCGCAGCTGTTCAAGGAGCTCGACTACGACGCCTATCGCGTCGAGGAGTTTCGCTACTACTCGAAGCAGCATGCGCCGATCCGGGAGCTCAAGGCGGGGGAGGAGCTGGGCGTCGACCGCCGATACCTCCGCCAGCCTGGCGCCGAGGACAACGCCCTCTACTACTGGCTCTTTCCGAACACGATGTTCAACATCTACCAGGACAACATGTCCTCGAACGTCATCCTGCCACTGGGGCCGGATCGCACGCTGACGATCTTCGAATGGTTCTTCGCCGATCCCGGTTCCGGTCCGGGCTGGGAGTCGATGCAGCAGACGATCGCCTTCAGCGACGAGATCCAGCAGGAGGACATCGTGATCTGCGAGCAGGTCCAGCGTGGGCTGCGATCACGGGCCTACGACACCGGCCGCTTCTCGGCCAAGCGCGAGAACGGCGTCTACCACTTCCAGAATCTCGTCCGCGAGTTCCTCGGCGAGTAGCGGCCTCGGGCGACGAATGTGATCTCCACAAAAGCGGAGCCGACCCGTGGTTCTTATCCATTCACGGGCCGGCCTCGCTATTGCGAGAATGTATCGGAGCGACCTTTCCATCAACCTGACATTCGTTGCGGCCTGATAGGCCAATCGGGTCAATCTGGTGACGAGTGAATCGCCTGACGAGACGACGGAGCACCACAGGAGGCGGGGAAGATGATCCAGCGCGCGGACGGCAAGCTCGCCATCGCGCTCATCTCGGAAGTGTTCTGGCAACCGGATGGACCGGTTCGCCTGAAGGATCGCCTTGCCGAAGCGGCCCGCCGTGGCGCCGATCTCGCGGTCCTGCCCGAGCTGCCGTTAAATCCGTGGAGTCCGGCGACGAAGGCGGTGGTCGAGGGCGACGCGGAGCCGATGGACGGGCCGCGCGTTCGCGCCCAATCGGAGGCAGCCGCCGAGGCGGGGATCGGCCTTGTCGGCGGCATCATCCATCGGGCGGAGGACGGCCGGCGAACGAGTCGCGCGCTGGCGTTCGACGCCTCCGGCGCCATCGTCGGGAGCTACGAGAAGCTCCATCTCCCCGATGAAGAGGGGTTCTGGGAGCCGAGCCACTACGAGCCGGCGGACGAGCCACCGCGTCGCATCGATGCCTTCGGCATCTCGATCGGCATCCAGCTGTGCTCGGACATCAACCGTCCGGAAGGAACCCACCTGCTCGGGGCGCAGGGCGTGGCCGCGACGATCAACCCGCGGGCAACCGAGGAGGCAACATACCAGCGCTGGAAGACCGTGTGGAAGGCGAATGCCATGACCAGCTGCTGCTACGTCCTGAGTGTCAACAGGCCCGATCCGGAGCAGGGCGTGCTCATCGGCGGGGCGAGCATTGCCGTCGGTCCGCGTGGCGAGATCCTGGCCGAGACGACCGACCGGATGGCGACGGTCACCATCGATGAGGCGGTCGTGCGCGAGGCGCGGACCGGATATCCGGGCTATCTGCCGGTTCGTGCCCGGCTCTGGGCGGATGCGTGGGACGAGGTGGCGAGGAGCGACGGCGAGGGGAGCTGATCAGCCCTCAGCGAGGCGGAACTGGCCGCGCGCGATGACCGTGTCACCGACGAAGATCCGCATCTCGTAGACGCCCGGACCCCAGTCCCGGACGAAGTTCGCGGCGTCCCCGGCGACGAAGCCCGCGGTGGTCGCAGCCGGATCGACGCCGAGCTGGTTCCCCGCGGCCGCAACGATCTCCTCACCCTCGGTGCCGTCATCGTTCAGCCGAACGACCTGCTCGCCGATTGTGGCCGCGCCGAACGGCTCGGTGCTCGAGATCGAATGGGCGAAGACCGTCCCTGGCGTGAACGTGTCGACCGCAGTCACGACCTGCCGGTTGCCGTCGAGCTCGCTACCGAACACCACGGTCCCGGGGAGCGATGGCGTCGGCGACGGGGTCGGCTCAACCGACTCCGGGGCGGATGGCTCGACCGTCGGCGCCTCGGTGGGATCGGTGAGAGTCGCGGTCGGGCTCGGCGAGGGGGTGGCCTCTGCACCGACCGTGGGGTCCGTCGGGTTCAGGCTCGACAGGAAGAGCCCGATGACGAGCGCCGCCACGATCGTCCCGATGGCCGCCCCGATCGAGAGGAGCGAGTCGCGATCCGTGGGATACCGGCCCGCGGGTACGACACGCGCCTGCCCATGGCGAAGGGAGACCCCGCATGATCGACAGACCTGGGCCCATTCGGGGTTCGCGCGGCCGCAGTTGAAGCAGTCGACGGTCTCCTCGGTCATCGGGTCGGGCGGTCCTCCTGGCGCATCGGGCTGCGCGATCGGCCTCTGGCGGCGAGAAGCCTAGCATGCAGGTGGCCGCCGGCGGTGAGAACGCCGACGGCCGGTCGGTCACCCCCGCAACGGGATGGCCGAGGGAGAGTCTAGCGGTCATCGCCCCCACGGGGGAACGGACGAATCCGCCGATGGATACAACGGAGAACGCCCGCCGGCGTGGGCGGCCTGCGCCAGCAGGAAGACCTCGAATCCGACGTGAAGATAGCAACCGTTCGCAAGGCCTGTGCGGTCCCGGAGCCGACGACGGATTGCTTGCTCGCGCGCAGCAACGAGTACCTATCTCGCGATCGCCACCTACATCGGCTCGCTCTAGAGGCCGCAGACCGCCTTATCGCGTGGGCGGGGATCCGGACGGCGTGGCGCGGTACCACATCGGCGATTGAGAGTCGCTCGCCGCGAGGCGCCGCTGGACCCTGGCCCAATACTCGTCGCGCTC
>JBPCOK010000118.1:0-27891 GCA_051000335.1 Candidatus Limnocylindria bacterium | reverse complement strand
GGTCAGGGGCTCTCGGTCGGGCAGTCGGCCCCGGACTTCGGCGACGGCCAGGATGGCGCGCCATTCCTCGATCTCGATGACAAGCCAATCTCGATGGCGGATTTCAAAGGCCGCCCGCTTTGGGTCGCCTTCTGGGCGACATGGTGTCCTCCCTGCCAGCAGGAGACACCGGACCTACGAGCAACCTACGAGGCGCATCGAAACGAGGGCCTCCAGGTGCTTGCGGTCGACGTCCAGGAGCCGCCCGAGGCGGCCAGGGAGTACGCCCGGGCCTATGGGCTCACGTACAAGATCGGGGTGGATGCGACCGCCACGGTCATGAAGCGCTACGGCGTCTTTGGGCTTCCTACCCATTACTTCATCGACACGGACGGCATCGTCCGTGATCGCTATTTCGGGCCGCTCACCCGGGACGAGATGGAGCGGCGTGTCGCTCTCATCGGCCTGAAGCCGCCGACCTGGTCGGATCCACCATGACGCTGGCGGTCGCCTTTTTCGCGGGCCTTGTCTCGTGCGTTTCACCCTGTGTTCTGCCCATCCTGCCGGTGTTCGCGGGATACGTGGCCGGCGGAACGGGCAGGAAGGGCGACGAATCCTTAACGAGCGGGGGCCGAGCCGCGGCGGCCGGTTGGACGCGAAGTTGCTCTCTGCGCTCTCGGTTTCGGGGGGGCGATTCGTCGGCGTGGCGGGCGATCGGGTTCCTGACCGGGTTTCTCGGTGTCTTCGTGCTGCTCTGGTCATCGATAGGGGTCGTCGGATTCGGGCTGTTGCAGGCCATACCGGACCTGCGTCAGGTCGCCGGAGCGCTTATCGTGCTCATGGGGCTTGCCATGATCACAGGGCGCAATCCGTTCGAGCGCCTGACCACGCGCGCCACACAGGCCTCGAATGGAGGCCCCGCCCTCCTGGGCGCCGGGGTCGCCGTGGGGTGGACACCCTGCGTGGGGCCGACCCTGGGGTCCATTCTCACGCTGTCCGCTGCTTCCAGCACGGCGGGCGCTGGAATCTCTCTTCTCGTCGCCTACTCGGCCGGGCTGGCAGTCCCGTTTCTGCTCATGCTCCTCGCATACCGACGGTTTCGCGCCCTGTCGGCCTGGCTGATGCGCCATCGGAGGCTCGTAGATGTGTTCACCGGCGCTCTTGTTGTACTGGTCGGGGTCCTGATCTTCACCGGCTCATTCGCCCGGCTAGCCGGGCTCTTCAACTTTGGCATCGTCTGACGCGGCGGCCGGAACGGTCAGCCGGGCAGTCTCAGGGTCGGGCAGGCGCGACCGCAGCCATGGGCGCGCAGCGCTCGCAGCCGCGCGCTCGACGACGCAGCATCCAGGCCGCTGTGGCGCCCAGCAGCAGGACCGATCCGCTGCCGATCAGCGGCTGAATAGGGGCAAATACGTTGAGTGCGCCGCTCACACCGAGCGCTGCCACCACGATCTTGTTGCAGATCGGACAGCCGATGGCAAGGTACGCGCCCACGCCGGCGAGCGTTGCACGCCCTGATTGTGCAGCGGGCCTGCCATGCGGCTCCCTCACGGGGACGAGGGAGGCAGCCGTCACCAGGCCGATCAGCGGTGCGGACAGGAGCCACACGGCAACGTTGAACGGCTCGGTTGGCGTCATCCGCAGGAAGAACGGGTTGGGGAGGACCGCCGTCGGGACGCCGAGAGCCAGGAGCGCGACCACGGTCGTCGCGGCCGCCACGAGCCAGAACCGGCGGTCGAGCGTTCGAGCAAGGGATCGCATCATGTTCTCGAGTCTATCGCCATACGGCCCACCATCGATCATCGACCGCGATCCCGGCCAGGCTGGCCCCACCCTTTGGGCCGTTACTCGATGAGCAGGAGGGCGGCCATCACCGCCACCCCGCCGAGCAGCCCAACCAGCTGCAGGATCGACTTCCGTCCCTCCGGGTCCCTGTGCAGCTCAGGCAGCAGGTCGGTGCTTGCGATGTAGACGAAGCCCCCTGCTGTGAGTGGGAGCACGAGACGCTCCAGGTCCGGAGCCGCCGAGGCCAGCAGGAGCGTCGCGGTCGCGCCAACCACTGCTGCGAGGGCGGTGAGGAGGTTGAGAGCGAGCGCTCGCCGCGGCTGGAGTCCCGCGTGGATCAGGATCCCGAAGTCGCCGAGCTCCTGCGGAAGCTCGTGGAGCGCCACGGCGATGACCGTTGCGATGCCCAGCTCCGGGGACACCAGGAAGGCGCCGGCCAGGATGCCGCCGTCGATGAAGTTGTGGAGTCCATCACCGACGAGATTCGTGATCGCCACCGGGTGCAGCACGTCTTCCGACGGTACGTGCGCGTGATGCCAGTGGAGCACCTTCTCCAGGGCGAAGAAGCCGATGACTCCGCCGATCAGCGTGAAGGAGGCGAGCGTGTCAAATCCCGCTGCCGATTCGGAAATCTCGGGGACCACATGCAGGAAGGCATCGCCAAGGAGCGCACCGGCCGCAAACGGGATGAGCACGGGCAGCAGCCGGGCCAGGTCTCCAGGACGAAGCACGAATGTGGCCGCCCCGACGAGCGAGATGACGCTGACTCCCACGACCGACGCGATGGTCCACGCCCAGACTTCGGTGCCGACCATGTGTCCTCCGCCAGCAGCCCCCCGGCCTTGCGGTCCGCACAGATGATACACGGTCTCACCACCAACGCCACGCCACCGCTGACGGGACGGGGCAGCCCGCGGCCGGCGAGGAGGATCCGGCAGCAAGGACCAGGGCTAGGGCAGAGGCTCAGCTGGTGCGGCAGTGCCACTGGGTTGTGCGCCGGGGCGGCCGTAGAGGCGACGGGCACCGAAGCGGCTGTTCGCCAGCACGATGCCGCCGATGATGAGGGCGCTGCCGGCGATGACCTGCAGGTCGATGACCTCGCCGAGCACAAGGACGCCCAGGACCAGGCCGACGATCGGCATTGCATAGGTGACGAGCGTCGTGCGCGTCGCTCCCCATGCGTTGAGCAGGGTGAAGGCCAGCAGGTAGGCCAGGCCAGACCCGAGCAGCCCCAGCCAGGAGACGGAGAAGGCGGCCAGGAAGGTCGGGAGGAGCGGGGATCGGCCCTGGCCGAGGACTTCGACGAGGATGGCGAGCGCGCCAACGATCAACGCCGCGGTGACCACCTGCGGCAGCGCCAGCTCGACGGGGTTGAGCGCGCGTGGTCCTGCCACCGGGTCATTGACCAGCGGCCGGCCCGTGAACAGGCCGCGCATCACGACGATGGCAATCGCGTAGCACAGCGACGCCATGACCACCGCCAGCTGGCCGATGAACTGCATCCCCGGGTCGGCGGCGCCTTCACCTGCCAGGCCTCGTGTCAGGAGCAATACCGCTCCTCCGAAACCCATGACGAGGCCGACCAGCCGATTGACCGTGATCGGCTCGTCCCGGAGGTACACCGAGGCCATCACGATGGTGAAGAGCGGCACGAGGCCGTTCAGGATGCTCGCTAGGGCGGAATCGATCCACAGCTCACCCCAGGTGATCAGCGAGAACGGCAGCGCGATGTTGAGGATGCCGACCGCGCCGATGCGGATGAGCACCCCCCGATCGGACGGCAGACGGGCGCCCGTGAGGCGCATGACCGCGAAGAGAAACGCCGTCCCGATCAGCAGGCGGTAGGTGACCAATGTCAGCGGGGCCAGCCCTTCCTCCAGTCCCAGCTTGATGAAGAGGAACGAGCTGCCCCACACGAAGGCAAGCGTGCAGAAGACCACCCAGAGGATGGGATTTCCGATCCGCATCTGCTTCACCGTGGCATCCTACCGTAACCAGTGAAGGGCAGCAGACCGGTTAACTCAGCCCGCCTGCCTTTCAAGAATCAAACACGCTGATCGGCCAGCCGGTTGCATAGAATTCAAGGCGTGGCCAGTTACGGTCCCTTGACCGCGCTTGTCGTCGTCGACATGCAGAACGAATTTGCGGATCCCGCCGGCAGCCTGTCAGTGCGGGGCGCGGAAGGCACGTTCCCGGTCATCAACGACGAGGTGACCTTGGCCCGGCAGTCAGGCAGCCTCGTCGTCTACACGCAGGACTGGCATCCCGCCCACACGCCGCACTTCGAGCAGGACGGCGGGATCTGGCCCGTCCACTGCGTGCAGGAGACGTGGGGAGCCGAGCTCCACCCGGCGCTGCAGCTGGACGGCCCGGTCGTGCGCAAGGGGACGGGGGGAGAGGACGGCTACTCGGGATTCACCATGCGAGATTCGGCCTCTGGCGGAACCCGGCCGACCGAGCTGGACCGGATTCTGCGGGCGCGGGATGTCCGCAGACTCGTGGTGGTTGGACTGGCGACCGACTATTGCGTCCGGGAGACCGCGCTCGATGGCATCCGGCTCGGATACGAGGTCAGCCTGGTGCGGGCAGGCGTCAGGGCGGTCGACCTCCAGCCTGGCGATGGCGACCGAGCCCTGGCGGAGCTCAGGGCGGCCGGCGTCCAGCTCGAGTAGCGGTCGTCGGTCCGGACCGGCCTCGCGACGGCTAGAATCGCGGCGATGGACCTTCCCGGGCCGAACGGTCGACCGACCGACAGCCGGCCTTATTCGCCAGGTCTCGAGGGGGTCCTCGCCGGGGAGACCGCCATCGCCCGGGTCGATGGCAAGAAGGGGCGACTTCTGTACCGCGGCTATCCGATCGGCGAGCTCGTTACCGGGGGCTCGTATGCGCAGGTCGCGGAGCTATTGTGGACCGGCGATTGGCCCGCGTCTGCGCGCCTGCCCGCCGCTCCGGTGCCCGATTCCATCGTGGCCGCGCTGCGGGGCCTCGGCCCGGATGCCAACGCGATGGACGCCCTGCGGACCGCCGTTTCGGTCTGGGGCTCGATCACTCGCCCCGGCTGGCCCCCGACTCCGGAGCACGCCCGGGCGCTGACCGCGCTCGGCCCGTCGGCGCTGGCCGCTTACGCCCGCCTGCGCCAGGGACTCGAGCCGATCGAGCCGGATCCCGAGCTCGAGCTTGCCGGCGCGTTCCTCTACCAGCTGACCGGCGAGCGTCCCGATGCGGCGTCGGCGCGGGCACTCGATGCCTATTTCATCGTGGCGGCTGAGCACGGCTTCAATGCGTCGACCTTCACCGCCCGCGTCATCACGTCCACCCGCTCGGACATTGCCAGCGCCGTCTGCGGAGCGATCGGAGCGCTCAAG
This sequence comes from Candidatus Limnocylindria bacterium, assembly GCA_051000335.1. Classification (GTDB taxonomy): domain Bacteria; phylum Chloroflexota; class Limnocylindria; order QHBO01; family QHBO01; genus JACDBZ01. The sequence continues at coordinate 22,762 of JBPCOK010000118.1, read as the reverse complement.
GGGCCGCTTCACGGGGGGGCCCCGAGCGAGGTGATCAACCAGCTGCACGAGATCGGCTCTCCCGAGCGTGCCGAGCAATGGGCCCGGGCGGCGCTGGGCCGGGGCGAGCGGATCATGGGTTTCGGGCACCGGGTGTACCGCGCCTACGACCCCCGCGCCGCCGCCCTGCGGCAAGTGGCGGAGGGATTGACCGGGATGGCCGAGTGGCTCGACGTGGCCGTCAGGATCGAGGACATCATCCTGCGGCTCTTCGAGGAGCTGAAGCCTGACCGGGTGATCAAGACGAACGTCGAGTACTACGCGGCGGCAGTCCTCCAGGGCGTCGGCCTGCCGCCCGACCTCTTTCCCGCGACCTTCGCGGTGGCCCGCCACGCGGGCTGGACTGCGCACGGCCTCGAGCAGTCGGGCGACAATCGCCTCATCCGACCGGATGTCCGGTACGTGGGGCCCGAGGAGCGTCTGCTGCCCGGGGTCACGGCCCCGGCCTAGGCTGAGGACGCCGCTGGGGCTCGCGCAGCCCGGACGCGGGTGCCAAATCCGTCCTCGGTAAGCGCCCTCTGAAGCGCGTTTGGAGCGGAGGCGTCCGCGATCACCGCCTCGATCTGCTCGCTCGTGCTGATGGCCGCGAGTGCGGAGCGGATCTTGGGGACCATGCCGCCGCCGATCGTGCCGTCGGCGATGAGCCCCTCGGCCTCTGCCAGGGTGAGGGTGTCGATCTTGTGACCGGCCCCATCGCGAATCCCGTCCACGTCCGTGAGGAGCACGAGCTGCCGAGCCTGGAGCCCGCGAGCCAGCCCCGCCGCGGCGTCATCCGCGTTGACGTTGCAGATCACGCCATCGCGGTCGACGCCGAGAGGCGCGATGACCGGCACGAACCGTGCGGCGAGGAGGGCCTTCAGCAACGCCGACCGAACTTCGCGGACGCTTCCGACGAGGCCCAGGTCAGGCACGCGTTCGACGAGGAGCGAGCCTCCGTCCACCCCCGATAGCCCCACGGCCGGGCAGCCGCGCAGCCCAAGGGCCGCAACCAGCTCTGTGTTGACCGCGCCGCGCAGAACCGCGGCTGCAACCTCCAACGAACGCTCGTCCGTGATCCGAAGTCCGTCGTGAAAGGCGGTCTCGATCCCGAGCCGCTCCAGCCAGGTCGTGACACGTTTTCCGCCGCCGTGGACCACCACCACCGGGCGCTCCCGCGCGAGCGGCACGAGGGCGTCGAACGCCGATCCCTGCTCGGCGACCGTCGTGCCACCGAGCTTCACGACGAGCAGCTCGCTCACGTCGAGTACTCGGAGTTTTCGCGGACGTACTCCTCGCTGAGGTCGCAGCCCCACGCCTCGGCGGCAGCCGAGCCGCGACCCAGGTCCAGCTCGATGACCACCTCCGGTGCCTCCATCGCCCGCGAGACCGCCGCGGCGTCGAAGTCGAGGGGCTCTGCGCCGTAAACGTCGATGCCGCAGAGGCTGATTCGCAGTGTCTCCGGGCCGAGGCTCACCGGCTCGCCGTCCCGACGCCGAGCAGCGCCCGCGGCAGCAGCGACCCGACCCCAGTTGGGATCCCGACCGTGGACCGCGGTCTTCACCAGGCTGCTCGCCACGACGGTCCGAGCGACCGCTCGCGCGTCCGCGAGGTCCGCCCCGCCAACCACCCGGCACGTGATCAGCGATGTGGCACCTTCGCCGTCGGCAGCCTGCTGTCGGGCAAGTGAGCGGCAGACGGCCGTGAGCGCTGCGCCCAAGCTTGCGGCCGCCGGCGTACCGGGCTCGACCTCCGTCGTGCCGGCCGCGCCCGAGGCGACCAGGAAGACCGTGTCGTTGGTGGACGTGTCGCCGTCCACGGTGAGTTGATCGAAGGTCGCACCGACGGCCTCCCGAAGCAGGCCGGACAGCGTCGCTGGCGCAGCAGCGGCGTCTGTGAGGACCACCGCGATCATCGTCGCCATCTGCGGATGGATCATGCCGACGCCCTTCACGACCCCGCTCACGGTGACCGCATGGGAGGAGCCGTCCGGGGAGGCCAGCTGGATGGTGGCGCTGGCGGTCTTCAGGCGCGAGTCGGTGGTCTGAATCGCCTCCGCCGCCGCCGCTAGTCCGTCGTCGCGCTCCGAGAGCGCGTCGGGAACGAGCGCGTCCAGGCCCGCGGAGACCCGATCGAGCGGCAGCCTCGTGCCGATCAGGCCCGTCGAGGCTACGAGCACGTGGGCCGGCTCGCAGCCGAATGCGCTCGCCGCCAGCCGCGCGACCTCCGCCTGGTCGGCATCGCCCGCCGAACCGGTTGCTGCATTGGCGCACCCGCTGGTGACCAGCACCCCACGCGCATATCCCGAGGCGCCGCCATCGCTACCGGTGGCAGCTAGGTGCTCCCGGCTGAGGTGGACGGGAGCGGCGGCCATCCGGTTAGCCGTGAACGTCGCTGCCGCTGCCGCCGGGTTCCGGCCGCTGACCACGAACGCCGCCAGGTCGGGGCGGCCGCTCAGCTTGATCCCGCAGGCAACTCCGCCGCAGGCGAAGCCCGCGGGCATGCGCGGCTCGTCGATCACCTCGGGCAGTCTCGCGGGGTCGGGGACGGAGCTCGGGAGGCGTGCGTTCCCCGAGCGCTCGCTCACGGGTAGAGGGCCAGCTGCTCCAGTCCCGTCGTCTCGGGGAGACCGACGGCCAGGTTGAATGACTGAATGGCCTGGCCAGCTGCCCCCTTGACGAGGTTGTCGATCACGCCGATGGCGACGATCCGTCCGCTTCGCGCGTCCAGGCTGGGGAAGACGCGGGCGCGGTTGCTGCCGGTCACCGATTTGGTGGCAGGCGCCTCGGCCGCGACCTCCACGAAGGGCTCGTCCAGGTAGGCGGCGCGGTACAGCGCCGCGAGGTCGTCGCTGCTGACCGGCCGCGTCGGACGGACGTGGCAGGTCGCCATCAGGCCTCGGGTCATCGGCATGAGGTGTGGCACGAACAGCATGCCCTCGACTGCGCCGGCGTCCGTGCCCAGAGCCCTCAGCTCCTGCTGCATCTCGGGCAGGTGCCGGTGCCCGCCCAGGCCGTAGGCACGGACGGACTCGTTGATCTCACCGAAGAGGCTCTCGAGCTTGGCCTCCCGGCCGGCTCCGCTGACGCCGCTCTTGGCGTCCACGACGAGCTCCCCGATCAGGCCGTCGCGGGCCAATGGCGCGAGGGCCAGCAGCGTGGCGGTGGGATAGCAGCCAGGAGAGGCAATGAGCCGCGCGCTCCGGAGCTGGTCTCGATGAAGCTCGGGCAAGCCGTAGACGGCGGTCGTGGGTGAGTCTTCGACCGCGCCTGGCAGCAGCTCGGGCGAGGGATGATCGAAGGCATACCAGGCCGGGTAGGCGGCCGGATCCCCGAGCCGGAAGTCTGGCCCCATGTCGATGACCCGGGTCCCCGCGGCGATCAGCTGCGGTACCACCCCTGCCGCCTGGCCGTGGGGGAGCGCGATGAAGACGGCATCGAGCCCCGCAGCCTCGGGAAGGTCGGCCTCGATCCGCAGCTCGCTCGACGCGAGGTGCGGATACGGATCGCCGATCGGCAGATTCTCGCGGTTGCGTGCCGCGAGAGCCACGATCGTGACAGCCGGGTGGCGCGAAAGGACGCGCACCAGCTCTGCCCCGACATAGCCCGTCGCGCCGAGGATCGCGACCCTGATGCGGTTCCCCTCCCTGGGCTGGGTCAGCGGCCGTGCCGTCTGTGCGATGGTCATGGGCGGCTAACTATACGGAACGCCCGCATCGGCTCACGGCGGGACAGGGAGCACCTCGTCAGGCGTCCGGCCGCTCCACCGCGCCGCGAGGCCCCGTGATGACCACCACGTCTCGCTGCTCCCCGTCGCCCGGGTTCACCGAATAGCGGTGCCGCACGCGCGCCTCCCCGGCCGAGACGATCGCCGTCACCGGGCAGTATTGCAGCGCAGACAGCTCGATCGAACGCGAAACGGCCTGCGGATCGATCCCATTGCCGCCCAGGACGTGCTCGACCGTGATCTCCGTGAAGACGCGAGGATGCTCGGAACGGGTCTCTGCGGTGACCCGGACGCGATAGGTCTCGACCGGCTGACGCTTCTTGCTCAGGATCGAGATGACGTCCATGGCGCTGCACGAGGCCAGGGCCGCAAGGACGAGCTCGGTCGGCTTGAAGGCTTCAGCGCCCGGCTTGCCATCAGCCGCACTGGCGCCGCCTGAGCCGCTCGCGAGCTCGAAGCGGAGCTCGCCCTGCCAGTCCGCCTGGACCGATTTCGTCACGCGCTCGAACCCGGCTGCTGGTTGCCGGCGGAGCTGCACTCCCGGCAGAGCCCCACGACGGTGACGTGCGACAGGTCCACCTCGAAACCTCGCTCCTCCCTGAACGAGTTGACGATCGTGGTCGCCTCGCGCTCATCGATCTCCCACGTCCCGCCGCATGCTGCGCAGTGCAGATGGCCGTGCTCCTGCTCCGGCCGAACGTGGAACTCCTCGCGGCCGTCAGCCCCGTGGCCGTGCTGGACGATGCCCAAGTCCTCGAGAACGTCGAGTGTGCGGTAGACGGTGGACGGGGTGGTGGCGGGATCGATGGCCCGGCATCGTTCGACCAGCTCCGCTCCGGTCACGTGACCCTGTGCTGCCTCGAGCACCACCAGGAGCGTCCGTCGCTGCGGCGTCCAGCGCAGGCCGCGCGACCTCAGCCGATCCCGAAGCTGCTCAGCCGAGGAAGCTGAAGACATCATCGAGGTTCGGGAGAAGTGCCTCGGCCTCGAGGACGAAGAGGATTCCCACGGTCAGGCTGAAGACACCGGCCAGCAGCCCGATGATCAGGTACAGGCGTCGGCGTAGCTGACCGGCCACGAAGCCGGTCGCCGTGATGAAGACGATGATTGAGTTCGAGACCAGCAGGCCGCAGACGAAGGCGACCATCATCGGCACGCCCAGTCCAAGCCCTGCCGCGCCGCCGATCGCCGCGATGAACACGACCTGGCTGCCGGTCTCGGCGCCAATCCCGTGGATCATTCCGACCGCAAACGCTGTCCGCCTGCCATAAGAGCTCATTTCCAGGGGCTCGACATGACGGTGGCCGTGGAGCCGCGCCTGGAGCGAGCGCCAGCCGTGTCGGAGCCCATCAAAGACGAGCATCCAGCGACTGCGGAGGCGGAACTCGCGCCCGTACCGCGCGTACTGAAAGAGTGAGACGAAGACCCACACGCCGAGGACGATCAGCGTGACCCCGACGACCCGACCCATGATCGGGTCGATCCAGTCGGGTAGGAGGGTCCCGAAGGTGAGAGCCAGGAGCCCGAGGGCCGCGACCACCAGCCCGTGACCCAGGGCATAGAGCGTGCCCAGCAGCAGCGCCTGCCGCTGTTCCCGGCCGAATGGAACGGGAATCGCGTCCGTGCCGGCCAGGGTTCCCGTCAGCGCCGAGCCAGGGCCTTCACCCAGGCGACGCCCTTCGTGGGTGCGGGCCTCATCCTCGCCGCCGTGGTGGTGATCGTGAGCGCTCAACGACGTGTGGCGCTGCTCGTGAGCTACCTCCGCGGCCGTGGCGCCGGTCGTGGTGCTGGTGATGTCCGTGATCGCCGCGATGTGATCCCAGTCGACGCCGTGGCGGATGCCGAGCAGCAGCGCCGTCCCGAGCAGCCCGGGGGCGGCCACAGGGCCGGCGGCAGCCATGAAGCCGCTGATATCGGCCAAGACCATCGTTTCAGTCCCTTGCTACGGCGGCGCGGTCCCCTGTTGCAATCGTACTTTATTGCCACGGGTTGCAACAAGGCCGCGGGGCCCCCCGGTCAATCAGCTGGTTTCGGTCCCCGGGTGGCCTGCGGGCTGTCGCTCGCGAGCCCCCTCGGCTTCCGCTGCGATCGCCTCCGACAGGAACTGCTCTCGGTAGAGCCGCGCATAGAGGCCGCCCCTGGCGAGCAGCTCCGCGTGCGTGCCTCGCTCCACGATCGTGCCGCGGTCGTAGACGAGGATCTGGTCAGCTCGCAGGATCGTGGACAGGCGGTGGGCGATGGCGACTGTCGTGCGGCCCTGCATCACCCGTTCCAGTGCCGTCTGAATCAGCCGCTCGCTGACCGTGTCGAGGGCACTCGTCGCCTCGTCCAGGATGAGGATCCGGGGGTTCTTGAGCAGCACCCGGGCCAGGGCCATGCGCTGCTTCTCGCCGCCGGAGAGCTTGTAGCCCCGCTCGCCGACCAGGGTGTCATAACGCTCGGGGAGCTCGATGATTCGGTCATGAATCGCCGCGGCGCGGGCGGCTGCCTCGAGTTCGGCGTCGGTCGCCTCCGGCCGGGCATAGCGCAGGTTCTCCCGAACGCTTGCGTGGAAGAGGTAGGTTTCCTGGGTCACGACCCCGATCACCTCACCGAGGCTCGCCAGCGTCAGCGCGCGCACGTCGATCCCGTCGATCTCGACGCCCCCGTCGTGAACGTCGTAGAGCCGGGGGACCAGGTAGGTGGTCGTCGTCTTGCCCGAGCCCGATGGGCCGACCAGCGCCACAAGCTGCCCAGGCAAGGCCTCGAAGTCGATATCCCGCAGGCCGAACGGCGCCCGCACCTCTCGCAGGCCGTCCCCCTCCGACCTTCGTTCGCCATCGAGCGCCTCGGCAGCTCTGGTCGCCATGTCCTGCCCCGTGGACGCCAGCTCCCCGAGCAGGTCGGCCCGCCCATCGAGCGGCGTTCCGTCCTCGACTGTCGAACCGTCGCCATCCGGCGTCCCGCCGTCTCTGGTCGTGCCTGGCACTGCCTCGGCAGGAGGCGCGGAGGGATAGCGAAAGCTGACCTTGCGGAAGCGGATGCCTCCCCGGACGCGCTCCGGGTCGAGGGCAACGGCATCGGGCGCGTCGACGATCTCGGGATCCATCTCCAGGTACTCGAAAACCCGGTCGAAGAGGGCCATCGCGCCCTGGACCTCTACCTGCACGTTGAGCAGCTGGCCGAGCGGGAAGAAGAGCCGGCTCTGGAGCGTGGTGAAGGCCACGATGGTGCCGATGCTCACATTCGTGTCGCCGCCGATGATCAGCGAGCCCGCGAGCAGGTAGACGAAGGCGGGCATGATGCTGAAGAACGTCCCGATGAGCGCGAAGAACCATCGGCCGATCATCTGGCCGCGGACCTGGAGGTCGCCCAGGCGGACGGACTCGGCCCGGAAGCGCTCGATGCTCGCCTCCTGCTGACCGAACGTCTTGCTCAGGAGGATCCCGGAAACCGACAGCGACTCCTCGGTGATCGCGCTCATCTCGGCCATCGACCGCTGGGTCAGCGTGCTGACCTCTCGACGCACCTTGCCGACGCGATACGTGATATAGGCGAAGAACGGCAGGAGGCCGAGGCTGAGCAGGGTGAGCCGCCAGTCGAGGATCCACATCGCGATGACGGTCGTGGCCACCGTCGCGAAGTTCGACAGCAGCGACGATGCCGTATCCGTCACCACCGACTGCACCCCGCCCACGTCGTTCGTGATGCGGCTCTGGATCTCGCCGGTCCGGGTCTCGGTGAAGAAGCGTAACGGCATCCACTGCAGGTGCCGGTAGAGGGCCAGCCGCAGGTCGTTCATCACCCGCTGCCCGACGACGTTCGAGAGGAATGCCTGCCACACCCCGATTGCGCTCGTCACGATCGGGAGCACGATCATCAGCCCCGCCTGGAGGTAGAGGAGGTTCAGGTCCTGGGGCCCGGTGAGGTTGTCGATGATGAGCTTGAGCAGGATCGGATTCACGACGCCGACGCTCACCGTGACGAGGATGAGGGCCGCGATGAGGAGCAGTCGCGGCCGATACGGCGCGAAGAAGCCGCCGATCAGGCGCAGCGTCTTGCGACCGGTGCCGGGACGTCGGGTCAGGTCCGGCTCGGCGCCTCCGAACGCGCCCGACCAGCCCCCGCGGCCACCCCCACCGCGCCGCGTCATTCGAGGATGATCGAGGCGAACGCCTGCGCAAGGCCGATGCCCTGCGGCTCCCCGATGAGTCGGGCGCGCTCCCGGACACGCTCCTCCACGGTCTCCGGGTCGACCTGGCTCGTGTGGGCCAGGATGGAACGCACGCCGATGTCGAACGTGGCGGCGATGTCGAGCCACAGGTTGGGCTCCTCCACGCCGGTCAGCAGGACCTGGCGAACCTTCCATGGCTCGAGGTGCTCGTCCTGCCACAGCTCGGGGAAGTTGAGGTGGTCCCGCGCGGCCGGGTACACCGCGGCGAGCGTGGCCTCGCCCGTCGCGAGGTGGTCGGGATGCCCGATGAACGGGTTGTGGTCGAGCCGGCGCTGCGGGTTCTGGGTGATGACGAGATCGGGCCGGAACGTCCGGATCTGGCGGACGATGTCGCGTCGCAGGTCGAGGGACGGCGTGAGGTAGCCATCAGGGTATCCGAGGTGGACGATCTCGATCACGCCGAGGATGTCCGCTGCGGCCCGCTGCTCCGCGACGCGTGTCGACGACAGCTCCTCGGGGAGCACCGAGGGGTCCTCGGTTCCCTTGCTGCCGTCGGTGGTGACGACGTAGTCGACTCGCGCACCACCTGCGGTCAGCTGTGCGATCGTCGCCGCCGCGCCGAACTCGGCGTCATCAGGGTGGCTGACGATGACCAGGGCGCGTTCGAGGGGCTGGATCAGCTCGTGCCGATCGAGAGGACTCATGAGCTCATGCTACCCCCATGCAGGCCCCGACCGGATTGACCGCGGGCCCGCACCGCCGCATACTACCCACCAGTATGAGCACACCCGCCGACAACTTCCGGCACAGCTACACGAAGGACAAGCACGCCCTCGTCACCCGTCTGCGCCGGATCGAGGGCCAGGCCCGAGGGATCCAGCGCCTGGTGGACGAGGAGGCGTACTGTCTCGACATCCTCCAGCAGGTCGAGGCGCTCACCGCGGCTGCCGACCAGGTGGCACTGCTGCTGCTCGAGGATCACATCGATGGGTGCCTGACCCAAGCGGTCGAGAGCGGCCAGGGGCAGCCCTACGTCGACGAGGTGATGTCGGTGGTGCGTCGCACCATGGGTCGGCGCGGGCCGCGGAGGGCGGGCTCGGGCAGCTGAGCCGCTCCGGCAATAAGAGGGAGTGCCGCAGGGGGGAACCACGGCACTCCCGCTGCGAGTCTAGCGCGTTGCTCAGTGAGCGAACAAGCCTTCGAGCGAACAAGCCTTCTACTCCCCGAACATCGTCAACTGGTCGCCGCCCCGCTCGATGAGGGGATCGAGCCCGAGAACCGGCTCGAGCCACTCCATCCTGGCGCCCTGCCGCTCGACCAGCGTCTGCAGGTGCTGCCATTTCAGGATGTGCCAGTTCTGACGCTCGAGCTCCTCGCTCAACCATGGTGAGCGCTGGATCTTCAACCGGAGCAGCTCCGCCCGCTCGGCCGGAATCACCAGGAACCGGGCCTGGTCCTCTGCCACCGGGAGCTCGCGGCCCCTTCGCAGCACGGGTTCACCGGCCATGGCGGTCCACTCGACCTCGAACAGGAACGCAAGTCGGCCGCGCTGGTACCACATGGCATCGACCTGGCTCAGCAGCTCGGCGGGAGCACGGACCACGAGCGGGAGGTACACCCGTCGTTCGTCATCGGCGAGCCGATCCACCAGGGGTCGGCCGTCCACCTGGCGTGCATGCTCGCGCGGGGCGATCCAGGCGCGGAGACCCAGGCGGTGGCCGAAGTCGACCAGCTGGGCGATCACCCTGGCGTGATCCTCGGTGCGACCGGTGAGGTCGTCCTCGGTCGACAGCGACCCGAGCTCACCCGGCCCCACGTACGCGTCCAGGCACGCGCGGACGAGCTCCTCGTCCGGCGATTGGAGGCCAGGGAAGAGCCGATAGATGCGGTCGAAGAACCCGACCTCGTCGATGCGCCCCGCGGTCGAGAGGATCGACCACGTCGTCCACTCCACCCGATCGGCGAGAGGGCGCTCGGCGAGCTCCGGCTTCCTGAGCCACCATTGCGGCGTCGCATCGTCGCCGATGCGCACCAGGGTGGGATGGTCGTCTCGCCACAGCTCCTCGCGGATCAGGGTAGCCACCATCTGGGGACCACCGCTCTCGAGGCGGTCAGCGGACGCTGACGCGGAGTCGGCACGACCGCTCACGAGCCGCTCGAGAATCCGCGAATCCGCGAGCTCGACCACCACCGCGGCCACGACCCGCGTCAGCCCGGCCGGCTCCCCGCGATCGCGGAGCAGCCTGGTGATCGCCCGATCGATGGCTGCCGCGAGGTCGGGATAGGTGAGATGCCCCGCATCCGCGCCGAGGCAGAGCGGCCCACCCGGCGCCACGGCGTGCCGCAGCCGATCCTCGGCGGACCAGCGCTTGAAATGGACCGCGATCGCGTCGCCGGATCGCCGGGACTCTCGGTGGATGACGTTCTTGAGATCGAGACCGGCAGCCGCTCCCGCCAGTGCGACGGCGAGAAGCCGCTCGGGCCCGGCCTCCTCGAGCAGCAGGACGCACCACCCGCCCGGCTTCAGGGCGTCGGCCGCCGACACGAGCCCGTGACGGAGGGTCGTCGCCTCGGCCCCCTCGGGGTGGGCGGCGCCTCCGAAGATGGGCTCGAGGCGCAGCGTCTCGGCCGCCTCACGTCCGAGGACGATGGCGGTGGTGAGGTACTCGAGCGCCAGCTCGTCCAGCGTCGGGCTGGAGCCGGGCGCCGAGAGGACGAGATCGGCGCCGTCGGCCGGAAGATACTGGCCGACCACCGAGGCACGAGCCCGCAACCAAAGCACGTTCGCGGCCGACATGCCGCCGAGCTCACCGAAGTCGGTGGCGAATCTCGCCTGGTGCCGATCTCCGAGCGCGTGGATCACCTCGCGCACCTCGCGGTAGGCTGCTTCGAAGGCCTGCCACAGGTTGATCTCGCGCTGATGCCGGCTGGCCGGTTGCCGCACGTGGCCACCGCTGATGCGCAGCGATGCCACGCGGCCCGGATACCCGTTGAGACGGCTCGCGGGCAGCAGGCACGAGGCGAGCGCGAGCTTCATGACCGCCGCCGCCGGGCTGTCGCGCAGCTCACCATCGATCTTCGACAGGATGACGTGGATGGCATAGAGGTTGCGGGGCGTGAACAGGTCGAGCATCTCGTCCACCAGGTCCTCCCGGCCGTCGAGCACGGGAAATCGCGATCGGAGGTCCTGGTACGCGGGCGACTGGCGAACCCCCTCGGCGGCCGCCACCGGAATCGGGTCCGGGCGCACGGTCGAGGCAAACCGTGGACGGTCTCCGGTCGAGGCCGGCGGATCGATCGGCATCGGGGCCGGCGGCGGGCCCCCGGACTCACCGATGGCAAGATCGAGCTCATCGGCAGGATCATCCGGGTGTGACACATTCTCGACCGATGTCGGCGGTGGGTCGGCGGCCGGCGCTTCGATCCCGAGCTTCGCCAGGTCGACGTCATCGACCGGTGCGCTGCGCTCCTCTGGCCCGCCCCGGCTCAGGTCACATGACGGGCATCGATACAGCTTTCGTCCGGGGGCATCTCCGTCCCGCGGCCAGGTGAAGTGGTCGGCCACCACTGGCGACCGGCACGTCCCGCAGCGGGTCGCGTAGAGCTCCTCGATGTGCTGCCGCAACGGGACGTCGATCCGGCGCGAGGTCGCGAGCTGACCGAAGGCCGCATCGAGCGTCGAGGGATCCGGCGCGGTGAGCAGCGCGATCGCGGCCATCTGGGCGAGCGGTGAGGCATCGGCGGCTGCGACGCGCATTCCGGCCGCGACGGCCCGACGTGCCGTCCACCCGGTCCCCGCCCATGGGTCGAGCACCGTGTCCCCCGGCTGCGCGAACGCGGCCAGGACCGCATCGAGATGGTTGTCCGCTGGCGGCGGATGCGATCGGTCGAAGAGCGGCAGGCCGGGGAGGCGTCGCGGCAGGATGACGTGGTCGAGTCCCGTCCGCTCCGCCTCGGTCATGCTATGGCTCTTCTGCCAGCTCCTCTTCAACCTCGGGCTCACCGGAGTACTCGGGGAGACTGGTGTCCAGCTCCTCGACCTCCTCCGAGTCCTCGTCGGCCTCCTCGGCCTCGTCTTCGTCATCGTAGCGAAGAGCGGAGCCCTTGATGTACGGTCTGACGCTCGCCGCCGCCTGGCCCTGCGTCGGGAATGACACCTTCCCGAAGTTGTTCGGGTGGGTGAAGACCTCGCGGATGATGATCATCACCTCGCCCCCACTCTCGTGGATGGCGGTGATCGCCGCCTCATACCGATTCCCCCCGGCAATGAGCTTGCTCAGCCGGGAGGCGATCCGCGGCTCGACGCTGCCGATGGCGGTCGTGCCGACCAACGCCGCGATCTCGTCTCCGGAGGACTTGAGCGTCAGCGCGTCTCCGGCGGATAGCGGAGCCAGGACGCGTGGCGCGGCCAGGTTGATGAGGCGCGCGCGACCCGTCTTCCCCATCTCCTCGATGAAGAGGGTGACCGGTGCCTTCTCGGGACGGCCCTTGCCGTTCGCGGCGGGTCGCTTGGCCGCCATGAGCACACGCAGGCGTTCGATGTTGCGCTGCGCGATGCGATTCGTGGCATCTCGCTCGAGGGCCTGCTCATACGCCTCGAGCGCCTCCGCGTGTCGACCCAGCTCGGCGAGCGCCTTTCCGAGGCGATTGCAGGCGTCGATGTCCGGGCCCAGCTCGAGGAGCTGGCGATTCGCCGTCACGGCGTCTTCCCATTCGCCGCGCGTCGCGTGCGAGATGGCCGCATCCGCAAGCTGGCGTCGTTGTCGTGTCGTGGTGTCAGCTTCTCCAAGCGCCATGAGCGTTGTGAGCGTCTCCGAGTAGCGAGGAAATTTCCGGCCGGGATCGGCCGAAGCGCCCCCTTGTACCATTGGCCTCGGAGGGTGTCAACGCGGGCCTGAACGGGTGCCCGTCAGGGCTGATACATGATTAGTCCGATCACCACACCCAGGGCCAGGAGTGACCCGAATTCGATGGCGACGCTGCGCCCCGACGCCTCCCCTCGCAGGGCGTCGACCGCGCCACTCCAGGCGTAGAAGGCGAGCGCGATCAGTGCGGCGGTCACCGCGGTCGGAAGAACGAGCAGCGCGGCCGCGACGCCGACCTGCACCACGACGAGCACGTGGAGCAGGGCCTGACCGACGCCCTCGACGCCCATCGTCTCACGCGCTTCGGCGGCCCGCATCGCGAGCGGCAGCGCAACCGCCGCGACGAGCAGCAGCGGGGTCGGCCACGCCTGCGCCCCAAACAGCACGAGGAGGCCGGCCGCGGCGCCGAACAGGATGCCGGTCAGCAGCAGGTCGCCGATCGTGCGGCCCCCGGTTCCTCGCTCCAGCCGCAGCTCGAGGTACGTGACGGCCCACAGCAGCACGGCCAGGATGGGGACGAGCAGGAGGCTGAGGCCGCCCGGGATGAGGCGCCCGAACAGCGTGGCAGCGATGCCCGCCGTTGCCGGAATCGCGTAGCGCGCGAGGCCGAGGTCGGATCGCGCGGGGCCGATGACCCGGACGGCGACGATGGCACCCAGCAGCAGCTGGCCCGCGACCGCCACCGCGAGCCAGATGGGCGAGACGAACCATCCGGCCGCCGCGACGAGCGCCTGCGCAATGGCGAGCACCGCCGCCGCGGGACGGTCGACGCGTCGCAGGATCGCCAGCCGCCGCCGGTCGCCGAACACGCGGGCGATCATCGGACGTGCTCCAGCAGCCGGTCGGCGGAGAGGGTCGCGAGGACTTGGTCGGCTCGGAGCCAGGCCCGCCGCGCAAGGTCCACGGCATACCGCTGCTGGTCCAGCTCCTCGGTGCGATGCGCGTCCGAGGCCACGGTCAGCATCGCGCCGGCCCGGCCGGCGGCGCGCGCCAGCGAGTCGTCGAGATCGAGACGCGGGCTCCCGTTGATCTCGAGCGCCGTCCCGTGCTTCGCCGCGGCCTCGAAGACGCGGGGCCAGTCGAGCGGCAACGGATCGCGGCGATTCACGATGCGCCCGGATGGGTGCGCCAGGATGTCGACGTGGGGGTTCTCGATGGCGGCCAGGGCGCGGGCGGTCAGCTGCTCGCTCGACTGGCCGCGACCGGTGTGGATGCTGGCGATGACGACGTCGAAACGCGCAAGGATCTCGTCCGGGTAGTCGAGGGTGGCATCGGCCCGGATCTCGAGCTCGGTGCCGTGGAGGACGCGGAACGGCGCGAGCTCGGCGTTGAGGCTCTGCAGGTCCGCGGCCTGCCGCTCCACCTGGTCGGGGGCCAGCCCACGAGCGATGCCCAGGGACGGCGAGTGATCGGTGAGGACGAGGTACTCGAGCCCTCGATCACGCGCCGCGCGGGCCATGGCCTCGATGCTGTCGACGCCGTCGGTCCAGTCGGAGTGCGAATGGGTGTCGCCGCGGACGTCGTCGACTGACACGACATCGGGAAGCGTGCCGGCCAGCGCCGCCTCGATCTCCCCATCTCCGCCGCGCATCTCGGGGGGAATCCATGGCATGCCGAGGCGCTCGTAGACATAAGCCTCCTCAGCATCCAGCAGCAGCTCTCCGGTCTCGATGACCTTCCAGCCCTTCTCCGACAGCGACCATCCCCGGTCCAGGGCCATCCCGCGCAGCGCGATGTTGTGATCCTTGCTCCCGGTGAAGTGGACAAGGTGCGTGCCCCAGGCGTCGGGACGGCAGACCATGAGATCGACGCGTGGCCCATCGCCCAGGATGATGCTCGACTTGTCGGTCCCGGCCGCCACGACACGTTCCACCTCGCTCAGGCCGTCGAGCGCGGCGATGACCGCGGCGGGGTCGTCGACCGCGGCCAGCAGGTCGAGATCGCCGATCGTCGGGCGCCGGCGGCGAAGGGACCCCGCGACCTCGATGCGATGCACGCCACGGGCATCGCGCAGGCGCGCGATGAGGCCGGCCATCATCGCGTCGGCGTCGTGGATCAGCATCCGCGACGACCGACGCTCGAGGCGGCCGATGCCGTCCAGGATGTTCGCCTCGGTCCGCGCAGAGAGGCCCTTCACATGGCGCAGCCGACCCTCCTCGGCAGCCGCCTGCAGCGTCTCGACCGAGTCGATCCCGAGCTCGGTGCTCACCAGGCGGACGGTCTTCGGGCCGACGCCGGGAATGCGCAGGATGTCGAGCAGGCCGTCGGGCACCTGGGCTCGCAAGCGCTCGTGGTACTCAAGCCGCCCCGTCTCGGAGAGCTCCCCCAGCTTCGCGGTCAGCGCGGCTCCCGCTCCCGGCAGCTTCGGTGGCTCGCCGCGCCGATACAGGGACGCGACGTCATCGGGGTAGCGCTCGACGGCATCGGCGACGCGACGGTAGGCGACCGCCTTGTAGACCACCTCTCCGAGGATCTCGAGCATGTCGCCGATCTCGTTGAAGATCCGCGCCAGATCGGCGTTGCTGATGAGAGCGTCGTCGCTTCGCGACACGCTGCGGGGTCGTGGCATCGGTGGCCATTCTAGGGCCGGTCCCCGTCCCGGTCAGATCTCGACCGCCGGGGACGGCTGGTCGATAGAATGGGCGCCGCATTTCCCGAACGAGCGACGACCATGAAGTCCCTCCCGCGGCTCCGCCGCCGATCCGCTCCCGGCCCGTCCCTGCCCCTCGCCAGTGACGAGGGTCGCGGCGAGCCGCGCGTCGAGACGGTCGAGGGATCGGCGCTGCGCTGGCTGAACATCGACGAGCCGCGTTTGGTCGATCGGGAGTACCTCGCGGACACGTTCGGCTTCCACGAGCTCGACCTCGAGGACGTGGCGAGCCACAACCAGCGCCCGAAGGTCGACGAGTACAGCGACTACCTCTTCCTGGTCATGCAGTTCCCGCGCTTCGATCGCGAGAGCGGTCGTCTGCACGCCGCCGAGCTCGATATCTTCCTTGGCCCCGACTACGTCATCACGCTGCCCAACGAGGAGATCCTGCCCCTCCCCGCGCTCTTCGACCGGGCAAAGACGCGGGCCGAGGTGCGCGAGCAGCTCATGACCAAGGGATCGGGCTACCTCCTGTACGAGATCCTCGACCGCTGCGTCGATGCCAGCTTCCCGATCCTCGGGCAGCTCGGCCGCCGGCTGCGCCGGCTCGAGGACGACATCTTCGAGGGCGGTCGCTCATCGGAGATCGTCCGCGACATCAGCAATGCCAAGCAGCAGATCATCAACTTCCGCGCCGTGATCCGTCCTCAGCGCGCCGTGTTTCGGTCGCTCGAGCGTGCGAAGCAGCGCTACCTGACCGATGACCTCGACATCTACTTCGACGACCTCACCGACGCCAGCGAGCGCATCTGGGACGTGCTCGAGAACTTCATGGAGATCGTGAACGGTCTCGAGAGCACGAACGAGTCGGTGCTCTCGCATCGGCTCAACGACGGCCTCCGGGTGCTGACCGCGGTGAGCGTCATCCTGCTGCCGCTCACCCTGCTCGCGAGCATCTTCGGAATGAACGTCCACTTCCCCGGAGAGGGAAGCCCGATCGCGTTCTGGACCATCATGGCCGCGATGTTCGCGATCCTCCTCGGGATGGTCGCGTTCTTCCGCCGCCGCGGGTGGCTCTGACCGTCGTCAGGCGCCGATCGGGTGCCAGACGGTCTTGATCTCGACGTACTCGCCGATCAGGTACGGCGATTGGGCCGCATGGGCGAGCCAGTCGTACCGATCGAGGCCGGCGACCGGCGGCGGGACGAAGCGCTTCACGTTCTCGACGGCCACCTCCTGGAGCGGAACTGCCTCGTCCGGGGACGCGCCGAACGCGTCGAGGGCGTTGACGTCCATGTGGCCGGCCAGGTGCCCGACGAGCTCCCGCCGAAGTCCGGTGATGACGTTCACGACGCCCCCCGGCACATCGGAGGTGGCCAGGACTTCGCTCAGCGTCACCGCCGGCAACGGCCGCGACTCGGAAGCCAGGACCACGGCCGCGTTGCCGCTCACGATCACCGGAGCCAGCCGGCTCACGAGGCCGAGCAGGCTCGAGGCATCGGGGGCGATGACGCCGACCACGCCCGTTGGCTCGGGAATGCTGAAGTTGAAGTAGCTCCCGGCGACTGGGTTCACGGTGCCCATCGACTGCGTGTACTTGTCCGCCCAACCCGCGTACCAGACCCATCGGTCGATGGCCGCGTCCACGAGGCGCGTCGCGCGTGCCCGGCCGACGCCCTCGGACACCATCACCTCGGCGACGAACTGATCGCGACGCCCCTCCATCAGCTCGGCGATCCGATACAGGATCTGGCTGCGGTTGAACGCCGTCTTGGCCGCCCATCCGCCCTGCGCCTTGCGCGCCGCGCGGACCGCCTCCCGCACGTCCTTCCGTGTCCCACGGCAGGCGTTGGCCAACAGATCGCCCTTTGCCCCGAAGATCTCGTACGACCGACCGGATTCGGTGCGCGGAAAGGCGCCGCCGATGTAGAGCTTGTACGTCTTCCGCACGCCGATTCGGTCGCCGCGCGCGCCGGCGCCATTCGTCGTGGCGAGTGGCTGCGCCGCCCGCTGGTCGAGCACCGATGCCCGGCTGCGGCTGGCTCGCTTGGTCGTCGTCCGTCGCGCCGCGCTCATCGGCCGTTCTTCCCGTTGCCAGACAGGTCGAGATAGGCCCCGAGGCCGTGCACGCCACCCTCGCGGCCGTAGCCGGACTCCTTGTAGCCACCGAACGGCGAGGTCGGATCGAAGCGGTTGAAGGTGTTGGCCCACACCACGCCGGCGCGCATCGCGTTCACCATCTTGAAGATGCGGCTGCCCTTCTCGGTCCACACCCCGGCCGACAGGCCGTAGGGCGTGTTGTTCGCCTTCTCGATCGCCTCGTCCGGCGTGCGGAAGGTCAGCACGGACAGCACCGGGCCGAAAATCTCCTCCTGCGCGATCCGATGGCTCTGGCTCACGCCGGTGAAGAGGGTCGGCCGGAAGAAGAAGCCGCGGGTCGGAAGCTCGCAGTCCGGCTGGAAGATCTCGGCGCCCTCGGCGATGCCCGAGTCCACCAGCTCCTGCACCTTGGCCAGCTGACCGGCGGAGTTGATGGCCCCGACATCGGTGTTCTTGTCGAGCGGGTCGCCGACCCGCAGCGTCCCGAGTCGCGCCTTGAGCTTGTCGAGCAACGGTTCGTAGACGCTCTCCTGCACGAAGAGCCGCGAGCCGGCGCAGCACACCTCGCCCTGGTTGAAGTAGATGCCATTGACGATGCCCTCGATTGCCTGGTCGAGCGGCGCATCGTCGAACACGATGTTCGCGGCCTTGCCGCCCAGCTCGAGGGTGACCTTCTTGCCCGACCCGGCAAGCCGCCGCGCGATCATCTTGCCGACCGCGGTCGAGCCGGTGAAGGCGACCTTGCTCACGTCGGGATGGGTGACGAGCTCCATGCCGATCTCGCCGGGTCCGGTGATGATGTTGACCACTCCCGGGGGAAGATCGGCCTGGCGTACGACATCGGCGAACAGGTAGGCGGTCAGCGGCGTGGTGGACGCGGGCTTGAGCACGACGGTGTTGCCCGCCGCCAGGGCTGGCGCGATCTTCCAGGCCAGCATGAGGAGCGGGAAGTTCCACGGGATGACCTGGGCCGCGACGCCCAGCGAGCGCGGATCGCGGTTCGGGAATGCGTACTCGAGCTTATCGGCCCAACCGGCGTAGTAGAAGAAGTGGGCCGCGGCGAGTGGCACGTCGACGTCGCGTGACTCCTTGATCGGCTTCCCGGAGTTCATGCTCTCGACGACCGCGAACTCCCGACTGCGCTCCTGCATGATGCGGGCGATCCGGTACAGGTACTTCGCACGCTCGCGCCCCGGCAGCTTCGACCAGCTGGACCGATGCGCCTCGTGGGCCGCACCCACCGCCCGATTCACGTCCGCCTTCGAGGCGTGAGCGACCCTGGCCAGCGGCTCCTCGGTCGCCGGGTTGATGACGGTGAAGGTCTTGCGCGGCTTCGACCGCACCGACTGGTTGCCGATGAAGAGTCCGTACTCGCGCTCGATCCGCACGTGGTCGGTCGACTCGGGGGCCGGCGCGTACTCCCACGGACTGTCGCCGGCGGAGAGGCCCCACGAGTTTGGTGCCGGACGGGACTCAAGCTTCTTGGTAAGGGTCATCGGGTGTGATTATCGCACTGTGGCCCGACGCCGCCGATGTATGGATCGACGCTCGGCGATAGACTCGCGCGCAGCCTCTACGATTCATCGGCATGGATGGCGCCCGACAGTCGCTCCAAGACGGTCCAGGCGTTCCACTTACCGACAAATCGAAGGGACATATCCCACGCAGCGCGCTGGGGGTGTCAGACCCGAGATCCATCGCGGGCGGAGTCGCCGTCAAGCTCCTGAGGATACGCTAGCACCTGCCGGTCAGTGAAAAGTCAGCCTTCGACCAGTGCAACGGTGCCCAGTACCTGAACACCCTCGGCCCAGCGCACGCCATGGGTCTCCTCCAGATCAGGCACGCTGTCGACATCGAGGCCGCGGACCTCGAAACGCGTGCCGCCGCATTGCGGCGGGAACGACTCGGCGATGGCGCCGCACAGCAGAACCGTTCCGTCCGGATCGACGAAGAGCGATCCGTTGACCAGCAACGGCTCCTGGCCAGCCTGGTTCACGGCGTCGGCGACGCTGATGCCGGGGCCGGTTGCCTGACCGAGGGTCACGTTGATGATGCCGTCGGCCGCTCGGCCGGGACCCGGCGACGCGATCGGGTCGGCGATGGTCGGGGTATCGGCTGCGCAGGCAACGAGCACGCCGGCCAGCGCGAGAGTCAGAAGAAGATTCATGTCAGGATGCTCCGCGTACGAATGGGGTGGTCTGCCCCTCCGACGCGGCGCGGGCTTGCCCGGTTCCGCGTGGCCTCGTTCATGACGCTTCCTCGAGGTTGAGCAGGTACGGCTTTCGATCCAATTCCCCGCTATAGCCGCCGAGCCCGCCACCGGCGTGCAGGACGCGGTGGCACGGGACCACGATGGGAATCGGATTGCTGTCGAGCGCATGGCCCGCGGCCCGATACGCCCGCGGCGAGCCGGCACGCGGCGTCCTTCGGGCTTCCTGGTGAGCGTCATTGCCCTCGACTATCGCACCTGCGACGGCAGCATTGGCCGCGTGACTGATCGGTGCGCCACGGACGGTCTCGATTCACACCAGGCAACCGGGTACGCCACGATGATCCGCATGGACCGTTCCAGATCACACCAAGCGTGCATCACGACGCTTCAAAGGCCCGATCGGCAACGCAACGGACGCCCGGCGTGAATTGGTACCGGTCGTTCCGCCGGGCACGTGCAGTGGACCATCATTCAGCGCATGACGCCGACCATGACGGTTGTCGCTCTCATTCTCATCGGCTGTTAGATTTCCATCGGACCGATGCTCTCGATCACTCGCGCGGCGCCACGCCGGAGCCGATCGTCGCGCGTGAGCAGGCGACACTTCAGCAGCCGGGCAAGGGCCACGTACTCCGCGTCGTACGTTTTCGCCCATCCGAGCTGCTCCGCAATGCGCCAGGCCTCGGCGTGCAGGCCCCGCGGCGCACGTTTTCGAATCGGCGCCCCCATGAGCGCCGCCAGGCTGGCAGCCGCTTGAGCTGCCGAGATGTCGCCGCGCCAGGCGTGCTCGCGCAACGCGGAGACGGCCTCCGACCACATCAATGGCGGGGCGACCAGATCTTGGTGCGCGATCCGCGCGAATCCATCACGCGTCAGCGCCGCCGAGAGCGCGACGCTGGCGTCGACCACCAGCATCGGCGTCAGTGCTCGGTTCGCTGTCGACGCAGCACGGACATGAAATCGGGCAGCGGCTCTCCGGTATGAGTCTCGGTCCACCATCCATCCGGCGCTGACAGGAGAGCTTCCGGTCTCACCTGATCGAGGTCTGCCTCCTCCACCATGTGCTGCGTGCCGACCTTCGTCGAACGCAACCGGCCTTCACGAATCCAGCGGCGAACGGTCTCGGGATTGCGGCGCAGCCGGCGAGCTGCCTCTGGGACGGTCAACATCGTTGTAGCATACCACTATGACCGGTCGAACAGGACCAGCCCGGCGGCTACGCCTGAAGGACGCCCTCGAGGCGCAGAAGGTAGCGCTTGCGATCCATGCCGCCGGTGTAGCCGCCCAGCCCCCCGCCGGCATGGAGCACGCGGTGGCAGGGCACCACGATCGGGATGGGATTCGAGCCGAGCGCATTGCCCGCCGCCCGATACGCGTTCGGCGAGCCGGCCTCGGTGGCGACCTCGCGATAGGAGGAGACAGCTCCGAACGGAATGCGTGCGGTCGCACGCAGGACATCGCCGGCGAAGCCGCGAACCAGGCGCCAGTCAACCGGGACATCGAAGTCGTGGCGCGTACCGCCGAAGTAGGCATCGAGCTGGCGGCGGACACCATCGGTCCTTGCCGGCGCGAACAGGATGCGTGGTGAGATGCGACCGGCGATCTCGGCAAGCTGTTCGTCGACCGCCTCGTGCGCGTACGAGAGACGCACCAGGCCGCGTGATGTGACCACCAAGGTCAACGGACCGAGTGGTGAGTCATACGTGCCGTAGGCAACGTCGAGCAGGCCACCATCGGCCGCGCGTTGCGCGAGCGCGGCTCTCAGCTCGTCCAGGTCAAGTGATGCAGCGGGTGGCTGAGCCAGCCGTCGCTCGAGATCGTCGGTCATGCCGCCACCTCCCGTCGCAGGCGTCGAAGGCCCGTGCTCACGTTCTGCCGGGCCGCCGCCTCGCTGATTCCCATGCGCTCTCCGATGTCGGCATAGGCGAGGTCGAGGACGAAGCGATGGACGATGGCCACGCGCTGCTTGGCGGGAAGGGCGCGAACCTGCCGCCAGACCCCATCATCGGGCGGCTCGGGCGCGGGTGCCGCCGCCGGATCATGCCCGTCCAGCTCAGCCTCGGGATGGCGGACGCGGCGTCGGACCGCATCGGTGGCCTTGCGCTGGGCGATCGTGTAGAGCCACGCACGCAGGTGATCGGCATTCGCCAGCTTCGGATAGGCACGCAGCGCGGACATGTACGTCTCCTGGAGGCAGTCCTCCGCGTCGATCGCCCCGACGAGCCCGATGAGGAACCGATGCAGCTCGTGAGCGTGGGCGTCGATCAGCTGATCGAACGGCGGCAGGTGCACGATGAGGAAACGCGTCAGGCGTCGTCGACGTGAGATTCGCGGGTCGCGGCTCGTCGGACGAGGTCGTCGATCGCGGCCGGGTCGTCGCGCTCGATCGTATAGGTCCCATCTTTCCAGCCGATCCCGATCCCCGGGTTCTGCTCGTTCGTGCCATCGGCCAGGAACAGGTGCGCCGACCCGCGCACCTCGTCGCCTCGGGCGGTCGACCAGTCATCCAGGACCCGATGACGCGCCGTGCCACGGTCTAGCGCGTCGGCGAGCGCCGCCACGTCGAGACCGTCCGACTCGCTGGCGACCTCGAGGATCACGTGTCGCAGGCTGATGCAGCGGCTCTCGCCGAAGAAGGCGCGACGCAGGCCGCGATCAAGATCCTCGGATGCGGCGAGCGATTGTCGCTTCGCGGCCTGCACGGCCTCCATCGCGGGGAGCATGGTGATCGGCCATTCGTGATCCGGTCGCGACCACGCCTGCCAGCCGGCGCGGGGAGCGAGCTCGCGCGCGATCGGCCATTCCGCGTCGAGGGTCCGCCGCGGCGTCCCCTCGCTGTTGAACAGCTCGAGCGGAAAGGCATGGTGATCGAACGCGACCCGCCCCTCGAGGCCGAGACGTCGACGGGCATCGTGAAGGCGCCAGACGACGGCATGCGACCAGGGGCAGCCGAGATCGGACCAGACCGCGATCGTGCCCGGATCGACCTGCATCGGGTCAGTCGAGCGTGAAGTAGTCGCCGCCGCTGTATCGGCCCGTGCGCTCCTTGCGGATCTGCATGAGCACATCGTTGAGCAGGCTCGATGCGCCGAAGCGGAAGA
>JBPCOK010000087.1:0-6551 GCA_051000335.1 Candidatus Limnocylindria bacterium | reverse complement strand
CCCACGCGGTCCGCCACACCCGCCACAGCGCCTCGGGATCCGAGAGCGGGTCGCCGTGGACGAGGAAGAAATCGGCCGGTCCGCCCTCGCGGATCACCCCCGCCTCGGCCTCACCCATGAGCTCGCCTCCGCGCCACGTCGCCGCGGCCAGCGCGTCCATCGGCTCGAGACCGGCGGCCACCAGGCTCGTCACCTCCCACGCGAGCTGGTTGGCGCGCAGCGACCCGCCGCCGAAGTCGCTGCCGGTGGCGATCGACACGCCGGCGTCGCGAGCCAGACGGACGGATGCCTCGCCCTGCTCGAGGCGCGCGTGGATCGATGCGCGACCGGTCTCTCCGGCGAAGCGGTCCATGGTCGTAATCTGGCCGAAGCTGAGCCAGGAGCGCATCACAGACAGCGTGCTCACCAGGGTCGTGCCGCGTCCCGCCATCTCGGCGGCCACTCCCGCGTCCATGTCGAATCCGTGCTCGATGGAGTCCACCCCGCCGAGCACCGCCTCGCGCGCACCGTTCAGCCGTCCGGAGTGCGCCGCCACCTTCGCGCCACGGCCGTGGGCAGCCTCGACGACGCGTGCCACCTCGGCCGCGGTCCACGGCGAGACGTCGACATCGGGGCCATCCATATAGAGCTTCACGAGATCCGCGCCCGCGTCCAGCTGCCCGATCGCACCGGCGAGGAGCTCGTCGGCGTTCGAAGCCTCGATCGCGGACCGCATCGGGTTGACGCCGGCCTTGAAGATCCACGAGCCGGCGGCGCGGAGGTAGGGCCGATCTGCGCGCCCGGACCACCGGTCACGGATCCCGAGCGCCAACGCGCGTTCCCGGCCGTCAACCGGGTCGACGCCGATCGGCGAGCCGACGTCACGCATCCAGCGCACGCCGGCCGCCAGCCCGATCCGACCGTTGTCCTCGGCGACCGCGGCGAGGACTTCGGGCGGGTCGTCGAAGCGGGCAATCCAGTTGGCCCCACCCGGCCCGGTGACGTGGCTGTGACAGTCGACCATGCCCGGGACGAAGACGGCACCGGCACAGTCGACGACGGTCGCGCCTCCGGAGTCTTCCTCCCCGCCTGATGGCCGGATCCAGGTGATGCGGCCTCCATCCACGAGGATCGAGACGTTGCGCTGGAGGGTCGGCGAGCGGCCATCGGCCAGCGCGCCGTCGCGGTACAGGGTCAGGCCGGCGGGTGCCGGTGTGGGCTCGGGGCTCATCGACGGGCTCGGCGCGGCGGTGGGAGACGTTTGCCCAGTCCGGCTCGGACTCGGGGAGAGCGTGGGGATCGGCGTGGCGCACGCGGCCAGGCCCGCGGCTGTCGCGCCAGCCCCCGCCACGAGCAGCCGCCGACGGGTGATGGGCGTTCGGGTCAGGTCCATCGGCTGATTATCGGCCGATGCGACCCAGGTGCGTGTCGCGGAAGTCGGTCGGAAGCTTGAGCCCGTAGCCGAGCGATCGATCCATGCCCACGTGCGCGATCAGGATGGCACCCGCCAGGGCCACCGGCGCGAGTGCGGCGAACCAACCCACGCCCAGCACGATCAGCGCCGTGGCGAGGTTGTGCGCCGCGTTGTAGGTCAGCGCGCCGAGCCGCGGGCCGCCCAGGTAGCCCAACATCGACAGATCCGGGGCGAGGAGCAGCGGGAGCAGCCACAGCGCGCTTCCGTTGAGCTGGAGGAAGAGGAGCACGCCCGCGACGAAGATCGCGATGGCCTCGACGCGAAGGACGAGGTCCGTACCTCGCACGTCAGTCCCGCGCCGTCTCGGGAGGTGGGCCATCCTGTTCGGGATCGTGGGTCGGCGGCTCGTCGTCCGCCAGTCGACTGCGCACTCGCTCGTCGTGGCGCGTCCGCTCCGACGGCTCGGGAATCCAGCGCCGTTCGAACCACCCGAACCGCCGACGCAGCCAGTTCAACACCTGGACGATCCTCTCGAGCGCGACCCCGCGACCTGGCGGCCCGGCGGGACGTTCATGAAGGGTACGGCATTCGGCCCGGTCTGCAGTGCTGCGCGGCACGTCCCTTGTGCGCCGATGCCAACGTGGTTGGCGTCGCGACGCATGGGTTGCCGCAAACCGGAGCTCATCGGTGGTTTGACGCGCCTGGTTGGCGTGACAACTGACAGCAAGGCCCCCGCCGGTCATAGCGCCAAGGCCATTGGCGACCGGCGCCCGCCCAGGCCCGCGGATCAGCCGATGAGCGTCCGATACAGGTCTGCGGTCTGGCGCGCGATCGCGTCCCAGCTGAAATGCTCGACGGCGCGCTTGCGCCCGGCACGGCCCATGACCTCCCGCGTCCCGGCATCGGCCATGAGGGCGTTGATGGCCCCGGCCAGGTTGCGCTCGAAGCGATCGGGGTCCACGGGGAGCATCGGATCATCGATCGAGAGCTCAACGGGCACGAGCAGCCCGGTCTCCCCGTCCACCACGACCTCGGGAATGCCGCCCACCGCGGACGCCACGACCGGCGTCTCGCAGGCCGCAGCCTCGAGATTGATGATCCCGAACGGCTCGTAGACGGACGGGCAGCAGAAGACGGCGGCATGGCTGTACAGCTGCCGGACATCCGTTCGGCTGACCATCTCGCCGATCCAGACGACATTGTCCCGCTCCGCCTGCGCCTCGCGCACGCCCTCTTCCATCTCGCGACCGATCTCCAGGGTGTCGGGCTGTCCGGCGCACAGCACCACCCCGATCCCTGGGTCCAGGTGCTGGATCGCGCGGACGAGATGCACGATCCCCTTCTGGCGCGTGATGCGCCCGACGAAGAGGACGTACGGGACGCCGGGATCGACGCCGCGACGTTCGAGCGCCTCGGTCCCAGGCTCCGGACGGTAGAACTCTGGGTCGATCCCGTTGTGGATGACGTGGATGCGCTCGGGTGCGACGTCGAAGAGGCGCTGGACGTCCCGCCGGGTTCCCTCGCTGACGGCGACGACCGCGTCGGCCGACTCGATGGCGGTTCGTTCGATCCACGAGCTCACATCGTATCCGCCACCGAGCTGCTCGCGCTTCCAGGGCCGCAGCGGCTCGAGCGAATGGACCGTGAGCACCAGGGGGATCCCATAGGCGAGGCGCGTCAGCATGCCGGCGAGGTGCGTGTACCAGGTATGGACATGGACGACATCGGCCACGACGGGATCCGCGACCATGCCGAGGTCACGCGACAGGGCGGATAGCATCGGGCGCAGGCGGTCGTCGGCCGTCGCGAGGTCGTGGGCGACCGGGTAGCCCTTCACGCGCCAGCCCGGGTCATCGGCGGCCTGATCGCCGAACGTGCGCACGTCGAGCTCGATGAGGGTTCGGAGGTGTCGCGTCAGCTCGTCGACGTGGACGCCGGCACCCCCGTAGATCGACGGCGGGAACTCGTTGGTGAGGATGAGGGCGCGCACCCGCGCAGCCTACCCTGCCCGGCCGCCAGGGATGTCGTTCCGCCGATGCGGGCGCGCAGCCGCGTCCAGAACCGCGTCGATCTCCGCGAGCCTGAATGGCTTCGAGACGACCGGCGCCCACGACCCGATCTCCGCTTGCCGGCGTGGATGGGCCGCCGTGCACACGAGCATCGGCGTGTCGGCCATGCGCTCGTCGTGCCGCAGCTCGCGGACGAGGTCGCCACCGCGGCCGTCGGGGAGGTCGTCATCCAGGATGAGCAGCGTCGGTCGCGATCGATTGAGCGAGGCGCGCACGTCCACGAGCCGTCGGAAGGGATACGCCTCCCAGCCGGCCTCACGCGCGACCTCGCACAGCAGCTCGAGCGTGCTCGGATCATCGTCTACCACGAAAACGGCCGGAGTCGATCCTTCCCCGACGGCGGGAGGAGGGTCGCCGACGGCGGGAGGAGGATCGCCAGAACCGATCTGGTCTTCAGCTGATGGCAAGATTCGCATCCGAATACGCGTGGTGTCGGCCGATGTTGCAAGGGAGGTGCCGGGTGGTGCCTTCGCCTTGCTACGGATACTCCCCATGAGTATACTGAAGGATGTGACCACCCAGACTGCCGACCCGATGACCGAGATCAGCCTGCCCGTCGTGGGCATGACCTGCGCCAGCTGCGTGAACCGCATCGAGCGCCACCTCAACAAGGCCGATGGAGTGTCGGTCGCAACCGTCAACCTCGCTACCGAACGCGCCACGGTCCAGTTCGACCCGGCGCTCATCGATCGGGGGCGCATCGTGTCGACCATTGAGGCGGCCGGGTACGAGGTCGGACGCGACAGCGCCGATGCGTCGGCGGCCGGTGGCGTCGAGGCGGCCGAAGCCGCGGACGAGGCCGAACGTGCCACCGAGCGTCGCGAGCTGCTGACCGGCGCACTCGTCTCCCTCGCCGTCGGCGTCACGATGATGGCGATCATGTTCTGGCCGGGCGGCACGCCATGGCCGATGGTCGACATCAACCGTTGGTTCCTCATCCCCGCCACGATCGTCCAGTTCGTGTACGGGCGCCGATTCCTGGTGGCCGCCCTGCGCGGCGCGCGCCACTTCGAGGCGAACATGAACACGCTCGTCGCCATGGGCACGCTGGCGGCCTACGGCTACTCGGTCTTCGTGACGCTTCTCCCGGACGTCGTCATGCGCTCCGGACTGGGCCACGAGACCTACTTCGACTCCGCGGCGATCATCATCGGCCTCATCCTCTTCGGCCGCTGGCTCGAGGCCCGCGCCAAGGGCCAGGCCGCGGGCGCCGTGAAGGCGCTTCTCAAGCTCCGTCCTGACACCGCCCGCGTCCTGCGCGAGGGCGGCGAGCGCGAGATCCCCGTCGACCAGGTCGTGGTCGGCGATCTTGTCCGGGTCCGGCCGGGCGACCGCGTGCCGGTCGACGGCGTGCTGATCGACGGCGCGTCGGCCGTGGACGAGTCGATGCTCACCGGCGAGTCGCTGCCGGTCGAGAAGCAGGTCGGCGACCGGGCCATCGGGGCGACCATCAACTCCAGCGGCTCGTTCGTCATGCGCGCGGAGCGCATCGGCCGCGACACGACCCTGGCCCAGATCGTGACCCTCGTCGAGCGCGCCCAGGGCTCCAAGGCGCCGATTCAGCGCGTCGCGGATCGTGTGACCGGCTGGTTCGTGCCGGCGGTCATCGTGATCGCGGCACTGACCTTCGCGGCCTGGATGGTCTTCGGCCCCGAGCCGAAGACCACCTACGCGCTGACCAGTGCGATCGCGGTCCTCATCATCGCCTGCCCGTGCGCCATGGGCCTCGCCACGCCGACCGCGATCATGGTCGGCACCGGCAAGGGCGCCGAGAACGGAATCCTCATCCGCGATGGCGCCGCGCTCGAGCACGCGCAGCGCATCACGACCGTCGTCCTCGACAAGACCGGCACCATCACCCGCGGCGAGCCCGCGGTGACCGTCGTGCGGCCAATGCCGGGCGTCGCGGAGTCCGACCTGCTGCGCATCACGGCCACGCTCGAGCGCGGCAGCGAACATCCCCTGGCCGAGGCGATCGTTCGCCATGCCGAATCGTTGGAGATCCCGATCGGTGAGCCGGCGGACTTCGAGTCGGTCGCCGGGCGCGGCGTGCGCGGCACGATCGACGCCCATACCGTTCTGGCCGGCACGCCCGCCTTCCTGGCCGGGGCCGGTGTTCCGCTATCCGACTCCGACGCGCTCGACATCGGCGAGGCATCGGGCGTGTTCGTGGCCCGTGACGGGAAGCTCGTCGGCGCCATCGGCCTGGCCGATACGGTCAAGCCGGCATCGGCGTCCGCCATCGCGCGGCTCCAGGCGGCCGGACTCGACGTGTGGATGATCAGCGGCGACCGGCGCGCCACCGCCAATGCCATCGGCGCCGAGGTCGGCATTCCGGCGGATCGGATCCTGGCCGAGGTCATGCCAGGTGACAAGGCGGCGCGCGTCTCCGAGCTCCAGGAAGCCGGTGGCATCGTGGCCATGGTCGGCGACGGCGTGAACGACGCACCGGCGCTGGCCCAGGCGGACCTCGGGATCGCGATCGGCACCGGCGCCGACGTGGCCCTGGAGGCCTCCGACGTCACGCTCGTCGGCGACGACCTCGGCGGCGTGCCGACGGCGGTTCGGCTCTCGCGCGCCACGATGCGCACGATCCGTCAGAACCTGGGATGGGCGTTCGGCTACAACATCCTCCTGATCCCCGTGGCGGCCGGCCTCCTCTTCCCGCTGGCAGGGCTCCTGCTGAATCCGGCACTGGCGGCCGGCGCCATGGCGCTCTCGAGCGTCAGCGTCGTCACCAACTCCCTGCGGCTGCGGGCCTTCCGCGCCGCCTGACCCTCAACAGATGGAGACGCAACCCATGAACGAGCTCGAGATGGCTGCGGCCAAGGATCCGGTGTGCGGCATGGACGTGAATCGTGAGATCGCATCGGCCCAGGGCCTGACGGCCGAGCACGACGGCGAGACCTACTACTTCTGCGGCAAGGGCTGCAAGCTCGACTTCGACGAGAACCCCGCGAAGTACTTCGATCCGTCCTACGAACCGAGCATGTAGGGCCGGACCTCGATCGGTCGCTGCTCGGGCCGGATGTCCAAGCTGGGCGCCAATCCGGTTGGCGTTGTGACCGACGAGGTCGCATTCCGGGGTT
>JBPCOK010000077.1:0-8274 GCA_051000335.1 Candidatus Limnocylindria bacterium | reverse complement strand
GCCGTGACGCGCCGCGCCTGGCCCAGGTCCTCGAGCTGCACGCTGTCGAGCTTGCGGCCGACTTCCTCGCTGATGACCCGCGCACCGGTCAGGGTGGCGATGTCCTCGAGCATGGCCTTGCGGCGATCGCCGAAGCCCGGGGCCTTGACCGCGAGCACGTTGATCGTGCCGCGCAGCTTGTTGACGACCAGCGTGGCGAGCGCCTCACCGTCGACGTCCTCGGCGATGATGAGGAGCGGCTTGCCGGTCGAGACCGTCTTCTCGAGCGTAGGAAGGATATCGGCGACCGCGCTGATCTTCTTGTCCGTGACGAGCACGAACGGCTGATCGAGCGATGCCTCCATCTTGCCGCCGTCGGTCGAGGTGACCATGTACGCGGAGAGGTAGCCGCGGTCGAGCTGCATCCCCTCGACGTACTCCTTGTCGAGCTTCAGGCCCTGCGACTCCTCGACGGTGACGACGCCGTCCTTGCCGACCTTGTCCATGACATCGGCGATCATCTGGCCGATCTCGGTGTCCCGCGCGCTGATCGCGGCGATGTGCGCGATGTCGTCGGTCGTCTCGACCGGCTTCGACAGCCGCTTGATCTCCTCGACGATGGCGGCAACGCCCTTCTCGAGTCCGCGCTTCAGGCCCATCGGGCTGGCGCCGGCGGTCACGTTCTTCAGGCCCTCGGTGATGATGGCCTGGGCCAGGACGATGCTCGTGGTGGTGCCGTCACCGGCCACGTCGTTCGTCTTGGTGGCGACCTCCTCGAGCAGCTGGGCGCCCATGTTCTCGTAGGGATCCTCCAGTTCGATGTCGCGTGCGATGGTCACACCGTCGTTTGTGATCGTCGGTGCGCCGAATTTCTTGTCGAGCAGAGCGTATCGGCCCTTTGGCCCGAGCGTGACCTTGACGGCATCGGCCATCTTGTCCACGCCGCGCTTCAGGGAGCGACGCGCCTCTTCCTCGAACAGCAGCTGCTTCGCCACGGTTCTGTCTCATCCTCCTCGGTGGATCGCCGCGACAGCGCGCGGCGAAGGTGATTGTTGGTGCCTGTCGTTATGCGATGACGGCCAGGATGTCCTTCTGGGAGAGGATCAGGAGGTCCTCATCGTCCAGCTTGAACTCCGTGCCCGCATACTTCTGGAAGAGGACCTTCTCGCCCTCCTTGACTTCCATCTCCTCGCGCTTGCCGTCGTCCAGGGTGCGGCCTGGCCCGACCGAGACGATCGTGCCTTCCTGGGGGCGCTCCTTGGCCGTATCCGGCAGGACGATGCCGCTCTTGGTCATCTCATCGCGGGGGGTGGGCTTGACGACGAGGCGATCACCCAGGGGCTTGAGCTGGGTCGCCGTGCCGCCGACCGTGCTGGTCATGTGTGCGTTATGCCTCCTTGCGTGCGGAATCCGGTGCGCGTTCATGCGTTCTGAGGTGCGCTCCGCGGGAATGCCAGGGCGGCCGATGCGACCGTGGGACTGGCACTCAACCGACGAGAGTGCTAAGTGGCAAGGTAGCACCGGCGGAAGGCGGGTGTCAAGGCGATCCGACGCGAAGATGCCCCGGCGCGGTGCCGGGGCATGTTGCCGCTCGGATCAAGCGACATGCCGATCAGGCGCGATGGCTGAACATGAGGGCGCTGGGCACCGGGTCCTCGCCGCCGTTCCCGCCGTCACCGCCGCCCCCACCGTTGCCCGGGGCGAGCACCAGCACGTAGACGAGCACTGCAATCACGATAATCGCGATGATGATCCCGAGGATGAATCCCGCGCCGCTGCTGCCGGCGGGCTCGCCAGCAGTACCGCCACCGGGCGTGTTGACGTTGACCTGGCCCATCGGGTGGGTCCTCCTCCTTCGAAGTCGTGGGCAGTGGCCATCACCGCCGCCTCGCAGTGAGCAACCTGCATGCCAAACCCGTCATCGCCCGGTGGCCGAGCGCTCGATCAGTGAACGATCAGGCGATCGTAGGCTCGGCGAACATCCGCGACTACGGTCGCGATGTCCACTCCCCGCAGCGCCGCGAGCTCACTCGCGACACGCAGTGCCGTGGTCGGCTCGTTCCGCCCGGAGGCATCCGATCCGAGATACGGCGCATCGGTCTCGACGAGGAACGCATCGGATCCGATGCGCGCGGCAGCCGACCGCGGCCCGCCGGCGCTGCGGAACGTGACCGGCAGCGCGAAGCTAAGAAGGAATCCCCGACCGGAGAGCGTTGCGGCCATCTCCGCATCGCCGGAGTACGCGTGGAGGACCCCGCGAGCCGTCGCGGACGGGCGCCCCACCCAACCCTCGAGCGCGCCGGTGATCTGGGCGTGGGCGTCCCGGTCATGCACGAGGATCGGGAGATCACGCTCCGTCGCGATGTCGAGCTGCCGCTCCAGGACCTCCGCCTGGACGTCGGGCGCTGACAGGTTCCGGAAGAAGTCGAGCCCGATCTCGCCGATGGCCGAGCAGCGCGGTTCCGCGGCCAGGCCCTCGAGCTCGCGCCAGCCGCGTTCGTCCATCCCGGCGGCGTGGTGTGGATGAACGCCGACAGCGGCGTGGATGAGCGGCCTGTGTCGCTCGGCCAGTTCCAGGGCCAGGACGGATGAGCGGACGTCCCATCCGGGCACCATGATGCGCTCGATCCCCGCCCCTACGGCACGGTCGATCACCTCGTCGCGATCCGCATCAAAGCGCTCGTGCTGCAGGTGACAGTGCGAGTCGATCAGCCCCGGGAGCCATTCGGGCCGATTCCGTCGGCTCAGCTCAGACCCTCCGCCTCGATGCGCGGGAAGATGGGACTCGCCGAGCCGGTCTCGAGTCCGCCATCGACGGACCCCCACGGCAGGATCTCGTCGAACCCCGGTCCGCCCGTTCCACGATCGTCGTACGGGACGTTCGCCCCGAGCTGGTCCAGGATGGCCCGCGCGCCGGTCGGCGTGAACGGCGCGAGCAGATGGCCGAGAATCCGGCACGTTTCAGCCATGACGGCCAGCACCGCACCGACGCGTTGGGTCTCCCCCGCCTTATTGAGCGCCCACGGCGCCTGCCCCTCGGCATAGCCGTTCGCGGCGCCGGCGAGGCGCATCACGGCCGCGAGCGCCTCGTCGAGATGCCGCTGCTCCATCGCCGCGTGGTAGGCCGCGATCGCCTGCTCGGCGGCTGCCCGGATCTCGACGTCGGCCGCCTCGATCGCATCGGCGACCAGAGGGAGCCGGCCGTCGAGGTATCGGCGGCTCATGCTCACCGTGCGATTGACGAGATTTCCGAGGTCATTGGCCAGGTCGGCGTTGTATCGGCGCACGAAGCCGTCGTAAGTGACGTCGGCATCGCGGTCAAAGGGGACCTCGCGCAGCACGACATAGCGGACGCCGTCCACGCCGAAGGTATCGGCGGCGGCATCGGGATCGTGCGTGTTGCCGGTCGTCTTGCTCATGCGCTGCCCGCCACGGTCGAGCATGAACCCGTGCGCGAAGACCTGCGTCGGGAGAGGCAGGCCGGCGCTCATCAGCATGGCCGGCCAGTAGAGGCAGTGGAAGCGCGTGATGTTCTTGCCGATGACGTGGAGGTCGGCCGGCCACCATTTCGCGAATTCCCCGTCGTCACTCATGAAGCCGGCGCCGGTCAGGTAGTTGGTCAGCGCGTCGAACCACACGTAGATGCGGTGCTGCTCGTCGCCGGGGAACGGGATGCCCCAGGTCGTGCCGGACCGGCTGATGCTGAAGTCGCGAAGCCCGTCGCGCAGCCAGCCGAGCACCTCGTTGCGAAAATGCTCGGGCTCGCAGAACGATGGATTGTCGGCGTACAGGCGCTCGAGGCGCTCCTGGTAGGCACTGAGGCGGAAGAAGTAGTTGTTCTCCTCCAGCCACTGGGGGTCGAGCGTGGGATGGTCGGGGCAGCGTCCATTGACGAGCTGCTGGTCGGTCTTGAACTCGTTGCACCCGGTGCAGTACCAACCCGAGTACGTGCCCTCGTACACGTCGCCCGCGGCCTGCGCGCGGCGCACCATCTCGACCGAGGCGGCGGCGTGGTCGGGATCCGTGGTGCGAATGAAGCGATCCGCGCTGATCCCGAAGCGCTCGAAGGTCGCCTGCCAGGTGGCCGCCCACGGGTCGATGAGGTCATGGGGATCGATCCCCTTCTCACGGGCGTCGCGCTCGACGTTGGCGGAATGCTCGTCGAGGCCGGTGAGGAACCGCGTCTCGCTCCCCATGAGTCGGGAGTACCGGGCGATGGCATCGGCGCCGATGGCCTCGAACATCGAATGCAGCGCCGGGCGCTCGCTCGGGTAGAAGATCGCGGTGGTGAGGTAGAACCGATCGCTCATCGTCGCGGGGTCAGTGCTTCCGGCCCTTGGGCCAGTAGAGCTCCTTGCGCACCTGCTCCGGCGCAAAGCCACGGCTGGCGGCGATCTCCTCGACGGCGCTGACCATGTCGGGGTTGCCGCACAGGTAGATCGTCGTGTTCTCCGCGGTCAGGCCGTGGTCGTCGAGCTGCTCCGACACGTTCGCCTCGACGCGCCCCGTGGCGCCTTTCCAGTCCGGCGATCCCCGCGGTCGCGAGATGGTGCCCACGTAGCGCAGCGGAAAGCCGCTGCCGTTGGCAAGCTCGGAGAGCTCCTCGCGCCAGGCCAGGTCGTACTCGTGGCTCACGCCGTGGAGCAGGACGATATCCCGGCTCTGGCCGCGGGCGCGGAGCGTGTCGATCATGCTCATGAAGGGCGCCAATCCCGTGCCCGACGCCACGAACAGGCAGGTCCGATCGTCGTCCTGGAGCACGAACTTGCCCTTCGGCCCCTTAATGTTGATCGGGTCGCCGACGGATCGCTCCCAGAGCAGCGGCGTCAGCCCACCGACATCTACCCGCCGGATGAAAAACTCGTACTCGCTGAGGTCATCGGCGGAGGATGAGATGCTCATCGGGCGCTGGATGAGCTTCTCCGGACCCATGAGCCCCAGGGTGGCGTACTGCCCAGGCTGAAACTCGAAGGGCTCGCCGAGCGACTGCACGCCGACGATGGCGAGGCCGGACGCGACCTCCTCCCATCGGCTCAGCCGTCCGTTGTAGGGGTATTCGGCGGTCATGGTCCCTCGGCTGGGCGCGCCAGCACGCTGCATGGCTGTTCGCGGGCCGCAAGTATAGACGTGGTCGGGACTGTCGAAATCGGGCGAGGACGATCGTCGCATGGGTGAAGACGTATCCACATCCCACCACTGAGAGGAGTCCACCCATGACAGCCAAGGTCGTCCACGTCGAGGTCGTCGGCAAGGACGGAGACGCGATCCAGAAGTTCTATCGCGAGGTCTTCGAGTGGGACCTCGACACGAACAACCCCGGTGGCTACGGCATGCTGCGCCAGGGCGAGCTGACCGGCGGCTTCGGCGCCACGCCGAACGGCGGATCCGGTCACGTGACCTTCTACGTCGCGACCGATGACGCGGCCGCAACCCTTCAGCGCGTGGAGGAGCGCGGCGGGAAGGTGATCATGCCCCTTACGGAGGTCGCGCCCGAGACGACGATCGCGCTCTTCGCCGATCCCGAGGGACACATCGTCGGGCTGATGTAGCGTCCGCTCGTCATGGAGGTGCACCTGGTCCGAGAGTCCAGGTGCACCTTCTGATTATCGCGATCCACCCCGACGCATCGGCTCACCATGCCCCGGCCAGCGCCGTTCGTGGCGTTCTCAAGCGTCGGGCCGAGCGAACCAGAGCAGGTAGTCGCCGTCCAGACCGGCCGGTGGCTCGTCCCAGTGCAGCGTCGTCACGCCGAGCAACGGCAGGTGCTGGTCGATGATGCCGGCCATGTCGCTCGCCAGCGGCGTCACCCTCCCGTCGGTCGCGACCACGTTCGCCACGTTGACCACGAGCTGGCCGCCCGGCCGCAGGACCGTCGCGACCTGTTCGAAGATCGAACCGAGCTCGTCCAGGTAGTGGCGGTAGTCGCCGTCGAAGCTCGCGTAGCCGGTCAGGGGATTCTCGCGGTGGTCCATGCCCGTCATGTACGGCGGCGAGGTCAGCACGAGATCGACCGGTTCATCCACCAGCCGGGACAGCTCCCTGGCGTCCCCCAGGATCAGCCTGGCAGTCCCAGCTCGCCGTCGAGCGATCTCGAAATGCACTGGCATGAGCTCGATGCCGATCGCCCGGCGTCCAATCCGCTCCGCCACCGCCAGGACCGTCCCGTAGCCGGCGAAGGGGTCGAGCACGAGGTCTCCCGGCTCGCTCGCGTGGCCGATGACGGACGCGGCCAGCGCCTCGGTGAAATGAATGTCCTCCGACATGCCCTCCGGCAGCTCGGCGATGAGATCCGCAGCACGCAAGACGATGGGCGCAGTCACCAAAGGACTCTACGACCTTCTGGGCGGGAGACGACTCCCCCATGCCCCAATGAGGCGTGGCTGTCCGCACCGTCATCCAACACGGGCCCAAGGAAAAGCGGTCGGTGGCCTTCTGCCTCGATTGGCCCGGGTGGAGCCGGGGTGCGAAGAGCGCCGAGCTTGCCCTGGAGGCGCTCGAGTCATATCGGGAGCGCTACCGGCCGGTCGCGAGCCTCGCCGGAATGTCGCGCGAGTTCGAGGCCGCTGGGCCGCTCGAGGTCGTCGAGGACAACGTCGGTACGGGCTCGACAGATTTCTGGGGGATCTCCTTCTCCCCCGCCGCTGCCGAGCAGGAACCGATGAGCGAGGCGGAGCTTGAGCGTGGGATCATGCTGCTATTGGCCTGCTGGGCATTCTTCGACGGTGTCGCAGCACGGGTCTCGCCAGATATGCGCAAGGGTCCGCGCGGCGGAGGACGCGACCGCGACCAGATCATCCGCCACACGATCCGGACCGAGAGCGAGGACTTCGCGAAACAGGTGGGTTTGCGGATACCAGAGGAGGCGGCGCTCACGCCGGACGGGCTGCGCCGGCATCGCAAGGCTTATGTCGGGGCCATGCGCGCGTACAACGCGGGCGAGGTCGCCCGGCGCATGCGGTCATGGTCGCTGCCGTTCCTCATCCGACACTCGGCCTTCCACACGCTCGATCATGCGTGGGAGATGGAGGACAAGGACCTCTCCGCCGAGGACGCCTGACCCACCATCCGCCTGCGCGCTCGTGATCGGTGTGGGCTGGTCCGAAGCTTCCGGGGCATCGGCGCCGGACTGGACCTCCTTGGCGTACTCCTCCTTCGAGCGGCCCGAGAGCATCTCCAGCGACGGCACGACGACCCCTGTCCGCCAGTGTCTCTAGGTCAGTCTCAAGCTCGACCTAGAGACTCGCCCACCCGCGGTCAATCGTTGAAGGTGACGAGCAACGGGACGAGGTTCAGGTGGGCGGCGCGAGCCTGAACGGTTTCGGGATCGCCCAGAATCTGCAAGACCGCGACGCCCTTCGACGTAGAGATCGCGTAGACGATCACCCGACTTGCCGCTTCGGTCCCGGAGTCAGCGGTCACCGCAGCACGGTACGCGCGACCCTGCGGGAGGAGAATTTCGGCTTCACTTTCGCCGCTCGTCGTCGTGACCCCGCCGTTGCCCGCCTGTGGCAGCCACCCGGTCCTCACGAGCCACTCTCGCGCCGACTCGCTGCCGCTGGGCTGGTCTGGCAAGTCGCGCGGTCCGCTGACCCATATCTGGATGGGCGGGCTGACTCGGTGGAATTCCCCTTGGACAAGGACCCCTGACGGCTGCTCAAGCAGGTGGAGATCGGGCGGTACGACCAGCTCGACCCGGCCCCGCACGAACGCCTCCAGCCCCGCTCCGTCTCCGAAGCCTACCGAGGCCGTGAACTCGTTGAACTCATCGGTGAAGGTGGTGCTTCCTTCTTCGTAGACCGTCTCCTTCGTGATCCTTGGGCGGAACACGCTGAGAATCACACCGATGGCCCCATCCCTGCCCGCTTACTCAGCAGTGAGGCTCTTGCTCAATTCCCACCACTCAGGGGGACACTCCTCGCGTGCGCGCCGCCCGCGAATGTTCCACTAAACGGTTGTTAGTGTGATTCGCGACAGCTCCTGACTTCCAACGGACGTCGAAATCGCGGCCATCCGAACGCCGTGGGGGACTCCACAGCTGCGGTGGGCGCGTGCGGGTCGCGTAGCCGCCCTGACGAGCCACCTCTGCGATCGCCAGGTGTCCCACCGAAAGGCAATCGCACGAAGCGTGTCAGTGTGATGTTCGGGAAGGTAGGGTTCGCCCAATTGTCGCGTATGGGTAGGTGACCTCTTGACGCGAGTTGAGCCTCCTCCTAGGTCGACCGCACCGAACCGAAATGAGGTCTTTTCGGCTGCGCGGGAATGTGGGAACGTCGCCGCGCCTGCCGGTAGGCTTAC
>JBPCOK010000072.1:0-23153 GCA_051000335.1 Candidatus Limnocylindria bacterium | reverse complement strand
GGGAAACCTCAGTTCACGCTCCGCCTAGGCAACGAGCGCGATGGTGCATAACTTGGCAGTGGCATTCGCCCCGGCAGCCCTGCCAGGGCTTAGCCACTACGGGGTGACCCCGCAGGTCGTTCCCATCAGGCCGTCGGGCGCTCGAGCCCCTCCACCGAACTGGGTCTTGAGCTCGCCTGTCGCGGCGTCGACCACCACGACCCCGAAGTTCATCATCGGGAACTCGGGTATGGGGTCAGCTAGGACTTGGACCAGATAGGCGGGAACGGGTGTGGGACGTAGGGGTCGCCATGGGTTGGCATCGGGGGCGCGGTGTACATGCCGAGGAACACACAGCCGACCTTCTTCCAGACAACCAACTCGCCATCGGAGCCATAGCCAGATCCCCGGCTCGCAAGCGCCGTCGGCTCCGCTTCGTTGCGAGGTACCCGGACGTTCGCAAGCTCACCCTGCGTCAGCGGTACGAAGGTAATTCCCGCCTGGCCCAGTGCTGCCTGGACCGCCTGGGGCGGGGCCGGCGCGAGCAGTCGCGACGGAGGCGCTGAGCCAGTCGGAACGGGCGTCGGAGATGGGCTTGGGGGAAGGCTGCACGCAGCGAGCAACAGGGCACACGCCGAGCACAGACTCCACGACCTCATGACACTGAGACGATGCGCCTACGCGACAAGTGCCACAACCCCACGGCGATACCCCTCAGTCATTAGGTTGCCCCGGCCAATGGGACGACGACGCGCGGAAGCGGCATTCGATCACCCCGGGGAGACCAGCACAGGCTTCAGCTACCGTCGCCGCATGGGCCGGAAGCGCTCGCGATTGGTGCGCTGCTCGGGATGTTCGCGGTGGCTGCCACCGCATGTCTGAAGTGGGAGCCGCGCAACACAGAGAACCGTATGATCGGCGAAGGCGGGTGTACCCGCGCCGACATGGTCGCTCACACGGAGGATGGCCGCGAGATCGACCGCCAACCTGCGCCGATCTGCGTCGATGAGGAATGGCTCACCGGAGAATGACCGTCCCGGGTTCATACCCCTTAGGGCACAGCTCGCCCCGGCCGATCTCCCGAAGGAGGGCACGGGTCACGACCTCGCCATGGCCGTCGGCGTCCTCGTCGCGTCGGGCCAGCTCGATGCAGATCGGCTGCATGGCACGGCCCTCATCGGTGAGCTGGCACTGGACGGGTCGCTGCGAGCGGTTCCGGGCGTGATGGCATTGGTTTCGGCCGCCAACGCCGCAGGTGCTCGCGAGGCGATCGTTCCGGCCGATGCCGCGGCAGAGGGATCGGCCGTCGTCGGCATCTGCGTGCGCGGCGCTCATGACCTCGGGCAGGTCGTCCGTCATCTGGCAGGAGTCGAGACGATCGCGGTCGCCGGCGCCCCGGCGCGACTCGATGAGGGGGTGCCTGAGGACGTCCCGGATCTCGCTTCGGTGATCGGACACGCCGTCGGTCGCAGGACGCTCGAGATCGCGGTCGCCGGACGCCACAACCTCGCATTCACCGGTCCACCGGGCGTCGGCAAGACTCTGCTGTCGCGTGCGGCCGCCGGAATCCTTCCACCACTCGAGGAGGCCGAGGCCGCCGAGGTGAGCAGAATTCGTTCCGTCGCTGGAGCGGCAGACCGCGGACCCCTCATGCCCCGCCGCCGTCCGTTCCGTGCTCCGCATCACACGATCTCGATGCAGGCGCTCGTCGGTGGCGGACCCCGCGTTCGACCGGGAGAGGTGAGCCTGGCTCATCGCGGCGCCCTCTTCCTCGACGAGGCCCTCCAGTTCCGAGCCGACGCGCTCGATGCGCTGCGCGGGCCGCTCGACGCCGGTGCCGTCACCATCGCCCGGGTCGAGCGTGTCCTCGCGTTGCCCGCTCGGTTCATGCTCCTCGCCGCCTTCAACCCCTGTCCCTGCGGCTGGTTCGGGACGAGCGGGCGAATCTGCACCTGCGAGGATGGGACCCGTCGTCGATACCAGGCTCGGCTGTCCGGGCCGATGCGCGACCGCCTCGATCTCGTCGTCCCCCTGGGTCCGGTCAGTCCGACCAGCGAGGGCCGGATCAGCGAGCGCTCTGCCGACGTGGCCGTGCGCGTCGCCGCGGCGGCACGACGTCAGGTCGATCGCCAGGGCATGCCGAACGCCGACCTTCCCGCGTCGCGCCTCGACGCGCGCACCGGCTTCAGCCCGCGTGCCGCATCGCAGCTTGATGTGCGCGCCCGCCAGCTGGGGCTGTCGATGCGGCGCGTGCACCGCACGGGTCGCGTTGCCCGCACGATCGCCGACCTGGCGGGGTGCGATGAGGTGCTCGATGAGCATCTGGACGAGGCGCTCGCACATCGGCCCAAGGACGGTCGCGAGTGATCGGCGTCGGACGTAGGGCAGAGCCCGGGCGGGCCGCCGCCGGACAGGGTCGCATCAGCGAGCGTGAAGCGTGGATTGCCCTCTCATTGCTGCCCGGCATCGGGCCGGCCGGATTCGCCCGGCTCGTGGCGCAGCACGGCTCGGCTGTCGCGGCGTGGGCGTCGAACCCGGACGCGGATCGATCCGGGGTCCGGACGCCTCAATCGCCATCGGCCCCCGACACGAGCCGCGACGACCCGCGGGCGGTCGCGCGTGCCCTCGAAGCCGCGACCCGGAAGGTGGGAGGACGAGTCGTGACCGGCCTCGACGAGGACTACCCCCCGGCGCTCCGAACGCTCGACCCTCGACCGCCGACGCTCTTCATCATCGGGCCGGACGGCGTGTTTCGACGTCGGGCAGTGGCCGTCGTGGGCACCCGCCGCGCGTCCGGCTACGGCCTG
Source organism: Candidatus Limnocylindria bacterium (assembly GCA_051000335.1). GTDB lineage: Bacteria > Chloroflexota > Limnocylindria > QHBO01 > QHBO01 > JACDBZ01. The sequence continues at coordinate 20,367 of JBPCOK010000072.1, read as the reverse complement.
ACCGTGGCGACGGAGGTGGCGGATGACCTGGCGCGGGCTGGCGTGGTCGTCGTCTCCGGGCTGGCCCTCGGCATCGACGGTGCGGCGCATCGGGCGACCGTCACAGCCGATGCGGCCGGCATCGCAGTGCTGCCGTCACCCCTCGATCGCGTATACCCGCCACGACATCGCGCATTGGCCCGGGACATCGTGCGTGCGGGAGGCGCGCTCGTGACCGAGGTCGCGGTCGGCGCGTCGATCGGACGGCCCGATTTCGCGCGACGCAACCGGATCATCGCCGGGCTCGCCGAGGCCGTGGTGGTGGTCGAGGCGCCGGACCATTCGGGCGCACTGCTCACCGTGTCGGCGGCGAGCGCGATCGGCCGCGAGGTTTACGCGGTCCCCGGCCCGATCGACGCCATGTCGTCGCGCGGATGCAATCGGCTCATCGCCGATCAGCACGCCGTGATGGTCACGTCATCGGCGTCGCTGATGCACCAGATCGGCCTCGCGCGCGGGCTTCGTCCACCGACCGTCGCGGCGCTCTCGGAGGTGGAGGGCGTCGTCCTTCGCCATCTGCTCGAGCGCCCGGGGTCCATCGAGGAGCTCGTGGACCGGACCCGTCAGCCGGCGGCGTCGGTGGCCAGCGCATTGGCGATGCTCGAGGCCCGCGGGCTCGTCGATCCGTACGGTGGGGCGACGTTCCACGTCACGCTTGCCGCCAAGCGGCTGGCGGCACCCGTATGACAGACCCAGTACTCATGGGCTATCCTTCTCCCCGCCTCTCGGCTTATCTGAGCGTGCCCAACGCAGATGAGCCCCGAATCCCCATGGAGTTTGTGTATTGCGTCCGATCCGAACCGTAGCGTCTGCTGCCGCCCTGTTCGAGTCGCTCGGCAAGTTGCTGAGCAGCCATCGAGCCATCGCCCGAGTCTCGATCGCCGCCCTCTCGTTCACCTTCATCATCGCGTTCAGCCAGCAGGCACCGGTCACGCGAGCCGTCCCCGAGGCGGATCCCGTTGCATCGGTTTCCCTGCTGCCGCAGAACCTCGGTATCGCCGTCGCGACCGACGCCCCCATCACCGTCGCATTCGACGACACCATGAACCCCGGCTCCGTCGAAGCGGCACTCCATGTGCTGCCGGATGACGGCGTCGAGGCCACGTGGAGCGCCGATCTCGACCAGCTCACCCTCACCCCCGAATCGCGCTGGCGCACCGGCGAGACGTACCTCGTGGTCGTCGGCGGTGACGCGGCCGCCACGGACGGGACGCCCCTGAGCAGCGCGCGCCGATTTGCGTTCACCACGCAGCCAGCCCCGCGCGTCACCGACTTCCAGGTCCGCCTCGTCGAGTCCGCGGAGGACGCCGGCCCCGGAGCCGATGTCCAGGTGAAGGCCGCCACGGCACTCGAAGCCGATGCCGCCGAGGCCGAGCCGGGAGTGCTGCCGCCGACCAGAACGGCGACCGAAGTCAGCGCCACGAGCTCGATCAGCGTCAGCTTCTCGGCGGAGATGGATCGCGCCGACGTCGAGTCGCGATTCGCGATCACGCCGTCGGTGAAGGGTGATCTCGAGTGGGAGTCGAACGATCTCGTGTTCCGTCCCTCGGGTCGATTGGAGCCCGGGTCGCGGTACACGATCAGCGTCATCGGGTCTCACGACGCGGACGGAAACGTCGTCGACGGCAAGGGCAACTTCTCCTTCATCGTCCAGCCCGGAGCCCAGGTCACGAAGACCCAGCCGGAGGCTGATGCCTCGGATGTCGAGCCGCCGACGGTCGAGATCTGGTTCAGCCAGCCGATGGCGGTCGAGGCCACGAACACGGCATTCAGCCTGCGGGACGCGTCGACGGGTCAGCTCGTCGGCGGAAACCTCAACTGGAACGATGCGGCGACGCAGCTCGTGTACACGCCCGACCAGCCGTTCGCCGGCGGGCAGACGTTCACCGTCGAAATCGAGGGGGGAGCGCGCGACACCGACGGCAACCGCGTCGATGCGTCGCTCACGTTCACCACCACCGCGGCACCGGTGCCCGCACCGCGGGCCGCAGCGACCGTTCGCAGCGCCCCCGCGGCCGCGCCGGTCGTCCCGGCCGCCGCGCCGGCGTCGAGCCTCGCCGGGTATGCCCTCAACCAGGTCAACGCGGCGCGTGCGGCGTACGGGTTCGCCCCGGTCGTGCTGGACGGCGCCGTTTCGGCCGTCGCATCCGCACATGCGTGGGACCAGGCCCGCAACGGGTACTTCAGCCACACCGGTGCGAACGGCAGCACGCGTGAGAGCCGGCTGGCGGCCGGCGGGGTGGGCTTCTCCTGGTCCGGCGAGAACCAGTGCTACCACGTCGGCATGAGCGAGCAGGCCACCCTGGACTGGTGCCAGGCGCAGTTCATGGCCGAGCCGTACCCCGGACAGTGGAACCACATCGCGAATGTCCTCAACCCGAATGCTCGGCGCATGGGTGTCGGGATCGCGACCGTGTCCGGCCGGACCGTCATCACCTGGGACTTCACCGACTGAGTCGTCGGGCGCCGGTGGTCGCGATGCGCGGGGCGCCGGCGGTTGCTGGGGCGTGGTGTGGCCGGGTGAATCTCGTCCCCATGGGCCTTGGCGCTCGATGATTCGAGTGATGTTCACCGGACGTTCTTGGTGGGTGTCGTTCACTCGATATTTCGAGCGGCCGGCCACGTGAGCTGCACGCGCGCGTGCAGCTCCTGCACGGCAGCGCTCGATCCATCGTGAACGTGACACGCGCGGCGCCGTTCCCGCGAATTCCACTCGATTGAGCGAGCGGTAAGCCGCGAGAAACTCGGACCGGCCATGCTGGCCCCAAATGACCCGATCGACCCGAAGCCGTCCCGGCACCCACGGTCGGAGCTCCCGGCTCGCCACGGCGGGCAAGCGGAGGGCCGGTGCTACACTCCCTCACCAAATGCCCCGAAAGAAGAGCGCCGCTGGAGACCTCGTGATCGTCGAGTCTCCGGCCAAGGCGAAGACCATTGAACGGTATCTCGGCCCTGGCTATCACGTCACGGCCAGCTACGGCCATGTCCGCGATCTGCCCAAGAAGAAGCTCGGCGTCGACGTCGACGGCGACTTCGAACCCACGTACGAGCCCCTGACCGATCGGAAGAAGGAGCTCGATCACCTCACGAATGCGGCCCGCAAGGCGGACCAGGTATGGCTCGCCACCGACCTCGATCGTGAAGGCGAGGCCATTGCCTGGCACATCGTCGAGCACGCCGGATTGCCGGATGATCGCATTCAGCGCGTCACGTTCAACGAGATCACGAAGAGCGCGATCGACGAAGCCTTCGCCCACCCGCGGTCGCTCAACCTCAATCTCATCAATGCCCAACAGGCGCGGCGCATCATCGACCGCCTCGTCGGCTACAAGCTCAGCCCGCTCGTCGCGAGCAAGATCCGGCGTGGGCTGACGGCCGGCCGCGTGCAGAGCGTGGCCGTGCGCCTCGTCGTTGACCGCGAGCGAGAGATCCAGGCCTTCACCGCCGAGGAGTACTGGAGCATCGAGGCGACGCTCGCGCGCACGGCGGGCGCCGGGCAGTTCGCGGCCGAGCTGACGAAGATCGACGGGAAGAAGGCGAAGATCGGCTCGGAGGCCGATGCCGTCGAGCATGAGGGGGCGCTTCGCGACGCTGCGTACCGCGTCGCGAAGGTGACGCGCAGCGAGCGCAAGCGGACGGCGTCGCCGCCATTCATCACGAGCACGCTCCAGCAGGAGGCATCGCGCAAGCTCGGATTCGGCGCACGGCGCACGATGAGCGTCGCGCAGCGCCTGTACGAGGGCATCAGCCTGCCCGAGGGCCAGGTCGGCCTCATCACGTACATGCGAACGGATTCGGTCGCGATGGCCAGCAGCGCCGTCGCCGAGGCGCGCGACATCATCGGCAGCCGCTACGGCGCCGACTTCGTCCCGTCCAAGCCGAACGCGTACCGGACGAAGAGCCGGGGAGCGCAGGAGGCGCACGAGGCCATCCGGCCGAGCTCGTTCGCCCGCACGCCGGACTCGCTGCGCTCGCACCTCAAGCCGGAGGAGCTCCGGCTCTACGACCTGATCTGGAAGCGGGCGCTTGCCAGCCAGATGGCGCCGGCGCGATTCGACCAGGTGGGCGTCGACGTCGAGGCCGGTCGCTACACGCTGCACGCGGGAACCAGCAAGCGCGTGTTCGACGGGTACCAGGCCGTCTACGTCGAAGGCCAGGACGATGAGCAGGACGAGCGCCTCGCCGTCTTGCCCGAGCTGGCCGAGGGCGAGTCGGTCCGTCTCAAGGAGCTGGCCAAGGAGCAGCATTTCACGCAGCCCCCGCCGCGCTTCACCGAGGCCTCCCTCATCAAGGCGCTCGAGGAGCACGGGATCGGCCGACCGTCGACGTATGCCCCGACCGTCGGGACGATTCGCGAGCGCGGCTACGTGACCATCACGGATCGGCGGATCTTTCCGGAGGAGTCGGCCTTCCGCGTGATCGACCTCCTCAAGGAGCACTTCCCGGACATCGTCGATTTCGAGTTCACCGCTCGCATGGAGGATCGTCTCGACGACGTGGCCAGCGGCGATCAGGAATGGGTGCCGATGGTTCGCGAGTTCTACACGCCATTCGCCGCAGCCGTCTCCGAGGGCAAGGAGAAGATCGTCAAGCAGGTCGAGGTGACCGACATCCCGTGCCCGCTCACCGGCGATAAGGGAGACATGCTCCTGAAGCGGTTCGGGCGGAACGGGTGGTTCCTCGGTTGCGCGGCCTACCCCGAATGCAAGTACACGCAGCCCCTGCCCGGCGAGGAGCCCGAGGCACTCGACATGCCCGGCGTCGGCGAGACATGCCCGCAATGCGGTGAGGGGCACCTGGCCGCCAAGCGCGGCCGATTCGGACCGTTCGTCGGCTGTGACCGATACCCGGACTGCAAGTACATCAAGAAGAACGCGGCCCCGGCCAGCGAGCGATTCGGCACGTGCCCCCAATGCGGCGAGGGAACGGTGACGACGAAGCGCAGCCGGCGCGGACGATCGTTCTGGGGTTGCGACCGGTATCCCGATTGCGACTACTCGACCTGGACGCGACCGACGGTCGAGGCCGCAGCGGTCGTCGTCGAGACCGCCGGGAACGGAGCGGACGCCACGCGCCCAGAGCCAACGGCAACGGTGGCCGGCGGCGGTGGGGACTGACGCCGGCACGGTTCCCAGCCTCGAACCCGGGGCGCAGGACGCCCTCGGCTCGTTTCTCGACGGCCTGCGCGCGCGGAACGCCTCTCCGGGCACCCTGACCGAGTATCGGCGCAACGCAACCGAGTTCCTGAGCTTCCTCGCTGAGCGAAGCGTCGATTGGCGCTCGCCCGACCGATCGACGGTTCGCGCCTACCTCGGCACCCTCGCCGACCGTGGCCTGTCGGCCTCCTCCGTGGCGGGGCGGTTGGCGGCCGCCCGGTCCCTCTACCGTCACGCGCTGAGAAACGACCGCATCGAGAGGGATCCCCTCGCCGGCGTCCGTGCGCCGCGCCGGCCGTCGCGGCTGCCGCGGGTGCTATCGATCGACGAGGCCGAGGCGCTCGTCACCGGTCCGCGCCGGCTGCCCGGCCGCAGCGAGGCACTCGGTCGTCGGGATGCGGCAACGCTCGAGCTGCTGTATGCCACCGGCATGCGGATCAGCGAGCTGGCCACCCTCACACTGGACCGCGTCGACGTTCCCCGATCTCGGCTCCGCGTCATCGGCAAGGGGAACAAGGAGCGCGAGGTCCTGTTCGGCGCTCCCGCTGCGGACGCGCTTCGCGTCTACCTGCAGTCCGCGCGTCCTGCCCTGGCGGCGCGAGGTCCAGGTGGCAGCGCCGTGTTCCTCAACGCGGCCGGGTCCGCGCTGACCGCGCGCGGCGCTCGCCTGGTGATCGAGCGCTGGGTGGAGGCCGTCGGCGTCCCCGACAGCACGAGCCCGCACACGCTGCGCCACTCGTTCGCGACCCACCTGCTCGAAGGGGGAGCGGACCTGCGCGTCGTCCAGGAGCTCCTCGGGCACGCAAATCTGCAGACGACCCAGATCTATACCCACCTGTCCGATGCCGCGCTGCGCAGCGCATACCGCGAGGCGCATCCGCGCGCCGGACGGGGGTCGAGCGGGCGGTCCGGCAGGTGACGGAACCCCAGGCGAGTTCCGCGGCGCCACGGGGCACCGGCCCCGATGCGGCGTCGACGGGTCGCGTGCTGGTCACCGCCAGCCTGATCCTCACCATCGCGGCCCTGGCCAGCCGCCTGCTCGGCTGGATCCGCCTGCTGGTCATCGGATCCCAGTTCGGCGTCAGCAGGGAGCTCGACGCGTACTTCGCTGCATTCCGGATCCCCGACGCGATCTTCCAGCTGGTCGTGGCGGGCGCGCTGTCGGCGGCCCTGATCCCGGTCTTCTCGGGCTATCGCGCGCGAGGCCAGGACGCGGAGGCGTGGCAGCTGGCCAGCAGCGTGATCAACCTCGTGCTCATCGCCCTCGCCGCGTTCAGCCTGGTGATGGCGATCTTCGCCCCGTTCTTCGTGCCGATCATCGCCCCGGGCTTCGATGCGCCGACGACCGAGCTGACGATCCGCATGACCCGGGTCATGCTGCTCAGCCCGGTGCTCATCGGCATGGGCGCGGTGGTCACCGGCATCCTCAACAGCTACCAGCAGTTCACGGTCCCGGCGATCGCCCCGCTGGCCTACAACGTGGCCATCATCGGCGCCGCCATCTTCCTGGCCCCGATCATGGGCGTCGAGGGGCTGGCGGTCGGGGTGGCGATCGGGTCGTTGGCGCATCTCGCGGTCCAGCTGCCGAACCTGGCGCGGGTCGGCCAGCGATACGACCTCACCATCGGCCTGTCGCATCCCGGCGTTCGACGCGTGGCCTGGCTCATGGGTCCGCGGACGCTCGGCCTCGCCGCCGGCCAGATCAACTTCCTCGTCAGCACCGTGCTGGCCTCCGGCTTGCCGGAGGGCAGCCTGACCGCGTACAACTACGCGTTCCTGCTCAGCCAGATCCCCGTCGGAGTGATCGGCGTGAGCATCGCGGTGGCGCTCTTTCCGACCCTGAGCCAGGATGCGGCCATGGGTCGCATGGGGGAGATCCGTCGGCAGGTCGGCAATGCGGTGCGCGTCCTCGTCTTCGTGGCGGCTCCGCTGACGGCGATCATGGTCATCCTGCGCGAGCCGCTGACGTCGGTCTTCTATCAGTACGGGCTGTTCAGCCAGTCCGCCACCGACCGCACGGCGAGCGCGCTGCTCTTCTTCGCACTCGGGCTCGTCGGCCATATCGTGGTGCACGTGCTGACCCGCGCCTTCTATGCGATGCAGGACACGAAGACGCCGGTGGCGTGGGCGATCATCGCCGTGGCCATCAACGTGCCGCTGATGTCGATCCTGGTGGGGCCGATGGGCGTGGCCGGCCTGGCCCTCGCCCTGTCGATCAGCTCCATCCTCGAGGTCATCGGCCTCCTCTGGTTCCTGCGCCGCAAGATCGAGTCGGTCGATGAGTCGGCGATCCTGCGCACCGTCGTTCGGTCCGGGGGCGCCGCCCTGGTCGCGGCCGCGCTGATGTTCGGCGGGCTGATCATCCTGCGGGGCACGGCGGGTGGCATCCTCGATGATGCCGTGGGCCGTCTCGTCGCTCTCCTCGTCCTCTCCGCCGCGGGGATCGCGGCCTTCCTGCTCGTCGCCTCCGCGCTGCGGCTGCCGGAGGTGAGCCAGCTCCGGCGCCTGCTCGAGCGGCGCGGTCGGAGGAGCGCCTGATGCAGTTCCGACCCGCGGCAGACGCCGACCGCGAGGCCTGGCAGTCATTCCTGGAAGCGACGTCGGCCGGTGACTTTCTCCACGACTGGGCCTGGGCCGATGTCGCAGCCCTCGACGGCCAGCCACAACGCCGCTACGTGCTGACCGAGGAGGACGAGATCGTGGCGATCGTCGCGGCCCAGGAGCGCGCGCTCGTCGGAGGACGGACCTTCTGGTACGTCCCGCACGGCCCGGTCCTCGACTGGGATGCCTCGGCCGCCGCCGATCGGGTCCGCGCCGTGCTCATCGGGCTGCGCCTTGCCGCGCGACGCCACTCGGCCGTCGCGGTCAAGCTCGAGCCACGTGTCGTGGCCGATACGGCCGCGGCGTCAGTGCTCGGTGCGCTGGGAGTGCGCCACGTCCCGGAGACGCTGCAGGTCGGCCAGACCCGGATCGTCGAGCTCCTCGACGACGAGGCGCTGCTCGCCAGCTTCGACAAGGACACCCGGTACGGCGTGCGGCGGGCCGGTCGGGAGGGCGTGAGCGTCTCGGTGTTCGAGGACGGGGGCGATCGCCGTCCGATCGACGACCTCCACGCGCTGGTGGGCGCGACCCAGAAGCGGGCGGGGTTCCCGATGCCGTCGATCGAACGCTACCGGCTCGCGTGGGCCGCGCTCGCGGGCGCGGGCCGGGCGGCCATCCTGGAGGCGCGACGCGACGGCGAGCTGCTCGCGTCCGGCATGGTCGTCATGGAGGGCGCTCGGTCCTACTACCTCTTCTCCGGCTCGCGTCGCGAGGAGCGCGGCGAGCCCAAACGCTTCGCCAGCTACCTGCTGCAGTGGGAGATGATGCGCCTCGCCCGCGAGCGCCGCGTGGTCCATCACGACCTGTGGGGCATCGCGCCGCCGGACGCGGGGCCGGAGCACGCGTGGTACGGGGTCGGACTGTTCAAGAAGGGTTTCGGCGGCGAGGAGGTCGTGTGGGCGGGCAGCTGGGACCTCGTCGTGGACCGGACGCTGTACCGGCTGCGGCGGGCGACCGGAATCATGCGCGGCTGGCTGCGGAGCCTGGGCCGATGACCGAACCACGACAGATGGGTCTCGGCGCGCTCACCGATGCGATCTCGCCCGAACGGGTCGTGGGGATCCCGGTCGGCCGGGTCAGGGCACTCGCGTATGACTCGCGGTCCGTGGCCGCCGGGACGCTGTTCTTCGCCGTTCCGGGCGTACACGTCGACGGACACGACTACGTCGCTGCTGCCGTCGAGGCCGGGGCGGTTGGCGTCGTCGTGGAGCGCGAGCTCGACGACATACCGGTGCCGCAGCTAGTCGTGGATCGCTCGCGCCGGGCCCTCGCCGATGCGGCTGATGCCTGGTTCGGCCGTCCCTCGCAGCAGCTGACCGTCATCGGCGTCACGGGCACCGATGGCAAGTCGACGGTCACCGCGCTCACTGCCGAGATGCTGTGGGGCAGCGGGAAGCATCGGCCGGGTCAGATCGGGACGGTCTTCACCGGAATCGGGAAGGAGATCGCGCCCAATGCGACGCGCAGCACGACGCCGGAGGCGCTCGAGATCCAGGACCTGCTGGCCCAGATGGTCGTTGCGGGGAACGACAGCGTCGTCATGGAGGCGACCTCGCACGGCCTCGCTCTCGAACGGACGCGGAACTGTCGGTTTGACATCGGAGTGGTCACCAACCTCACGAGCGAGCACCTCGAGTTCCATGGCACGCTCGAGGCATATCGCGACGCCAAGGCGCGCCTGGTGGAGGAGGCGCCGATCGCGATCCTCAATGCCGATGACGTCGCGTACCCGTTCTTTCGCGAGCGAGCGCGCGAGCGCGTGATCACCTACGGCATTGAGGCCGACGCCGATGTGCGCGCCACGCGGCTCGAGGCCACCACCACCGGCACGAGCTTCCATCTCGACGCACCGCGATGGCGCGGACGCGTCACGATCGCGCTGCCGGGGCGGTTCAGCGTGTCGAACGCCCTCGCCACGCTGGCGGTCGGGGAGGCGCTCGAGCTCGACCTGGACCATGCCGCCGGGATCCTCGGCGCCACCGCCGGCGTGCCGGGGCGCATGCAGCGCGTCGAGACCGGCCAGCCGTTCGCCGTCATAATCGACTACGCCCATACCGCCGACTCGCTGCGCAAGGTCCTCGAGCTGCTGCGCCCGCTGACCGACGGACGGCTGATCGCGGTCATCGGGTCGGCCGGGGAGCGCGACACCACGAAGCGGGCGCCGATGGGTGCCGTGGCGGCCGAGCTCGCGGATGTCGTGATCGTCACGGACGAGGATCCGCGGCTCGAGGATCCGCGCATCATCAACGAGCAGATCGCCGACGGTGCGCGTGCCGGGGGCGCGACGGACGGGGAATCCCTCCACGTGATCGACGACCGGCGGGAGGCGATCGGCCACGCGATCGGGCTGGCCGGTGCGGGCGACGTGATCCTGCTCGCGGGCAAGGGCCACGAGCGGAGCATGATCTACGGGACCGAACGGCGATCCTGGGATGACGCCGCCGCCGCGCTCGATGCGCTGCGTGCGGCAGGATGGGGCAGATGACCGACCGAAGTCTGCGTGCGTGGCGCGAGACCGATCCGGAGGCATGGAACCGATTCGTCGAGTCCGCTCCGTACCATGCCTTTCCCCAGCTGTGGGAATGGGGCGAGGTGCGGGCCATGGGTGGCTGGACGCCCATGCGCCTTGCCGTCGGCCCGGCCCGGGATGAGCCCGTCGCCGGCGTGCAGCTCCTGCTGCGGCGCATCCCGATGCTCGGTTGGCACCTCGCCTACGCCCCGCGAGGACCGATCGGGTCGCTGGACGATCCGGGCGTCCGGGCTGCTCTGATCTCGGCGCTGCGGGGGCTGGGCGCGGCCGAGCGCATCGCCACGGTCCGCGCCGACCCGGAGACTCGCGCCGAGACGCCGTACGGCCACAGCATGCTCGCCCCGCCGTGGCGGGCCGCCCCGAAGGTCCAGCCGCCGACGACGAGGGTCATCGACCTGGCGCCCGGCGTCGATGCGCTCAAGGCCGGGCTCAAACGCAAGCACCGGCAGTACGTGAACAAGGCCGAGCGGGCCGGCATCGCGATCGAGCGCTTCGACGGTTCGACGCCGCCGGACTTGATCAAGCCCGCGCTCGCGGACTTCAATCGGATCTACGAGTTCACGGCGGCGCGCGCCGGGTTCGTGGCTCGCCAGGCGTACTACTACGAGCGGGTGTGGTCGATCTTCGCCCCGACGGGCCGGGTCCGGCTCAGCTTCGCGGTGAGGGATGGCGAACGCGTCGCCGTGCTGTTCCATTTCACGTGCGGCACCCGCGCGGTGGAGTCCTACGGCGGCATGACTGACGCGGGCGCCGAGGCGCGGGCCAACTACCTGCTGAAGTGGACGGCCATCAGCGACTTCGCGGGCGAGGGCTTCGGCGTGTATGACATGTGGGGTCTCGCCACCGGCGGCATTCGGCAGTTCAAGGAGGGGTTCGGTGGCGAGGAGATCGAATACGTCGGCGCCCGCGATCTATCTCTCCGCGCCCCAGTCGACGTCGCGGTGCGCATCGCCATTCCCGCCTACGGGCTGGCGCAGCGCGCGCGCCTGAAACTGACCGGCGGCGACTCGCACGACACGCTCGACACGGACTGATCGCCGATGACGTCAAACGACCTCCTCCACCCGACCGTGCGTGCCGTGCTCGAGGAGCTCGGCGTGGCCTACGAGGTGATGGCCTGCGACCCGGCGCTCGCCGATACGGCCGCCTTCGTGGAGGCGTACGGCGTGCCGCTCGACCAGAGCGCGAACACGATCCTCGTCGCCTCGAAGGGCGCGGAGCCGATCCACGTGGCGTGCGTGCTCCTGGCGACGACGTCCCTGGACGTGAACAACGTCGTGCGACGGGAGATGGGAGCGCGCAAGGCCTCGTTCGCCCGCGCCGACCCCGTGATGGCGCTGACCGGCATGGAGATCGGGGGTGTCACCCCATTCGGCCTGCCGGCCACCGTCCCGGTCCTCGTCGATGCCCGGGTGATCGAGCGCCCATGGATCGTCGTGGGCGGCGGCAATCGCTCGTCGAAGCTGCGGGTGGCGCCCGTCGCGCTGCAGGCGCTCCCGACCGTCCGCGTGATCGAGGGGCTGGCCGTCGTTCGCTGAGATCCCGCGGCCCGGGGGGCAGCCGGCGCATCCTGCCTCCCGTGCTAGCATCGGAAGTCCTATGGCCCAGCTGGCTCGCTTCTCACCGGCCGCCGTCGTGCAACGCATCACGCGCGGCGGCGACGCGGTGGGTGACCGCCTGCACACGATCGACGATATCGTGGCGGAGGCGCAGCTGCATCGGACGAAGGTGGACGAGAGCCTGATCCGTCGTGCGTACGAGACGGCCGTCACCGCGCACGACGGCCAGCTGCGCAGCTCGGGTGAGCCGTATGTGACCCATCCGGTCGAGGTCACGTTCTACCTGGCCGCCCTGCAGATGGACGCCGAGACCCTCGCTGCGGCCCTGCTGCATGACGTCCCGGAGGACACCGACTACACCCTGGCGGAGCTCGAGAAGCGCTTCGGCCGCGAGGTTGCGCGACTGGTGGACGGTGTGACGAAGCTCAGCAAGTTCGGCAGCGCGCGCACCATGGAGGAGCAGCAGGCCGAGAACATCAGGAAGATGTTCATGGCGATGGCCGAGGACGTCCGCGTCGTCATCATCAAGCTCGCCGATCGGATTCACAACATGCGCACGCTCGGCTTCCTGCCGGAGGACAAGCAGCAGCGCATCGCCCGCCAGACGATGGAGATCTACGCACCGCTGGCGCATCGCCTGGGGATGTGGCAGATCAAGTGGGAGCTGGAGGATCTCGCCTTCAAGTACCTCGAGCCCGACAAGTACCGTCAGCTCGTCGCCATGCTCACGGATCGCCGTCGGGCGCGCGAGAGCTTCGTGAACAAGAGCATCGGCATCCTTCGCAAGGAGCTGGCGAAGGTCGGGATCACCGCCGAGATCAGCGGACGGCCCAAGCATCTGTACTCGATCGCGCGGAAGATGGAACGCAAGGGAGCCGAGTTCACCGAGATCTACGACCTGCACGCCATCCGTGTCCTCGTGGCCGAGGTGAAGGACTGCTATGCGGCCCTCGGCGTGGTGCACTCGCTGTGGCGCCCGGTGCCCGGCCAGTTCGACGACTACATCGCCATGCCGAAGGCGAACATGTACCAGTCGCTGCACACCGCCGTCATCGGGCCGGAGGCGAAGCCGCTCGAGGTCCAGATCCGGACCTATCAGATGCACGAGGTCTCGGAGGCCGGCATCGCGGCGCACTGGCGCTACAAGGAGGGCAGCCGAGGCGACCGCCGCTATGACGAGAAGCTGGCGTGGGTTCGCCAGCTCATCGACTGGCAGCGCGAAGTCAGTGATGCCACCGAGTTCGTCGAGGGCGTGAAGCTCGATGTCTTCCAGGACCAGGTGTTCGTGTTCACGCCGAAGGGCGACGTGAAGGACCTACCCCGCGAGGCCACGCCGCTCGACTTCGCGTACCGTATCCACACCGACGTCGGCCACCGCACGATCGGGGCGAAGGTGAACAACCGGCTCGTGCCGCTCGACTATCGGCTGCGGAACGGGGACATCGTCGAGATCGTGACCACGAAGGCGGCCCACGGCCCGAGCCGCGATTGGCTGAACATCGTGCGCACCTCGCACGCCCGGGAGAAGATCCGGGCCTGGTTCAAGCGGCAGCAGCGTGACGAGAACATCGCGCAGGGCAGGGATCTGCTCGACCGCGAGCTGCGGCGAGTTGCCCACGAGACGCTGGCCTCGGTCGCGGGGCCGAAGCTCACCGAGATCGCCGCCCAGTACCGCTACAGGGAGCTCGACGACTTCTACGCGGCCATCGGCTATGGCGCGATCAGCTCCGCCAGCGTGGTCGGCAAGCTCGAGATCCACGACGATGCGGCCATCACGCTGCCATCCGAGGCACCTCCGGCCGCGCCATCGACGACCGGGGTCAAGGTCAAGGGCGTCGGTGATCTGCTCGTCCGATTCGCCAAGTGCTGCTCGCCGATCCCCGGCGATGAGATCACCGGCTACGTCACCCGGGGCAAGGGCGTGACCGTCCACCGCCAGTCCTGCCCGTCGGTGCTCTCCGAGCGGGACATCGAGCGGCTCATCGACGTCGAGTGGGAGCTCGCCGGCCAGCAGACCTACCCGATCACCGTGCGCATCTCGGCGGTCGACCGGCCAGGCCTGTTGAGCGATGTGACGAACGTGGTGGCCGAGAACAAGGTGAACATCGTGGCCGCCTCCGTCGCCACGAATCCCGACGGGACCGCGGCGATCACCGCGACGTTCAAGGTCGAGTCCCTGCAGCAGCTGGCGCGGGTGCTGGCGAAGATCGAGCGACTGCGGGATGTCACCAGCGTGACACGGGAGGCGCGATAGCCGGCGCGCGCGCCCGATAGACTCCGCGTGATGGCCAGGATGATCAGTGCACCGCGCGGCACGCGCGATCTGCTTCCCGAGGAGACGCCCGCGTGGTCGCGCATCGAGGCCGTGGCGCGGGACCTGTCGCGCCGCTACGCGTTCGAGCGCATGGAGATCCCGCTCTTCGAGCAGGTGGAGCTGTACGCCCGCGGTCTCGGCGAGAGCAGCGACGCCGTCGAGAAAGAGATGTTCCGTGTCGCGGGTGCCCGTGGCAGCAACGAGGAGGCGGCGCCCTGGGCGTTGCGCCCCGAGCCGACGGCCGGCATCGCGCGCGCCTTCATCGAGCACGGCATGCACGTTCGCCCCGGCCCGCTGCGCCTCACGATGATCGGCCCGATGTTTCGCTACGACCGCCCCCAGGCAGGTCGCTACCGCCAGTTCGTGCAGTGGGACGTCGAGGTCATCGGCGACGCCGGTCCGATGGTGGACGCGGAGCTCATCGAGCTCGGGCTGCGCTTCTATGCAGAAGTCGGCCTCACCGACGTCGTGGCCCATGTCAACACGATCGGGGATGGCGCATGCCGTCCCGCGTACCGCGATGCCCTGTACGCGTATTTCGCGGAGCACGAGGGCGAGCTGAGCGAGGATTCACGGCGACGGCTGCACGTCAACCCGCTCCGCATCCTGGACGACAAGGGCCTGCCACCGGAGTTGGGCGAACGCGCCCCGCGAGCCATCGATCATCTGTGCGATGCGTGCCGTGAGCACTTCGACGGCGTCCGGAGACTGCTCGACGAACTCGGACTTCGCCACGAGCTCGACCATCGGCTGGTGCGCGGGCTCGACTACTACACGAGGACCGCCTTCGAGTTCTACGTCGCGGGGCGCGAGGGGCAGCAGCAGGCCCTCGGCGGCGGAGGTCGCTACGATGGGCTGATCGAGCTGCTCGGAGGTCGCCCCACGCCGGGCATCGGATTCGGGATCGGCCTGGATCGGACCGTCCTCGCGCTCGAGGAGGCCGCTGTGGAGGCGCCCGGCGATGCCCGGCTCGTGGCCGTGGTCGGATCAGGTGACGATCACGCTCGCCGGCTCGAGGTGGCGTCGGAGCTCCGCGCGCACGGGGTGGCCGTGCGTGCCGACGGCTCGGCCCGCAAGCTCGGCAAGCAGCTCGAGTCGGCGTCGAAGGCGGGGGCGCGCTGGGCCGTGATCATCGGCGAGGAGGGGTTGCTTGCCCTGAAGGACCTCGAGAGTGGAGAGCAGCAGGATGGCGTCACGATCGAGCGCTTGATCGGGATCGTCAGCGAATGATCGCGCTCGCTGCCGTGATCGTGAGGCTCGCCACCAGGCCGATGAGGGCGACCATCGCGAGCACCCCGGCGGTATAGCCGAAGGCGTAGCGCCGAGGTCGATCGCCGAGGTCGTCGCGGATCGACGCCAGCGGACCCACCGGATCGCCGCCCGACGTCGCCGCGCGGCGGGCATCCGCGGCCGCCACCATCGCCCGAGCGGCGAGCCGCCGCTCCTCGTCGCTGATCTCGGCGGCGGCGTGGCGCATCGCGTCGCGGTCGCCCGGCTCGTCCGCCCACCACGCCACCCACTCGGCCAGCGCGGCTCGCTCGAATCGCTGCCACTCGGTGTCGGTCGGAAGCAGGGCCAGTCGCTCCCGGGCATCGTCGAGGCGGTCGGACATCGCGAGCAGCTCGACGCGCAGCGGACGCAGGCCGAGCGTGTCCGGCAGCGTGTCCACCATGGCGGGCGTCGCCCGTGGCACGGAGGTCAGCCGCCGGCCGAGCTCCGTCTGCCAGCGTTCGGCCTCCCATCCATTGAGCCAGGTCATGACGTCGTGCGCGCGGCGCACGCCGGCTGGCTGCACGAGCAGCCACAGCGGCGCCATGACGACGCTGAACACGGCAGCGTCGGCGAGCTGGCGCGTCGGCGTGCCGAGAAGCGGAGCGAGGAGTCCGTCGGCCACGTAAGCGGCCACCAGTCCGGCTGCCAGCCCGATCGCCGCCGGGCGGACCGGCCCGATCGATTCGGCGCGCTGGAAGGCATCGCGCAGCGCGCGCATCCGGGGATGCGGTGGGGGTGCCTGCGGGCTGCGGGGGCGGAACATCGGCGAGGCATGATAGCCCTCGGGCATCGGCTACCATGACCGCTCCCATGAGCACCTCCTTCCGTACCCACACCTGCGGCGAACTGCGCGCCGAACACGTCGGGACGCGCGTCACGCTGGCCGGCTGGGTCCATCGACGCCGCGACCACGGCCATCTCGCGTTCTTCGACCTGCGCGATCGGCACGGGATGACGCAGGTGGTCACCAATGCGGAGGACGCCGCCGATGCGCATGCGGCCGCGGAACCCGCGCGCAACGAGTGGGTCATCCAGGTCGAGGGTGTCGTCCGCGCGCGCCCGGAGGGGACGCTGAACGCCGAGCTCGAGACCGGCGCGATCGAGGTGGCGGTGGATCGGTTCGTGATCCTCAACCCGTCGAAGGTGCCGCCGTTCTACATCAACGAGGAGCAGCCCGGCCTCGACGAATCGCTGCGCCTGAAGCATCGCTACCTCGACCTGCGCCGGCCGCCGATGCAGGCCCGCATGCTCATGCGCTCCCGCCTGGCCTCGGCGATTCGACACGCGCTGGAGGACGAGGGGTTTGTCGAGATCGAGACCCCGACCCTCATCCGCTCGACGCCGGAGGGGGCACGCGACTTCGTGGTCCCGTCCCGCCTGCGGCCCGGCGAGTTCTACGCGCTGCCCCAGAGTCCGCAGCAGCTCAAGCAGCTCCTCATGGTCGCCGGCTACGACCGATACTTCCAGCTCGCCCACGCCTACCGGGACGAGGACCTGCGCGGCGATCGGCAGCCGGAGCACACGCAGGTCGACATCGAAATGAGCTTCGTCACCGAGGAGGACGTGATCTCGACCGTCGAGCGCGTGGTGACGCGCGTGGCGAAGGAGGTCGTCCCGCATCGGCCAATTCTCCAGGAGCCGTTCTCACGCCTCAGCTATGCCGATGCCATGAGCCGATACGGTTCGGACAAGCCGGACATCCGCTTCGGGATGGAGCTGGTCGAGATCAGTGACGCGGTCCGCGAGGTCGACTTCCGGGTCTTTAGCGAGCCGATCGCCGCCGGTGGTGCCGTGTACGCCATCGCGGCGCCCGGATGCGGCAACTATTCGCGAAAACAGCTCGATGAACTCATCGACCTCGCGAAGCGTCACGGGGCCAAGGGGCTCGTCCATCTCGGGGTCCAGGCCGACGGGTCACTCCACGGGCCTGCGGCGAAGTTCCTCGAGGGTCGCGAAGCCGGGCTGGCGGCTGCCACGGGCGCATCGGAGGGCGATCTCGTTCTGATCGTCGCCGATGCCGACCGGATCGCCGCCGCGGAGGCCCTCGGCCACGTTCGCCTGGAGATGGGGGATCGGCTCGGGCTGCGGCAGCCGGGTGTCCTCGGGTACGTCTGGGTCCACAACTTCCCGATGTTCACGTGGGATGACGAGGGGAAGCGATGGGACGCGACCCACAATCCGTTCAGCGCTCCCGTGCCCGAAGACGTCGACCGGATGGAGTCCGACCCCGGCAGCGTTCGCGCGCAGCAGTACGACCTTGCCCTGAACGGCTGGGAAGCGGGCGGCGGTTCGGTGCGGATCCATCAGCGCCCGCTGCTCGAGAAGGCGTTCAGCCTCATGGGCCACACGGTGGACGGCATGCGCGACGAGTTCGGGGCCCTGCTCGACGCGCTCGAGTACGGGGCGCCGCCGCACGGCGGGATCGCCATCGGGCTCGACCGATGGGCCGCGCTCTACGCCGAGGTCGACAACATCCGGGAGGTGATGGCCTTCCCGAAGACGCAGTCGGGGACCGACCTCATGATGGATGCGCCCTCGCCGATCGCCCCGAAGCAGCTCGACGAGCTGCACCTGGACGTCCGCATCGAGGACTGACGAGGGGAACTCCGGGGCGCTGCTCGCCGTCATGGCCCCATGCATCGTCCCTCGCCGGCGCCCGTCGTCGCCATCGGCTTCATCGTTCTCTTGTCCGGATGCGAACTGGTGCGTGAGGTCGGCCCGGGAGACGGGCCCGCGGACCCGAAGGCACGCATGGCGGCCGAGCTCATGGTCGTGGACCCGGCCCAGGCGGCACCGGGTGCCGTCGTGGGAATGACGTTCCCGCAGGAGACGACGCGCGGCACCCTCTTCGTGCTCGAGGAGCGGATCGGTGACGCCTGGGTCCACCGCTACAACCTGCTGTCGGACGGGCCGGGAGCCGAATGGGAACGGTCCTGGAGCGCCGCCGGAGCGGAGCCGGTCGCCGTGGATGACATCGGCGTGGGCGGACCGGGACCCGATCGCGTGCCGATCCCGGAGACGGCCACTCCCGGTGAGTACCGGATCTGCACGGGAAACGCCGGCGACAACTTCTGCGCACCGATCCGCATCGGCGGCTGAGTCCTTCAGTCCTCGGCGGGCAGGTAACTCCCGTCGGCGTCATGGGTCTCGCGCCCGGTGAGCGCCGGATTGAACACGCAGACCAGGCGAAGCGGCGATATGACCCGGATCGTGTGCCGATCATGCTCCGGCGAGTACGCCGAGCCCGGGCCGATCCGATGCACCGTCCCGGTATCGCGTTCGGTGATCTCCGCCTCACCCTCGACGCAGTAGCACGCCTCGAGGTGGTGCTTGTACCAGAGGTCCATCTCTGCTCCCGCGTCGACCGTGGTCTCCGACAGCGAGAACCCGAGGCCGTCGTCGCGGATGAGGAGCCGCTGGGCTCGCCAGCCGTCCCCTCGGACGTCGCGCTCCGTCCCCTCGATCTCGGCCAGTTTGCGAATGATCATGCGTCACCTTCGTGCAATTCGCGTCCGATGGTAATCACATCGAGGCAGCCACCATCGGCGCTCGTGCAGCCTCACCGGTATCATCGTCCCGATGGCGATCTACCTCGACCACGCGGCGACGTCGCCCCTCCGACCGGCGGTCCTGGAGGCGATGCGGCCGTACCTCACGACGCACACCGGCAACCCGTCGAGCCTGCATGCCTCGGGGCGGCGGGCGCGACAGGGGATCGACGAGGCGCGTGAGACGATCGCTCGGCTCATCGGCGCGCAGCCGCGCGAGATCGTGTACACCGCGGGTGGCACCGAGGCCGATAACCTCGCGATCAAGGGCGTGGCCTGGGCCGCAACATCCCGCGGCCGACACATCATCACCACCGCGGTGGAGCACAAGGCCGTGCTGAACGCCGTCGCCGTCCTCGAGCGCTCGAAGTTCGACGTGACGATCCTCCCCGTGGACGCGCGGGGTCGCATCGATCCGGTCGACGTCGCCGCCGCGCTGACCGACCGCACCACGCTGGTGAGCGTCATGGCGGCGAACAACGAGGTCGGCACGACCCAGCCCATTGCCACCATCGGCGAGATCGTTCGTGGCCATGGGGCACGATTCCATGTGGATGCCGTCCAGTGGGCGGCCCACGAGCCGATCGATGTCAATGCCTGGCAGGCTGATCTCGTGAGCCTCTCCGCGCACAAGCTCGGGGGTCCCCAGGGCGTCGGTGCCCTGTTCGTGCGGCGCGGCACGCAGCTCCTGCCACAGCAGCAGGGTGGGTCGCAGGAGCGGCAGCGGCGTGCCGGCACCGAGAACGTGGCCGGGATCGTCGGCTTCGGCGCGGCGTTCGCGCTCACGCATGCCGATCACGCCGCACGAACGGAAGAGGTCGATCGGCTCCGGAGCCTCGCCGATCGGCTGCGGGATGGTCTGCTGGAGCATGGCGACGTCGTGGTGACCGGCGACCCGGTCGATCGGCTGCCGAACAACGTCAGCGTGGCCTTCGACGGCGTCGAGGGCGGCGACCTGGTGGCTGCGCTGGACCTGGAGGGCGTCGAGGTCTCGACCGGCAGCGCCTGCACCTCGGGAAGCGCGGAGCCCAGCCATGTCCTGCTGGCGATGGGCCTCGACCCGCACGTTGCCCACGGTTCGCTGCGGCTGACGCTCGGCCCCGAGACGTCGGAGGCCGATGTCGACGCCGCGCTGGCCGCCGTCGAGCTCGTGCTTCCGCGGCTGCGCGCGACACCCGGCGTCCGGGCCAAGGCGACGGTTTCCGCGTGAGCCGCATCGTGGCCGCCATGAGCGGCGGGGTGGACTCATCGGTCGCGGCGGCGCTCCTGGCGCGGGAGCGCGGTGACGAAGAGGTCATCGGCGTCTGGATGCGCACGCATGGTGAGATGCCCGAGGGCTACGAGCTCT
>JBPCOK010000027.1:0-6989 GCA_051000335.1 Candidatus Limnocylindria bacterium | reverse complement strand
AGAGCGGAGCGTTCGCGACACGGTCCGGGACTGGGCACAGCGCGAGGTGGCCCCCGGCGCAGCCGAGCGTGACGAGGCGGAACGGTACGACCGGTCGCTGTTCGAAGCCGCGGGCGAGCTGGGCCTGACGGGCCTTCCCTACCCGGAGCAGTACGGCGGGGCAGGCATGGGGACCTTCGCCTGGGCGCTCGCCGCCGAGGAGATCGCGGCGGCCGACATGGGCCTGGCAGTGAGCCTCAGCGTGCACATCCTCAGCCAGCTGTGCATCGTCTCGAGCGGCACCGACGAGCAGAAGGATCGCTTCCTCCCGCCGATGACCGCCGGTCGCGAGCTCGGGGCCTTCGCGCTCACCGAGCCGGGCGCCGGGTCCGACGCCGCGGCCCTGGCCCTCACCGCGCGCCGCGAGGGCGACGACTACCTGCTCACCGGAACGAAGATCTGGATCACGAATGCGGGCGAGGCGGCGCGCTATGTCGTCTTCGCCACCATCGATCGGTCGATGGGCAAGGCCGGCATCACCGCGTTCGTGGTCGAGGCCGATACGCCCGGATTCCGGCTCGGATCGAAGGAGCGGAAGATGGGGATCCGCGGCACGACCGGCTTCGAGATCGTGTTCGAGGATGCCCGGGTGCCGGCCGCGAATCGGCTCGGCGAGGAGGGGGAGGGGCTGAAGGTCGCGCTCTCCGCGCTCGGGGCGGGCCGCATCAGCATCGCCGCGAGCTGCACCGGCCTGGCGCGAAACGCCCTCGAGCTCGCGACGCAGTACGCGATCCAGCGGCGTCAGTTCGGCCGCTCCATCGCCGACCAGGAGATGATCCAGGCCATGCTGGCCGAGATGGCGGTCCGCGTGGATGCGGCCCGGCTCCTGACGTGGCGGGCCGCACGGATGCGGGATTCCGGCCAGCCGATCAACTCGCCCTCCAGCATGGCGAAGTGGTACGCGTCAGACGTTGCGATGCAGGTGACGACGGACGCTGTCCAGATCTACGGCGGCGCGGGATACTCCCGTGACAATCCGGTGGAGCGTCTGATGCGTGACGCGAAGGGCGCTCAGATCTACGAGGGGACGAACCAGATCCATCGGCTGATCGTCGCGCAGCATCTCATCGAGACCACGAGAAGGGCGGACCGATGACGGACGAGGCAGGCTCAGGGGAGCTCACGCACGTGGCAGCGACGGCTCCGGTCGAGCCACTCACCGTGCCCGACGACCAGCGGGCGTCGAGCATCCTCGACCTCATTCATCGGGCGGTGGCCGAGCATGGTCCGCGCGAGGCCCTGCGCTGGAAGCTTCCGCGCAGCCGCCGCAAGGCCGAGGGCGACCGGGCCGAGTCCGACGAGCAGGCGGTCTGGCGCTCGACGACGTACGACGAGACCTGGCGCTGGATCCGCGATGTCGCGCTCGCGCTGGGCAACCTGGGACTGGGACGCGGGGATCACGCCTGCATCATGAGCCGCACCCGGCCGGCCTGGCTGGTGGCGGACCTTGCCACGATGTCGCTCGGCGCCGTGACCTGCCCGATCTACCCGTCCTCGGAGGCCAACCAGGCCGCATTCATCATCAACAACGTCGGCGCCAAGCTGATCTTCGTCGAGAACGCGCAGCAGGCAGCCAAGATCGAGTCGATCCGCGCCGAGTGTCCGACCATCGAGACCGTCGTGGTCTTCGACGAGCGGGGAACCCTTCCGGACGGTGCGGTCAGCTTCGACGACCTGAACGAGCACGCCGAGGCGAATCTCGAGGGCGCCGACGCGTGGGAGCGGGGATGGCGCAGCGTCAGCCGGGACGACGTGGCCACCGTCATCCACACGTCGGGCACAACCGCCAATCCGAAGGGCGCGATCCTGACCCACGGCAACCTCGTGTTCAACTACGAGGCGGTTCACCAGGTCATCGACTTCACCCCCGAGGACATCTTCCTGTCGTGGCTGCCGCTCAGCCATATCTACGAGCGCGTGGCCGGCATGGTCGTGCCGCTCGGACGTGGCTGCACCATCGCGTACGCCGAACCGATCATCGAGCGGCTGCCGGCCAACATGGCCGAGGTGAAGCCCACGGTCATGGTCGCGGTTCCTCGTCTCTACGAGCGGGTCTATGCTCGCGTGCTGTCGGCGGTCGAGGCCGGCTCGCCGATGAAGCAGCGCATCTTCCACTGGGCCGCGGCACTGGGCCCCAAGAAGTACGCGAACCACGTCGCCGGCCGGGGCGACTCCCCGTGGCTGACGCTGCAGCTGGCCATCGCCGATCGGCTCGTGTACAAGACCATCCGCGCCCGGACCGGCGGCCGGGTGCGTTACTTCGTGTCAGGCTCCGCGCCCCTGTCACGGGAGATCGGCGAGTTCTTCTACGGGCTCGGCATGCTCGTGCTCGAGGGCTACGGACTCACCGAGACCTCGCCCTTCGTCTCGATCAATCGGCCCGAGGATTTCGTGTTCGGCACCGTGGGCAAGCCAGCGCCGGATACCGAGGTCCGGATCGACGGAGCGACGGGCGAGATCCTGGTCCGCGGCCCGCAGATCATGCGTGGCTACCTCAACGCGCCCGAGGAGACCGCCAAGGCCATCGATCCCGACGGTTGGTTCCACACCGGTGACATCGGCGAGCTCGATCCGGGCGGACGCATCAAGATCACCGATCGGCTCAAGAACATCATCGTGCTCGGGAACGGCAAGAACGTGTCGCCGGCACCAATGGAGGCCGCGCTGTCCACATCGCGGTTCGTGGCCCAGGCTGTGATCCTCGGTGATCGACAGCCGTACACCGGCGCCCTCATTGCTCCTGACTTCGACGAGCTCGGTGCGTGGGTCGCGGCGCAGGAGGGGATCGCCGAGATGCCACCGGAGCAGCTGGTGGAGGTGAAGGCGGTCCAGAAGCTGTTCGACGCCGAGGTGAAGCGCACCCTCTCCTCGTTTGGAGCCCACGAGCGACCGCGGCGCGTCGCCATCCTGCCGCGCCTGCTGACCGAAGAGGACGGCGAGCTCACGCCCTCGCTGAAGACGAAGAACCGGGTCGTCCTCACGAACTGGGCCGACAAGATCGCGTACCTGTTCGACGAGAAGGCGGGGCCGAGCGACTGAGCGCTCGGCGTCCCGCGTCGGCGTACCATGGCGGGCATGAACGACGTCTTCATCCTCTCCGCCGCTCGGACGCCGATCGGCAAGTTCGGCGGAGCCCTCTCCACCACACCGGCCACCGACCTCGGGGCCGTGGCCATCCGTGCCGCGGTCGAGCGATCGGGGATGGCGCCCGAACGGATCGACGAGGCGATCATGGGCCAGGTGCTCCAGGCCGGGGCCGGCCAGGCGCCGGCACGCCAGGCCGCGCTGAAGGCCGGGCTGCCCGAGGGCGTGAGCGCCACGACGATCAACAAGGTGTGCGGCTCCGGGCTCAAGGCCGTGATGATGGGATCATCGGCCATCCGTGCCGGCGATGCGTCGGTCGTCGTGGCGGGCGGCATGGAGAGCATGAACATGGCGCCGTACCTGCTGCCGCAGGCGCGCACGGGCTACCGGCTCGGCGACGGCACGATCGTCGATTCCACAGTCCACGATGGCCTGTGGTGCTCGACCTGCGACGTGCACATGGGACTGCACGCCGAACGCGTCGCGACCAAGCACGAGGTGAGCCGTGAGGCGCAGGACGAGTTCGCGCTGCGCTCCCACCGGAACGCGATCGCGGCACAGGAAGCCGGTCGCTTCGACGACGAGATCGTGCCAGTCACCGTTCCGGGCAAGAAGGGCGACACCGTCGTCTCCGCCGATGAGGGTCCACGCGCCGATACGAGCGCCGAGGCGCTCGCGAAGCTGAAGCCCGCGTTTCAGCCCGACGACGGCTCGGTCACGGCCGGGAATGCGCCGGGCATCACCGACGGTGCGGCCGCCCTCGTCATCGCCGGCGAGGATGCGCTCGAAGGCGCGGCGCCCATTGCTCGCATCATCGGCTACGCGCAGGCTGACGTCGCGCCGGAATGGCTGTTCGAGGCGCCGATCCACGGTGTGCGCCGTCTCATCGAACGAGTCGGCGGCAGCATCGGCGACTTCGACCTCATCGAGATCAACGAGGCGTTCGCGGCCCAGGTCCTCGCCGATGGCAACGAGCTCGGCTTCGACTGGGACCGCGTCAACGTCAACGGTGGGGCGATCGCGCTCGGCCATCCCATCGGCGCCTCCGGGGCGCGCGTCCTGACCACGCTGATCCACGAGCTTCGACGCCGCGGTGGCGGCAAGGGCCTCGCGACCCTGTGCCTCGGAGGCGGGGGAGCCGTGGCGATGGCGATCGAGACCGTCTGACCGTCGGCTGATGGCGGACGCCGCCTTCGAGGAGCCACGTCTCGCGGCGATCTACGACGCCCTGGACCCAGATCGGTCTGATCTCGACGCGTACGTCGCCATCATCGAGGAGTTCGAAGCGCGATCCGTCCTTGACCTGGGCTGCGGGACCGGGGTGTTCGCCCTCCGCTTGGCGGAACGCGGCCTCCGGGTCATCGGTGTCGATCCGGCCGGCGCCTCGCTGGACGTCGCGTGCGCGAAGCCCGGTTCGGAGCGGGTGACGTGGATCCACGGCGACGCATCGGCCATTCCGGAGTCCACGGAGGTCGACGCGGTCACGATGACCGCCAACGTGGCCCAGGTCTTCCTGGCCGATGCGGACTGGCTCGCGACGCTGGAGGCAGCGCATCGTGCGCTGCGCCCAGGTGGACTGCTGATCTTCGAGGCCCGCGATCCGGACCGGCAGGCGTGGGACGAGTGGACCGAAGGGCGGACGCGATCCACCACCGATATTCCAAGGGTTGGCAGCGTGACCGATTGGGTCCAGGTGACCGAGGTTGATGGCGAGCTCGTGAGCTTCGAGTCGCCGAACATCTTCGAAGCGGACGGGACGGTCATCACGTCCCGGTCGACGCTGCGATTCCGGTCGCGATCGGCGATCGAGGAGTCGTTGCACGCCTGCGGGTTCGAGGTCGACGAGGTCCGTGACGCACCGGACCGACCGGGTCGCGAGCTCGTCTTCATCGCGCGCCGGCCCGACCAGGAATCGAGCCGCGCGGATGGCCTGTTCCGGGGTGCGGGCTAGACCCGCGCGAGGGCGTCGTCCAGGGCCGCCACGATTCGGCCGGCCTCATCGCGGTTGATGCACAGTGGCGGTCGGATCTTCAGGACGTTGCCGAGCCGGCCGGCCGTCCCGATGAGGACGCCGAGCTCAGCCATGTCGTCCCTGACCCGCGCCGCCGGGTCGCCGGCCGGGTCCCGCGTGACGTCGTCGCCGATCAGCTCCACGCCCGTCATCAGGCCACGTCCTCTCACGTCGTCAATGCATGCGTGTCGCTGGGCCAGCGCACGAAGCTCCGCGCGCAGCCAATCTCCGAGCGAGGCGCTGCGCTCGACCAGCCCTTCGTCCTCGATGACGTCGAGCACGGCGAGCGCCGCCGCGCAGGCCACCGGGTTGCCGCCGAACGTGCTGAAGAACGTCGTCCGCTCGGCGAAGCGGTCCGCGATGTCGGCGCGGGTGACGACCGCGGCGACCGGATGGCCGTTGCCCATCGGCTTCCCGAGGGTGACGATGTCCGGGGTCGTGGCCCACGCCGAGAAGCCCCAGAGCCCATCGCCGGTCCGGCCGAAGCCTGACTGCACCTCGTCCGCGACGAACAGCGCCCCGGCCTCTCGGGCACCCGTGATGACCGTTCGAACCACCTCCGGTGCCGGGACGAAGATCCCGTCCGCCGTGAACGTGGAGTCGACGAACAGTGCGGCGGGACGGCGGCCGCGGTCCGTGATCCGTCGCAATGCGGCCTCTATCTCGCTGCGCGCCGTGTCAGCCGGGTCGGTCGCGTCCGCGTATGGTCCACCGTGGGTATTGGGCGCGGCGTAAACCTCGACGGCTGCGGGCTGCTCGCCGCGTGGCCACTCCGAGGGCGAGAAGTCGGCGATTGCGTGCGTCACGCCGTGATACGCCCAGTCGGTCACGATCCCGGTATCGGCGCCCGTCACCGTGGTGGCGAGGCGCCAGGCGAGGTCGTTCGCTTCGCTCCCGGAGTTCACGAACATCACGGTATCGAGCCCATCGGGCATCGAGGCCGTCAGCCGTTCCGCGAGCTCCACGATGTGCTCGTGCAGGTACCGCGTGTTCGTGTTCAGCAGGGCCGTCTGGCGCGTGACCGCGTTGGCGACGCGCGGATGCGCATGGCCGACGACCGGGACGTTGTTGTACGCATCGAGGTAGCGCCGGCCGGCGCGATCCTCCATCCACGCACCATCTCCCCGCACGAGATGGAGCGGCCGCCGGTAGGTCAGCGGCTCGAGCGCGCTGCCGAGCACATTCCGGCGCCGGGCGATCAGGTCGTCATCGCTGACCCCTCCGTGGGAGGGCGGCCGGGCCGAGGGGCGGGCGGCCGATGCCAGCCGGCGATCGGATTCGTCGAAGCCGGTCTCGGCGAGAAGCTCGAGGAGCGCCCACGCCGGCTCGGACCAGCCGTGGATGTAGGCGTTGTCGGGGTATCGCACGGTGCGCTGTGCCGAGATGAGGATCGTCTGCGCCATCCGCGCGGCGAGCAGGACGCCGAGCAGTTCGCGCTCCGCGTCCTCGAGTGGAACGACGTCGGCATAGCCGGAGAGGAACGCGGCCGAGACCTCGAAGATGTCGGCGCGCTCGCGGACCAGCGACTGAAGCGTGGCCGGCACGTCGAGGACGAGGGCGGTATGGGCCATGTCGCCGAAGTCGATGATGCCGGTGACGACGCCGCCCTCGCCGACGAGCAGGTTGTCCAGGGTGATGTCGTTGTGGATGACCTGTGCTCGCAGGGTCGGGAAGACCGGGACGACGCGCGTCAGGAAGCGGTCGATGACGATGTCGAGGAGCTGCCGTCGGCGTGGATCGGCGATCAGCTCCGCGTGCGGGAAGAGCCCCGGCAGGTGCTGCTGGTCCCACCAGATGTGGCGACCGGCCGCGGGGTGGAAGAATCCGCGCAACGCGAGACCGACACGTGCCGTCG
>JBPCOK010000023.1:0-16016 GCA_051000335.1 Candidatus Limnocylindria bacterium | reverse complement strand
GGGCCACGCTCAACCCGGCAGACAACTTGCGGAGCCTCACCCCATGACGACTCAGCACGACGACTGGCGCGAGCTCGGCCAGCAGCTCCGCGTCGATTCGGTCCGATCCAGCAGCGCCGCCGGCAGCGGCCACCCGACCTCATCGATGTCGGCCGCGGACCTCATGGCGGTCCTCATGTCGAAGTACCTCCACTACGACTTCGGCACGCCCGACGACCCGCGCAACGACCATCTCATCTTCAGCAAGGGTCATGCGTCGCCGCTGCTGTACGCGATGTTCAAGGCCGCGGGCGCCATCACCGACGACGAGATGCTCACCTTCCGCCAGTTCGGCAGCCCGATCGAGGGCCACCCCACGCCCATCCTGCCGTGGGTCGACGTCGCCACCGGATCGCTGGGCCAGGGCCTGCCGATCGCGGCTGCCGTGGCACTGGCCGGGAAGTCGTTCGATCGGCTGCCATACCGCGTCTGGGCACTGTGCGGCGACTCCGAGATGGCCGAGGGCTCGATGTGGGAGGCCTTCGAGTTCGCGAGCTTCCACGAGCTCGACCACCTCACCGCCATCATCGACGTGAACCGCCTCGGCCAGACCGGGGAGACGATGCACGGCTGGGACCTCGACGCCTACCGCCGGCGCGCGGAGGGCTTCGGCTGGAACGCCATCGAGATCGACGGCCACGACATCGGCGCCATCGACGAGGCGTTGGGCCAGGCCGTGGCCACCCAGGGCCGGCCCACGGTGATCATCGCCCGGACCGAGAAGGGGCACGGCGTCAAGGCCGTGGAAAACCTGCCCGGAAAGCACGGCAAGCCGCTCGAGGACGAGGATGCCGCCATCGCCGAGCTGGGCGGCATGCGGGACATCCACGTCGACGTCCCAAAGCCGGAGTTCGAAGGGAAGCCGCACGAGTTCCCGACCAGCGCGCTCACGCTGCCCTCGTATGAGCCCGGCACCAAGGAGGCGACCCGCAAGGCGTTCGGCGATGCACTGGTTGCCCTCGGCAAGGCGCGCGGCGACGTCATCGCCATCGACGGCGAGGTCGGCAACAGCACCTACACCGAGGAGTTCAGCGAGGCCCTGTCCGAGCGATTCGTCCAGGTCTACATCGCCGAGCAGCAGATGATCGCCACCGCCGTCGGCCTGCAGGTGCGTGGCTGGAAGCCGTTCGCCGCGACGTTCGCGGCCTTCCTCAGCCGTGCCTACGACTTCGTCCGTATGGCTGCCGTCAGCCGCGCGAACATCGCGGTCGCCGGGTCGCATGCCGGCGTCAGCATCGGCGAGGACGGTCCGTCACAGATGGCCCTCGAGGACCTCGCCAGCTACCGCGCCATCCATGGCTCGACGGTCCTCTACCCGTCGGACCCGAACCAGACCGCGGCGCTCGTGCCGCAGATGGCCGATCGCGAGGGAATCGTCTACATGCGGACCACCCGCGAGAAGACGCCGATCCTGTACGAGCCGGGCGAGGACTTCCCGATCGGCGGCTCGCGCGTCATTCGCGAGACCGACGCTGACGCGGTCACCTTGATCGGCGCCGGGATCACGCTCCACGAGGCGGTGAAGGCGGCCGACACGCTCGCCGGCGAGGGCATCTCCGCACGCGTGATCGACCTCTACAGCCTGAAGCCGATTGATGCGGAGACGGTCCGCGCGGCGGCCCGCGCCACGGGCGCGATCATCACCGTCGAGGACCATTGGCCGGAGGGCGGCATCGGGGATGCCGTGCTCGAGGCACTTGCGGAGGAGCAGCCGCATCCCATCGTCGTGAAGCTCGCGGTGCGCGAGATGCCCGGCTCCGGGAAGCCGGCCGAGCTGCTGGCCGCGGCCGGGATCGACGCGGCCCATATCGCCGACGCTGCCCGCGCGCTCGTCGCGCGCGTCACACCGAATCCAGAAAGCACCGAGGTCGGCTCCGGTCGGCCGGGGTAGTCAGGAGAACCCGATGACGAACACGCTGCAGCGGCTGCACGCCGAGGCGGACCAGAGCCCATGGATCGACTTCATCGATCGCGACCTGATCGAGAGCGGCAAGCTCGAGCAGATGGTCGCCGATGGGATCCGCGGCCTCACCAGCAATCCGACGATCTTCGCCAAGGCCGTCGCGACCGGCCAGTACGACGACCTCATCCGGCGCGAGATCGAGGCCGGAGACGATGCGCAGGCCATCTACCAGCAGATCGCGGTCAGCGATGTGGGTGATGCGGCCGACGTGCTCCGCGCGGTCTACGACGCGTCGAACGGGACCGATGGCTTCGCGAGCATCGAGGTCGAGCCGGACCTGGCGCAGGACAGCGACGCGACCCTGGCACGCGCCCGAGAGCTCTGGAAGCTGCTCGATCGCCCGAACATCTTCGTGAAGATTCCCGCCACCGAGGCCGGCATCCCGGCCATCGAGGGCGCGATCGCCGAGGGCATCAACGTCAACGTGACGCTGATGTTCAGCGTCGAGATCTACGAGCGCGTTGCGCGGGCCTACATCGCCGGCCTCCGACGCCTGCACGAGGGCGGCCGCGACCTGACCCGGGTGGCCAGCGTCGCGAGCTTCTTCGTGAGCCGCGTCGACACGAAGGTCGACAAGATGCTCGACGAGATCGGGACGCGAAGCGCGCTCGAGGCGCGCGGCAAGGCGGCCATCGCCAACGCGCGGATGGCGTATGACTCTTTCGGCCGGATCTTCGGTGGCGACGAGTTCGCCGACCTCCGCGCGGCCGGTGCCCAGGTCCAGCGCTGCCTGTGGGCCAGCACGAGCACGAAGAACCCGGACTACCGCGATGTGCTCTACGTGGAGGAGCTCATCGGCCCGGAGACCGTCGACACAATGCCGCTCGAGACGATCAACGCGTTCCTCGAACACGGCAACGTGGAGCGGCGACTCGACGGCGATTTCGACGGCGCCGGCCAGGCGCTGCGCGAGGTCGAGGCCCAGGGGATCAGCATGCAGCAGGTGACCGACGAGCTCATCGAGGAGGGGGTCGCGTCGTTCGCCAAGAGCTTCGACGAGCTGATCAGCTCGATCGAGTCGAAGCGCGAGGAGCTCGCCCCGGCATGACCGACCTCGAAGCCGCGGTCGCATCGCGGCTGGAGGCGTTCACCGCGGACCGGGTCGCCGAGCGGCTGTGGTCGAAGGATGGCTCGCTGTGGGCGGCGTCCGGCAAGCCGGCCGATGAGGTCGCGGCGTGGCTCGGCTGGCTCGACCTTCCCGAAGCCATGTTGGCGCGCGTGGACGAGCTCGAGCACCTCGCCCGCGACATCCGCGAGGATGGGTACCGTCGGGCTGCCGTGCTCGGCATGGGAGGATCGAGCCTGGCGCCCGAGCTGTTCAGCCGAGTCTTCGGATGGGCGGGCGGTCCGTCCGGGAACGGGGCAGCCTCAGCGGATGGCCTCGAGCTCCGCATCCTCGATTCGACGCATCCCGATGCCGTGCGCGGGTTCCGATCCTGGGCGGGCGAGCAGCGCACGCTCTTCTGCGTCAGCTCGAAGTCGGGTTCCACCACCGAGCCGAACGCGTACCAGGCGGCGATGGGTGAGATCGCCCCGGCGCTCGACTTCCTGGCCATCACCGACCCCGGCACCGTCCTCGGCGAGCTGGCACGAGCCCAGGAGTTCCGCGGCATCATCGAGGCTCCGCCCGATGTCGGAGGACGCTACTCCGCGCTCACGGTCTTCGGCCTTGTGCCCGCGGCGCTGACCGGCGTCGACATCGGTGGGCTGCTCGAGCGGGCGAACCACATGGCCGACGCCTGCCGCAACCCCGATGCCGCCGGCAACCCGGGAATGCGGCTCGGAGCGCTGATCGGCGAGGCGGCCCTGGCCGGCCGGGACAAGCTGACGATCCTGACGTCGGAGCGCCTCGCGTCGTTCGGCGACTGGGCCGAGCAGCTGATCGCGGAGAGCACCGGCAAGGCCGGAACCGGCATCGTGCCGATCGTGGGCGAGCCACTCGGCGAGCCATCGGACTACGCCGATGACCGCCTCTTCGTGCACGTGCGGCTCCGGGATGAGACGGACCCGGCGATGAGCGCGCTGGCGCACGAGGAGATCGTGCTGGAGGATGCGCTCGACATCGGCGCCGAGTTCGTGCGCTGGGAGGTGGCGACCGCCGCCGCCGGCATCGTGCTGGGCATCGACCCCTTCGACCAGCCGAACGTGCAGGAGAGCAAGGACGCGACGCGTGACCTGCTCGACGCGTATCGGAGCCGAGGCGCGCTGCCGCAGACGGGTCCGCTGGTGAGCGAGCCCGGGATGACGGTGACCGCCGACCCCGAGGCGATCGGCGACGCGCCGGTCACGGTCGAGGGAGCGATCGACCAGCTTCTCGGCCTGCTGCGCCCCGGTCGTGACTATTTCGCCATCCTGGCGTATGTGCCCTCGGACCGTGGGGTCGAGGAACGGCTGCAGCGGATGCGCGTGCGCGTGCGCGACGCGCTCGGCGTGGCGACGACGCTCGGATTCGGTCCGCGATTCCTGCACTCGACAGGGCAGCTCCACAAGGGAGGCCCCGAGACCGGCGTCTTCCTGCAGATCACGGCCGATCCTTCGAAGGATCTTCCGATTCCGGGCTGGGACGAGTCGTTCGGGACGCTGATCGCCGCCCAGGCACTGGGGGATCTCACGTCACTCCAGCGGCGCGGACGCCGGGCCCTGCGCCTTCATCTGGCCGACCTCGATACCGGGCTCGAGCGCCTGGAGACGATGATCACGGCCGCCATCGGCGAGCCCGCCGAACCAAGACGAATGCAGTAGGGAGCAGCATGCAGGTCGCAATCGCCGGATTGGGGAGGATGGGCGCCGGAATGGCGCGCCGCGCAGCACGGGGCGGGCACGACGTCGTGGCCTGGAACCGGACCGAGGCCGTGGCGACGGAGATCGCGGGAGAGCCGGAGAACGAGGGCCGGATCACGGTCGCCGAGCCGCTCGAGCGTCTGCTCGAGATGCTGCCCGCTCCGCGCCACGTCGTGATCAGCGTCCCGTCCGGCGCGGCGACGGACGCGATGATCGAGCAGCTGGCGGGGATCCTCGAGCCCGGCGACGTGATCATCGACGCCGGCAACAGCCGGTTCCACGACTCAAAGCGTCACGCGGCCGAGCTCGCCGAGCAGGGCCTCGAGTGGCTGGACATGGGAGTCTCCGGCGGCGTGTGGGGCCTGCAGGTCGGGTTCTGCGCCATGCTCGGCGGCAAGCGCGAGGTGTTCGATCGCTTCGAGCCGATGGTGAAGACGCTGGCCCCCGAGAACGGATACCTGTACTGCGGCGGGGCGGGCGCCGGCCACTACACGAAGATGGTCCACAACGGGATCGAGTACGGGATCATGCAGGCGTACGGCGAGGGGTTCGACATCCTTCACGCCGGGGAGTACGACCTGGATCTCGCGGCCGTGGCGCGCATGTGGAACAACGGGTCGGTCATCCGCTCCTGGCTCCTCGAGCTGGCGGGCGACGCCTTCGAGAAGGAGGGCAGCGACCTCGAGCACATCAAGGGCTGGGTCGCCGATTCGGGGGAGGGTCGCTGGACCGTGGCCGAGGCGATCGATCGCGACGTTCCGGCGCCGGTCATCACGCTTAGCCTGATCGAGCGCTTCCGGAGCCGCCGCGAACCGGACTCGTACTCCGATCGCGTCCTCGCCGCGCTGCGGAACGAATTCGGCGGCCATGCGCTGAAGGATCGCGAGTAGCCGATGACGGCCCGCGTCGAGGACGAAACCGCCGCACCAGAACGGCCGCAGCCTGCCCACGTGGCGCCGGACACTCGCGGGCCGCGCCCGAATCCGCTGCGCGAGGGGCTCCGCCTGGAGCGCATGGCCGAGCCTTGCACCATGGTGATCTGCGGCGCCACGGGCGATCTGACCGAGCGAAAGCTGGCGCCCGCGCTCTACAACGCGCTGCTGGGTGGCTTCCTGCCGCCGGAGTTCACCGTCGTCGGCTTCGCGCGCCGCGACCTCGATGACGACGCGTTCCGCGACCACCTGCTCGAGGGGATCAACCGGTTCAGCCGCAACAAGCCGGCGAAGCCCGCCATCTGGGAGTCGTTCACGCGTGGCGTCGAGTACCACCAGGGCGACTTGGATGATCCTGCGGCCTACGTCGAGCTGGCCAGGCGACTCGACCGCATCGATCGCGATCGGGGCACCTCCGGCAACCGGCTGTTCTATCTTGCCGTCCCGCCGTCGCTCTATCCGGAGATCGTCAACCAGCTCGACCAGGCGGGCCTCGCCTCGCACGGCGATCGTCGACGCAGCGGCTCCCGGCGCGGCTGGACACGCGTCATCGTCGAGAAGCCGTTCGGCTCCGATCTCGAGAGTGCGAAGACGCTGAACCGCGAGCTGGCCGAGGTCTTCGACGAGACGCAGGTGTATCGGATCGATCACTACCTCGGCAAGGAGACCGTCCAGAACCTCGCGGTCTTCCGCTTCGGGAACGGCCTGTTCGAGCCGATCTGGAACCGTCGCTACATCGACTCCGTGCAGATCACGGTCGCTGAGACGGTCGGCGTGGAGGGCCGCGGCGAGTTCTACGACGCGACGGGTGCGCTGCGCGACATCGTCCAGGGTCACGCGCTCCAGCTCATGGCGATGTTCGCCATGGATCCCCCGGTCGAGTTCCACGCCGAGGATTTGCGCGACGAGAAGATGAAGGTGCTTCGCGGCGTGAAGCCGATGTCGGCCGCCGACGTGGCCACGAACACGGTGCGCGGCCAGTACGTCTCCGGCTGGGTCGAGGGCGAGAAGGTCGTGAGCTACCGCGACGACCCGAGGGTCGCCCCGGATTCCGATACGGAGACCTTCGCCGCGCTGCAGCTCGGGATCGACTCCTGGCGCTGGGCGGGTGTGCCGTTCTACCTGCGGACCGGCAAGGCGCTGCCGAGTCGCGTGACGGAGATCGCGGTCCAGTTCAAGCAGGCCCCGCTCGCCCTCTTCGCCCGTGCGGGCGTCCCCCAGATCGAGGCGAACGTCCTCGCCATCCGCGTCCAGCCGGACGAGGGCATCCTCCTGCGCTTCGGTGCCAAGGTGCCGGGCCAGGGGCTCCAGATCCGGACGGTGAACATGGACTTCCGGTACGGGTCGAGCTTCGCGGTGGACTCTCCCGATGCGTACGAGACCCTGCTCCTCGACGCCATGGTCGGCGACGCCAGCCTGTTCACCCGTGATGACGAGGTCGAGCGAGCGTGGGAGATCCTCGACCCGATCCTCGATGCCTGGCACTCGGGAGCCGGCGGTCCGCTCCACTTCTACGGCGCTGGCAGCTGGGGACCACCCGCCGCCGAGGAGCTGCTCGAGCGAGAGGGCCGCGCCTGGAGGCGCCCGTGAGATCGCCGCAGCCGCCGGCCACGGAAGATCACGCCGTTCATCGGCGGCTCATGCGGTTCGGCGAGGCCGAGAGCCTGGCGACGCCGATGTGGGAAGAGCGAGGCACCACGGTTCGGGCGATCGCGGGCCATCTCGCCTCCCTGTGGCACTCGCAGCCGGGCCTGGACGAGGGCGGGGCGCCGATGATCACCGAGAAGGGTCTGCCCCACGGTCGTGCCTCGGTCCTCAATCTCATCGTGACCGTGGTCGACGAGGCCGCAGCCGACCGCGTGGTCCGGACGATGGAGGGCCTCGGCGTCCGTCACCCGTCCCGGGCCATCGTGCTCGTACCCGAGCATCGGGCCGGCGACGAGCCGATCGATGCGCGGATCAGCACGCACTGCAACGACCCGGTCGGGGGCGGGGAGAAGGTCTGCTACGAAGAGGTCGTGCTCACCGTCCGCGGCGAGGCATCCGAGCACCTTTCGGGCATCGTCGCGCCGCTGCTCATCCACGACCTGCCGACCCACATCTGGTGGCCCGGCGATCCGCCCTGGCGCGACCCGGTCTTCGACCAGCTGGTGGACATGGGCGACCGCGTGATCGTCGACTCCTCGGATTTCAGCGACCTGCTGACCGGCCTGCGGCGCACGGCGAGCCTGCGTCGTCGCAGCGGGGTCGGTGACCTCTCGTGGGGGCGCCTGTCGTGGTGGCAGGAGCTCACCGCCCAGTTCTTCGACGTACCGAGGTTCCGACGCTACCTGCCGAACCTGAGCCGGCTCCTGATCCGCTACGCCGTTCCGCCGCGGGCGTCGGACCGTCACGACGAGGATCTCGAGGTGGCCCCCGGCGTCCATGCGCCGATGGCCCAGGCGCTCCTCTATGCCGGCTGGATCGCGACGCGCCTCGCGTGGCGACGCTACTCGACAGTCGCGTCACTCGAGGACGGTGCCTTTGCGCTGCGCCTCGAGGGTCGTCACGAGATGGTCGACCTCGTGCTCGAGCCCACCGTGACGGACGAGGTCCGGCCGGGCGATCTCCTCTCGGTTCGCCTCCGTTCGCTCGGGGAGACCGGGGCCGCGGAGTTCATCATCGATCGGACCGCCGATCATGCCGCGGTGGCCACGAATGCCGATGGCATGACCGCGCTCCTGCGCCACGTCGCCATGGAGTCGCCGAGCGAGGCGGAGCTCCTGAGCTCGCAGCTGATCATGGACCTCGCGGATCCGGTGTACGAGGCCGCCGTGCGCGCCGCCGCCATCCTGCTCGCCTCCTCGCGCGAGGCCTCCGCGTGACGACCTTCCGCGTGCTTCCCGATGCGGCCGGCGTCGCCACGGCCGTCGCGGACCGGTTCGTCGCGGCCGCGACGCGGGCCATCGACGAGCGCGGCGTCTTCCGTGTCGCGCTCTCCGGAGGCAGCACGCCGAAGCAGGTCTATCCGCTACTCCTCGAGCCGGGACGCCGGGACGCGATCAACTGGGGGGCCGTCGAGTTCTTCTGGGGCGACGAGCGCAGCGTGCCGCCCGATCATCCCGAGTCGAACTTCGGCGTCGCCTACGGCATGCTGATCTCCCAGCTCCGGACCGTCCGGCCGGATCGCGTGCATCGCATGCAGGCCGAGGCACCGGACCTTGATGCCGCGGCCCTCTCCTACGAGAGCGAGCTGCGTCTCGCATTCGGCGTCCGCGGAGACGAGCCACCCGCGTTCGACCTCATCTGGCTCGGCATGGGACCCGACGGGCACACCGCGAGCCTCTTCCCCGAATCGGACGGGCTGAACGAGAGCCGTCGCTGGGTCATCGGGAACTGGGCGCCGTCGCAGGAATCGTGGCGCATGACGCTCACGTTCCCCGTGCTCAACGCCGCCCGCGAGACGATGTTCGCCGCCGCGGGCGCCGACAAGGCGTCAGTGCTGAGCGAGATCCGGGCGGGGGACTCCACGCTTCCGGCGGCGCGCGTCAGCGGTGACGGCGTCGAGTGGTTCGTGGATCGGGCTGCCGCCGACGAGGTCGACCGATGACCGAGGCGCCGGTGCCGCTGCTCGCTGATGAGCTTCGGGTCCTCGAGGCGCAGCTCGCCAGGATGCGGGGCATGATCTTTCGCTACTACGAGCTGTTCTTCCGGTTCGTCGCCGGTGGCCTCGTGGTGAGCGGCGTCCTGTTCGTGGCGTCGTTCTTCCCGCCCACGCAGGCCTCCGCGCTGCTCCTCCCGTTCGCGATCCTGTACGTCGGCTTCCACGCGGCGTACCTGTTCAGCTACGTGATCTTCGCGCGGACGTACGCCGCCGCCTTGGAGCGCCGGATCAACGCGGCCCTCGGGGGCTACGTGCTGGTGGCCCATCGCCTCGAGGAGGTGTACTTCGGCGCGCCGGGCGACCCCAAGTTCGTGGCCGCCTCGTTCCGGCGGCCCCTCACGATGCTGGCCGCCGAGACCTGGCACTTCACGATCGCCGGCGCAGCGTTCTTCGGCGTTTCGACGCTGATTGCCAACGCCACCGTGGCACGCATCGGCGAGCCGTGGTCGACGTTCTTCCTTCCGACGGTCCTCGCCTGGGCGGCGGTGAACGGGCTGTATCTGGCCTGGTACTTCGGACGCAACCGCGACCAGCGGGCGATCGAGCGGCTGCTGGCGGAGGCGTATGCTCCGGACGCAGCGGACGGCTCCTGAGCCGATGCCGCCCCTGATCTGGCTCCTGATCGCGCTCGTCGGCGGCGGCGTCGGATACCTCGTGGCGTGGCCGGCCTGGCGCGCGTCGCGTGCCCGGGACGCGCGGGACCTCAACGCCGAGCGCTATCTCGCCTGGCGCGGCCGCGCCGTCCGGGGCCAGCCGTCATCGGTCCGGGAGGGCATGACCGGCGAGGAACGGCGCCGAGTCGTCCTGGGTGCCGCGCTCGGCGTGATCGGCGCCGCCGCCCTCATCGTGTTCTTCCTGACGAGCTGAAGCGGCGGGCACGACGCGGCCCGCGGCTCCCTCGGTCAGCCCCGGGCTACCGGTAGACTGCCGTCGTGCTCGCCTCCGCGCTCCGCGCCCTCTTCCTGTGGTTGAGCGATCGGCGCTGGATGGCCGGCATCGCACTTGGGACCCCACTGCTGCGCCGCATGCCACTGCGATTCGTGGCCGGCACGACTCTCGATGAGGCCATCGTCGCCGTCCGGATCCTGAACGGCGCCGGTGCCAGCGCGACCCTCGACGTGCTGGGGGAGTCGGTCGATGGCCGCGCGGCCGCCGACCGGGCCGCCGCGGCGTATGTCGCGGCGATCGATCGCATCGCGCGCGAAGGCCTGGACGCCAACGTCAGCATCAAGCTCACGCAGATGGGCCTCGACCTGGGCGTCGAGGAGTGCATCGACGTCCTCGCGCCCGTGGTGGCGGCGGGGGACCGGACGGGGATTTTCGTGCGGATCGACATGGAGGGGTCGGCCACCACCGATCGGACCTTGGAGGTCGTTGCCCGGCTGCGCACGGCCGGCCACGACGTCGGCCCTGTCGTCCAGTCCTATCTTCATCGTTCTCCGGCCGACGTCGAGGGCCTCGCGCGGGATCAGGTGCGGGTCAGGGTCTGCAAGGGCGCCTACGCGGAACCGCCGGACATCGCGCACCAGGACAGGGTCGCGGTCGGCGACGCGTTCGTCGCGCTGTGCGAGGAATTGCTACGGGCCGGCGCCTATCCGGGCGTCGCCACCCACGACCCGGACATGATCGAGAGGGTGGCGGCCTTCGCTCGTGAGCGCGGCATCGGCGCCGATGCCTTCGAGTTCCAGATGCTGTACGGGGTGC
The DNA here is from genome assembly GCA_051000335.1 of Candidatus Limnocylindria bacterium. Classification (GTDB taxonomy): domain Bacteria; phylum Chloroflexota; class Limnocylindria; order QHBO01; family QHBO01; genus JACDBZ01. The sequence continues at coordinate 4,954 of JBPCOK010000023.1, read as the reverse complement.
GCCGCGACCTTCAGCGCCAGCTCATCGAGAAGGGGTACCGGCTGCGGATCTACGTTCCCTACGGCACCGAGTGGTACCCGTACTTCATGCGACGCTTGGCCGAGCGTCCCGCGAACGTCCTGTTCGTCCTGCGGAGCATCTTCGGCGAGCGTTCCTGACGACGATCCATTGCGCGGCTAGACTTGGCTGACAGCCCATGAGTACCAGCGACGGCCGAGCACCTCGAGTCTCCGCCGCTACCTCACGTCCCGGCCGTACATCTCGGTCGCCGACGTTCGGCGTCGTTTCGGCCTCGATCCCCATGCGATGAGTGTCGTCTCCGCAACGGGACGACGGCATATGTTGGTCTGCCCGAGCGCGAGGCGACGAAGCTCCAGGATCTCTGGCAGCGTGACGAGCTGGGCGTCGAGCTGTCGGTCGAGGTGAAAGCCCCGGTGGTCGTGGGGATCTACCCGATGCGGATTGCGCGCTTGGTAACGGAGAGCGGAAATGGGCGGCAATGTATCGCCAATCGGTGACGGTCGCGCGCCGGCTACTGGCGATGGCGAAGGTGGCGCGGCCTCCCGTGGCGGCGGGTACCCGCCATCGCTCGCCGATCGCGCGGCGGCCGCGTACGTGGCCACGATCGATCGGATCGGATTCGAAAGGCTCGAGGCGAACGTCTCCATCAAGCTCAGCCAGACCGGTCTCGATCTCGGCGACGACGAGTGTCTGGCGGTCCTGGAGCCGGTCGTCGCGGTGGGGACGCGCCACGGGATCTTCGTCCGTATCGACATGGAGTCGTCGGCGTATACCGAGCGGACGCTCCGCATCGTCCATCGGCTGCGGGCGCCCGGCCACGACGTCGGGCCGGTCATCCAGTCCTACCTCCATCGCTCGAAGGCGGACGTCGAGCGCCTGGCGACCGAGCGAGTGCGGACGCGGGTCTGCGAGGGCGCGTACGCCGAGCCTCCGGACGTCGCTCCAGGAGCGCAAGGCCATTGGCGACGCAGTCGTGGCGCTCTGCGATCGGCTCCTCGAGGCCGATGCCTACCCGGGCGTGGCGACCCACGACCCCGAGATGATCGCGCGCGCGTCCGCCATGGTCCGTGAACGGGGGATCGGTCCCGACCGCTACGAGTTCCAGACCCTGTACGGCATCAGGCACGATCTCCAGCGTGATATCCAGGCCGAACGCCATCGGCTTCGGGTCTACGAGCCCTATGGCACTGAGTGGTACCCGTACTTCATGCGTCGCCTCGTCGAGCGCCCGGCGAACGTCCTGTTCGTGCTGCGGAGCGTCCTCGGCGACCGCGGCTGAGGATCCCGCGCGTGTATACCGGATATACGTCTGCGCCGTACGGCCATCGGCGTAGACTTGATCGTCAAGAACCATGAGCGCCAGCAAACGGCCGAGCACCTCGAGCCTCCGCCGCTATCTCACGTCCCGGCCGTACATCGCCGTCGCAGACATCCGGCGCCGCTTCGGGCTGGAGCCCGAGGCCATGAGCGTCGTGAGCCGGAACGGGACCACGGCCTTCATCGGCCTCCCCGAGCGTGAGGCGTCCAAGCTCCAGGACCTGTGGCAACGTGATGAAGTCGGTGTCGAGCTCTCGGTGGATGTCCGCGCGCCGGTCGTCGTCGGCATCTATCCGATGCGCATTGCCCGCTTTGTCATCGAGCAGAGCAGCATTGGCCAGGCGGGCGCTGGCCCGCATCCGCCGACGGTCGTGAACCGAGAGCCGCGAGCGACGTTGGACTCGGCGGTCGAGTGAGGGTCATCGCGGTCATGAGCGACCTCATGATGCTGAGCCGAATCGATGCCGCATCCGCGGTCGTCAGCGCTGTCCTCGAGCGCGTGGATGAACCGCGGCAGATACCCGGCGATGATCAGCCGGGCCTCGTCCTCGTGGACTGGTCAGCGCGCGAGCCGTCCTGGGCCGAAGAGCTCGTTGCCTGGCACGCCTCGGCACCAGCGGCGCGCTTGATCCTCTTTGGGCGCCACACCGACCTGGATGCGCATGCGGACGCCCGGGCCGCCAGGCTCGGGCCGATGTGGGCACGATCGAAGCTGCTCGTTGAGCTGCCGACGATCATGGAGCGGGCTTCCTCAGCGGCACCTCCGGCCGGCGTCGAGCGGTGACCGGCCGCGGGCGCCATCGGCCGCGCTCGTCAGACCAGTGGAGTGAGGTCACCTTGACGGGGAGCATTCGTTGAGTCTCGACGCGTGGATCACGCTGGGGATCATCGTCGTCCTGATTGCCGTCATGGCGCGCGAGTTGATCCAGCCTGCCTTCGCGATCCTCCTCACGACGATCATCCTCATGCTGCTCGGCATCATCTCCCCGGCGCAGGCGTTCAGCGGATTCAGCAACGAGGCGCCCATCGCCGTGGCTGCGCTGCTGATCCTGGCTCGAGCCGTCGACGTGTCGGGCGTCTTCCAGCCGATCGTCCGCTTCCTGTTTGGCCGGGCAACCGGTGCCTGGCTCATGGCCCGTCTCGTCCTGCCGATCGCCGGCCTCTCCGGGTTCGTCAACAACACGACGCTGGTCGCCATGTCGGTCCCGCCCGCACTGGATCTGTGCCAGCGGCGCGGCCTGCCCCCGTCGAAGTTCCTGATCCCCATCAGCTATGCATCCGTCCTCGGCGGCGTGATGACGACGGTCGGGACGTCCACCAACCTCACGGTCAGCGGCCTGCTGGCGTCAGCGGGCATGCAGCCCCTGTCGCTTTTCGAGCTGACGCCGGTCGGACTTCCGATCGCGCTGGTCGGCTGTCTCGCGATCATCGTGCTGGCGGGGCGGCTGCTTCCCGATCGGTCCCGATCCGACGCCGAGATCAGCGGTGCTCGGGAATTTGCGTTCAGCATGCGCGTCCGCGCCGGTGGACCAGCCGATGGGACGTCCGTAGACGAGGCGGGCCTCCGGCACCTCAGCGGCGTGTTCCTGGTCGAGATCGATCGCGAGGGCCGGAACATCGCACCGGTCGGACCGGACGAGCTGCTCGCCGGTGGTGATGTCCTGACATTCGTCGGGCTCGTCGATCACGTCGTCGATCTTCAGCGGCTCCCCGGCCTGGAATCGACCGAGAATCGGCAGATCGACCAGTTGGGTGGTGGAACCCACCGCTTCTACGAGGTCGTGGTGGCCGACAGCCTGAACCTCGTCGGCAGAACGTTGCGGGATGCCGGCTTCCGCGCCCGATACGGCGCCGCCGTCCTGGCGATCCACCGCTCCGGCCAGCGCATCGACGCCAAGTTGGGCGACGTCCAGCTCCGCCTGGGAGACACCCTGCTCGTGCTCGCCGGACACGACTTCCGCGAACAGTTTCGGGACGGTGCGGACTTCCTCCTCATCGCTCCGAAGCAGGGCATCAGCCCGACGCAGTCGCGCAAGGCGGCCATCGTCACGGCCATCGGCCTCGGATTCATCGGGCTGGTGGGCACGGGCACGGTACCCATCCTGCACGGCGCGCTGGCGGCAGCCATGCTCCTCGTCATCACGAACGTGCTGACCCCGCGCCAGGCGCGAGACGCGGTCGATCTAAATATCGTCGTCCTCATCGCCGCGGCCTTCGGTCTCGGCGCCGCCGTCGAGCAGACCGGCCTGGGATCGGCCGCGGCGAGCATTCTCGTCAACGGGCTCGAGCCCTTCGGCCCGCTGGGTGCTCTGGCGGCCGTCCTGCTGGCCACGATGCTCTTGACCGAGATGGTCAGCAACAACGCGGCAGCCGTCCTCGTGTTCCCGATCGCGGTCGCGACGGCCGCCGGCCTCGGGGTGGATCCGCGCCCGTTCGTCATCGTCGTGGCACTCGGGGCCAGCCTGTCGTTCCTGACGCCCATCGGGTACCAGACGAACCTGATGGTCTACGGCCTGGGGAACTATCGGTTCCTGGACTTCACCCGCATGGGGATTCCGCTGAACCTGATCTCGATCGCGATTACGCTGGCGGTCGTCCCGATCGTGTTCCCGTTCTGAGGTCGAAGGTCAGTCCGCTGCGAGGATCATGCCGGCGCCAACGGTGTTGTTCGTCGCCTCATCGATGAGGATGAACCCGCCGGTCGTGCGACTGCGCCGATACGGGTCGACGAAGAGCGGGACGGTCGTCCGCAGGCGGACGCGGCCGACTTCGTTCAGGCGTAGGGATGTGGACTCCTCGTCGCGATGCAGGGTGTTGACGTCCAGCCGATACTGCAGCTCCTTCACGAGCGCCCGCGCTGTCCGGGTCGTGTGCTTCAGCGCCAGCTGCCGGCCGGGCGCCAGCGGGCTGTCCGACATCCAGCACACCATGGCGTCGAGGTTCTGCGAGGGGACCGGAGCGTTGTTGGCCCGGCAGATCATGTCGCCGCGGGAGACGTCGAGATCGTCCGCCAGCCGCAGGGTGACCGCCATCGGCGGAAACGCCTCATCGACCGGGCCATTCGGCGAGTCGATCGCCGCGATCCGTGTCTCAAAGCCGCTGGGCAGAACGACGACGTCGTCGTCAACCTTCAGCACGCCGCCCGACACGGTACCGGCGTACCCGCGATAGTCGTGGTGGTCGGCCGACTGCGGACGGAGCACGTACTGGACCGGGAACCGGGCGTCCACCAGGTTCCGGTCACTCGCCACGTGGACGTGTTCGAGATGGTGGAGGAGCGAGGGCCCCTCGTACCACGGCATCTCCGATGATCGGTTGACGATGTTGTCCCCGCGGAGGGCCGAGATCGGGATCACGGTCAGGTCGCCGATCTCCAGCTTGGCGGCGAATGCGGTGAACTCGTCCCTGATCGTGTCGTATACGTCCTGCGCGTAGTCCACCAGGTCCATCTTGTTCACCGCGACGACGACGTGGGGCACCCGGAGCAGCGTGACCAGGAACGCGTGGCGCCGGCTCTGCTCGACGATTCCCTTGCGCGCGTCCACCAGGATGATGGCGAGGTCCGCCGTTGACGCCCCGGTGACCATGTTCCGCGTGTACTGCACGTGGCCGGGCG
>JBPCOK010000181.1:0-7654 GCA_051000335.1 Candidatus Limnocylindria bacterium | reverse complement strand
CCGATCATCGGCTCGACCCGCTCCCGTGACGACGGGATCCCGAACTCGGCGAAGACGGCGATCCAGGCGGAGATCCGTGCCGGGACGGTGTCGACGAGCGTCCCGTCGAGGTCGAACAGGATGGCGTCCGGGCGCTGGGGGTTCGACATGGTCGTACGATACCGGGCCGATGCCGACTCCGATCGATCCCACCACCCTGAATCCCGACCCGATCCGCCAGCTGGCGGACTGGTTGGCCGATGCCGAGGCCGCGGACGTGCGGCTGCCAAACGCGTTCGCGCTCGCGACTGCGGATGATGAGGGCATGCCGTCGGTGCGATACGTCCTTCTCCACGGTCTCGACGTGGACGGCCTCCGCTACTTCACGTATCGGGGCAGCCGCAAGGGTCGGGACGTCGCGATCAACCCGTGGGCGGCCGCCGCATTCTGGTGGGCTGCCCTCGATCGCCAGGTGCGGGTCAGCGGCTCCATCCGCCTGCTCAGCGACGACGACTCCCTCGCCTACTGGCGGACTCGCCCGCGAGGCAGCCAGCTCTCGACGAGCATCTCGGCGCAGGGACAGGAGATCGGGTCGCGCGAGGAGCTCGCGGTCCGCGTTGCGGAGCTCGACGCGTCGCACCCCGCTGAGCTGCCGCTGGCCCCGATGTGGGGCGGGTACCTGATCGTCCCGCGCACCGTGGAGTTCTGGGTCAGCCGGCCGGATCGGCTCCACGACCGCGTCGAGTACCGTCGCGGTGGTGACGGGTCATGGAACCGACGCCGGCTCCAGCCCTAGACCGAGTCCTCTCCCTCCTCCGGAAGCTCGACGATCACGGCCGCGTGCCGAGGCGACCGGTTGTAGGCGACCGCCAGCAGCGCCCCGATCATGCCGCCGATGATCCCGGAGATGGGGGCGATGACGAGCGCCGCCAGCGGGATGACGAGATACCACGTCGTCGCGATCCAGCGCAGGGTGCCCGCCTGGTCGCCGAACGGAAGCAACGCCCGCGCTACGCCGAGCGTGAACGCGAGGTCGCGCTGCCAGTCGAGCACGGTCCCGGCGAACCAGGCGAGGAGCGCGCCCAGGATGGCGCCGCTCACGAGGCCGAGCGTCGCACCGACCCACCAGCCCGCGGCGAACGATGCGCGGACCGACATGCCCGCGAGGCGACCCCGAACGTTTCTCATCGCGGACCCAGCACCGCGCGGCCGCCGCGTCGGGCGAGCGCGACGACGGCGACGCCCAGGATGACGATCGAGAGGCCCACCGCATACGCCAGGTAGAGGACCAGCGATCGCTCACCCATCGCGTTGGCGGGGGCCGCCCGGGCGCGACCGATGTCCGGCTCGAGTGCCAGCTCGTCCCCGCGCCCGGCCGGGGCGTGGAACTCTTCGACGGCGACCTGGCCGGCGGGTCGCAGCGTGCCGTCGGCTCGGTAGAGCCCGAAGTCCTCGACACCGATGCCCGCGATCTGCGTGGCGAAGTCGCGAAGCGTCCACCACGTGGCGGCGGCCACGAAGCCATACGGCTGGTCGCCGCGCAGCCGCTCGATGGCCTCGTACGTATCGGCGAAGATCACGCGCTGTCGTCCCTCGTCGGATGGCTGGTCGGCCCAGCGGCCGAACTCAAGGATCATGATCGGCTTGCCCGGGTTGGCGTCCCGCGCGGAGAAGAGGGCGGGGCCGGTGTCGGTCGCCGGATCGTCGCCGTAGAAGACACCGTGGTAGAAGGTGAACCCTGCGACGTCGAGCGCCGCCGAGGTCGAGCCGTCCGGTGCCCAACCATAGGCCACTTGGCCGGTCAACCGCGTGCCGTCGATGGCACGATCCACCTCGTGCAGCTGGCGCATCGCATCGGCGCGCTCCTCCTCGCCGGTCGACTCGTTCGCGAACCCGTGAAACAGGACCGACGGACGGTTCATGTCGCGCAGCGCCATCTCCCGCAGCATCTGCTGCGGGATCCCGCGAGCCAACGTGCGATCGAAGATGAGCGGCGTGGCGTGGTAGAGCGGGATCTCTTCCCAGATCGCGAAGCCGAGACGATCGGCCAGGAGGAGCGTCATCGGGTCCGCCGGCTGATGCCCGGTTCGAATGAGGTCGGCGCCCACGTTGCCGGCCTGCCGCAGCTTCGCGAGGATCTCGTCGGGCGACTGGGCCGGCCTCCCATCCACCAGCTCCCCGCGCACACCTCGTTGGATCGTCTCCGAGTGCAGCCCCACACCCCGGAAGAAGACAGGCTCGCCGTTCAGCAGCACGTGCGGACCGTCGGGATCCACGGCGACGTGGCGAATCCCGAACGTCGTCCACAGCTCGTCCCGACTGCGGCCTTCCCGGGCGTCCAGGGGCGGATCGCCGGCGACCAGCTGCACCCGCAGCACATAGAGGGCGGGGACGGCCGGATCCCACGTGTCGGCATCGCCGATCTGCAGCGAGATCGACGCACGCGCAACGTCGCCCAGCGCCGGAAACTCCACCTCCTGCTCGACCACCGCGAGCGGCTCGCCGGTCGCCACCAGCGACCGTGGGTCGGGATCGAGCACGTTGTCGTCATCGACCGATGCCGCCAGGACGGTCGCCCGCACCAGCGCCGGGCCGGGCGACAGCTCCGGTGCTTCCGTCGCCCCGCGTGCCCCGGCAAGCCTCGCGGTGTGACCGAGGAGCACGCTGATGTCGATCGCATCGAGATGGGTCAGGACGTCCGTCCGGACGACATGCGCGGCCGGCGTCGACTCGAGCCACACGGGCCCGGTCAGCCCACCGTAATTCCACCAGTCGATGAGCCCCCATGGCACGACGTCGCTCCGAGTTCCCAGCGGGATGGTGTGGACGCGCACGGCCAGCACGTTCGTGCTTCCAACGCTGAGCTCCGGCCCGGCGTCGAAGGCAAACGGCGTGGCACCGCCCTCGTGGTAGCCGATCCAGCTGCCGTTCAGCCAGACGTCGGCGACGTAGTTCGCCGAGCCGAACCTCAGGGTCACGGCACGACCGCGCCAGTCCGACGGCACATCGAACGAACGGCGATACCACGCTCCGCCCTCCACGCCGTCCGGTGGCGCGTTCGTCGTGCCCGGCACCGGGATCGTGGTCCATTGACCGTCGTCGTAGTCCGGCATCTGGCGCCTTGCCGCCTCGTCCTCGAGGGCGGCGAGCGACGTCTCACGGGCCTCCATGGTCAGTCGCTGGTCGAGTTCCAGTCGCTCGACGCGCCAATCTCCGCCGAGATCGATCCGCGGGCGCGGCTGCCAGTCGAAGGTGGGTACGGGGATCCCGTTCTGCATCGCCACCTGGCCGGCGCCGTCGTCCTCGATCGTCAGGGTCGGAGCCAGGGTGCCGGCGACGCCCGCCGGCAGGCAGGCAGCCAGGACCAGCACCAGCGGAAGGCCGATCCGGAGGGTTGCGACAGGCATCGGCGGCATCATGGCAGCGCTCGCGATGCGATGCAGTCGGCGCATACTCGGCCAATGAGTGGACACGTCATCGTCGTCGGTTCGATCAACGTGGATCTCGTGGTGGCTGCCGATCGACTGCCGCGCCCGGGCGAAACCGTCCTCGGCGGGAGGTTCGCGATCCACGACGGCGGGAAGGGGGCGAACCAGGCGGTCGCGGCCGCCCGCGCCGGCGCGCGGGTGACGATGATCGGGGCCGTCGGGACCGATGCGTATGGTGAGCGCTCCATTGCCGCACTGGAGGCCGAGGGCATCGACGTCTCGCGCGTTCGGTGGCTCGACGATGTGACGACCGGGGTCGCCATCATCGCCGTGGGACCCCGGGGCGAGAACCAGATCGTGGTCGCGCCGGGCGCCAACGCCGCGTTCGAGCTGGACGATGGCGATCGCGCGCTCATCGCTGAGGCGAGCGTCCTCCTCACGAACCACGAGGTGCCTCCGCAGACGAGCCTCGACGCACTGCGCGCGGCCCACGCCTCGGCGGTGACCGCCATCCTCAACCCGGCGCCGGCGCACCCGCTCTCAGCCGATGTCCTGGCCCTGGGACCGATCCTGACGCCGAACGAGCACGAGCTGATCGTCGCCATCGGCAACGACGAGACCGATGCCGCACTTGACGAGCTGGCCCGCCGTCACGCGGGCCCGATCGTCGTCACCCAGGGTCCCGCCGGCGCGCTCCTCGCCCACGGCGATCGCCGGGAGCGATTCGAGGGTCGGGCCGCCACGCCGGTGGTCGATACGACCGGCGCCGGCGACACGTTCTGCGGGGTGCTGGCCGCCTGGCTGGCCGACGGACGCACCCTCGAGGAGGCGATCACGGCCGCCAACGCCGCCGCGTCGCTGTCGGTCTCGGCCGCGGGGGCCCGTGGCGGCATGCCGCGCCGCGAGGCGGTCGAGGAGAAGCTGGCCGGCGGCTGACGCGACGCTCAGGCGACTCGCTCGAAGGTCACGATCGGGATCACGCGGTCCGTCTTTGTCGGGTACTCGCCGATCACTGATGCCACCGCAGGCGGCAGCGTGGCGACATGCTGGTCCCACAGGCGCTGCCGCTCCTCGCCGTCCGGCACCTCGGCCCGGGCCGCGAAGCTCTCCCGGTTGACCTCGATGGTCGCGGTCGGATCCTTGAGCAGGTTGTGGAACCAGGCCGGATGGGTCGGGGCTCCACCCTTCGCCGCGGTGACCACGTACCGATTCCCGTCCCTGGTGAAGGTCAGCGGGCTCGTGCGCCGCTCACCGGTTTTCGCGCCGATCGTCGTGAGAAGGAGGACCTGCTGGCCGGCGAACCAGCCGGTCACCGGATGCCCCTCGCGACGAATGTCCTCGATGAGGATCCGGGTGGCGCGCTCATCGTCCGTTTCGTGTTCCGTTGACGTCTCGCTCACGCTGTCCTCTGTTGATGCTTGCATATGCAACGACCGTATCACCATTCGGCGGACGTGGTTGCGCACCCGCCGTTCGACACGCCGCGTGCGAACGGCTCCCCCATTCAAGTCAACACGACGTCACGGGAGGACCGGGATGAACGCGGACGACGAACGCCATACCGACCACGACGAGGGCGCAGACGAGGTGGATCCGGGATCACGATCGCGAAGCACAGACGGCACCACGAGCGGCGGGATCGGCAGCGGAGCGACTGAGGGAACCGGCGCCGGTGTCGGCAACTGGGACGAGCCCGGAGGCACGGGGTCCGAGGACCAGAGGATCACCTATCCGACCGGGACGAGCGAATCCGCGGTCGGCGATTGGAGCTCCCGCCAGGCTGGCAGCGGACGAGAGGCCGGCGACCAGGATCCCGAGAAGCGGACCTGACCGCCCGCGCGCAACGCAGGAACGCTGCATGCGTGATGCTCCTCGGATGAATGGTCAGTGGTTGACCACCCCATCCTCCGGAGTTCCGGGCTCGGGTCCATCGGGCAAGCGCCTCCTGACGCCGTGGCCGTGCGCCGGACGCGGCCTACGTCAGATGTCGCGCGACGACGCCTCGTCGGACATGCCCGCCAGGTCGGCCAGGGCCTGCGCCCGCTGCGACTGGGTCGCGAAGCCGGCGGCGTTGAGCAGCAGGTCCGCGGGCAGACCGAGTGCGGTCGCCAGCTTCAGGACGAGGCTGGAGGTCGCGCCGACAGCTCCCTCCTCCAGGCTGGTGAGGAACCCGGCGCTCGGAGTGCCGCCGATGGCCTTGCACAGGGCGTCCATGTCCATGCCGCGGGCCTCCCGGCGCTGGCGGACCACGGCTCCGAAGTCGACTCCGCTGATCCTGCTGGCTGTCATGCCCCGAGCATAGCCTGCCGCGAAATGTTGACAATCAGCACCGGGTTATCCACACTCCGGCCCGGAGCGGAGACGGGAGTGAGGATGCATGACGCATTCCGAGGTTGAGGTCGCCGACACCGGCGAGGCCGGAGGCGCCAGGTCGGATCTGACGCGCGAGTACGTCGAGCAGGTACGCGTTCGAGCCCAGCGGTATGTGCAGGAGCCGGCCGACGGTGCGTGGCACGACCTGGTCGAGGCGCTCGCTCGCACCTTCGGTGACAGCGAGGCGTATGACATCCTGCGCGCCGCCGAGATCCATCATCGGCTTCGCCTCCGACGCTGATCACCCCGGTTGCGCGCCGGCCACCAGCTGATCGACGCGGTCGGTGAGGTCATCGATGCTGAACGGCTTCGTCAGCGTGACGACGGAGTAGGTGTCATCGAGGTCGTCTTCGATCCGGCGGAGCGCCACCAGATCGGCGCTGCACAGGAGGATGGGCGTTCCGCGCATCTCCGGGTCGTTGCGCACCTCTTGGGCGATGGCCCAGCCGTGGATGCCGTCTCGTCCCAGCCGAAGCTCGATCATCAGCACGTCGGGCTGCGACGTCCGAATGCGGTCCAGGGCGTCGTTCGTGGCGTCACCTTCGATGAGCGTCGTCTCGTACCGATCACCCTCGAGGATGTCGCCGACCAGCTCGAGGAACTCGGGGTTGTCGTTGACCACGGTGACGCGGGGCATGCGTCGAAACTCCGATGCGTATCGGTAGCCTACACCCGTGCTTCGCACGGGCGTCTATCGCCGAGCGATTCGCCGCCAAGCCCGGGCTAGAGTTCGTCCTCCACCAGATACGTCTCCAGTGCCGGCTGGCCGCCGAACTCCGCCCAGAGTTGCTGGCGGGCGGGTTCAAGGCGCGCCGCCACCTCCGCCAATCCCTCCTCGGATTCCCAGATTCCCACGAAGGTGAGCTTGCCCCGATTCCGATCCGTCAGGACGTAGTGCTTGCGAAGACCGGGGGCCCCCGCGTGAATGGGGCGCACCAAATCTTGGTATCGGCCGACGATGGCTTCGACCCGATCCGGATCGACATGAACATCCAGGACGCGCGCAATCATCTCCAGCCTCTCGCTTGTGGAGGACATTGTGGCACCCACGCGGTCAGGGAGAGCCGCGCCGGCCGGACGTGCCCCTCAGGCGTCCACCGCGTGCGTCGGATCCCCACTCCGACCGATGAGGACCGGCACCTGGGTCGTCCGGTAGGCCACGTGTCGGCGCGACTCGTGCCCGACGTAGAGGCGAGGGTGCTCGAACTCTCCGATCCGCTGCATGCCCAACCGCAGCATCACGGCCTCGGACGGCTTGTTGACCACCGCCGTGATCGACCAGATCTCGCCCAAGCCGATCTCGTCGATGCCCACTCGGATCGCGGCGGCCCCCGCCTCGGCTGCGTACCCCTGGCGCCACGCTCCCCGGGCGAGTCGCCAGCCGACCTCGCTGTGGCCCTCTCCGGGAACACCGTCCGGCATCGGATTGAGGCCGGCAAAGCCGATGAACTCGCCGGTGGCCGCGATCTCGAGCGCCCACAGGCCGTATCCACGTTCATCGAATTGACGCTCGATGCGGTCGACCATGCGGTCGCTCTCGGCCCGGCTCAGTGGTGCGGGGAAGTAGCGTATGACATCGGGATCACCGCTCAGGACCGCGAACGGAGCACGGTCGGCCTCCAGCCAACGGCGCATCAGCAAGCGGTCCGTGCGGAGCTTGTCGTAGGTCATGTGCGTGCTCCAAACTCAAGAGAGCTGTGGAGTACCGCGGGGGACGGCAATCGGTTTGCGGGGGCGTGAAGCATGAGTTGGTGGGCGACACTGGACTCACGCCCACCGCGGCGACCTCTTGGTGCGTGCGCATTCGCGGGCGCGAGCGCTGGCTACGGGCCGGTGCTTCCGGCGCTTAGGGCCTGAGCCGGCTGGTGGCCGGC
>JBPCOK010000188.1:0-8931 GCA_051000335.1 Candidatus Limnocylindria bacterium | reverse complement strand
TGCCGCTCATCTGCCTGCTCAGCGTGCTCCTGGGGATCATCGTCTCGTCACGGGTCAACGACGCGCGGACGGCGCAGCAGATCGGTGGCTTCATCGTGCTGCCGGTCATCGGCGTGGCGATCGCGGGATTCTTCAGCGGCCAGGCGTCATTCAGCATGCAGCAGGTCATCATCGGCGACCTGGTGGTGGCGCTGCTCATCGGCGTGGCCTTGGCCGTCGGCAGCTGGATCTTCGATCGCGAGGCCATCCTCACCCGCCTCGGCTGACCCCGTCGTCAATGCTGGCCGGCGGAACGGTCTTCGATCTCCCAGGCATGGTCGAGCACGTGCCACGCGGTGCGCCGAACGGCGTAGCGGGCCGGCCAGGGCCGCTTCGTGCGGCGCGGGTTCGGGAGCTCCGCACCGGTGACCACGGCGCGCATGGTCTCGATGAACGCGGCTCGCAGCACGGCCATCGGGGCGTCCGCAGACTCGTCTTCCGCGGGTGGCGGTCGAGATCCGAGCTGGCCGAGGTAGGCCGCCTCCGCCTCCCGCGCGTGACCGATGATCTTTGCGAGCTCGCGACCACCGCCGCGCGGACCCTTCGTCAGCTCGACACCTTCGGCTCCCTTGGCTGATGCGCCGAACGCCGCCCATGCCGCTCGAAGGATGGCGATCAGCCGATCGAGGTCGGCGCCGGCCTCCACTGGTGCGTGCTCCGCCGCGGCGATTGCGCCCGGTGCCCCGAACTCCGTCCCGGCCCCGCCCTTCAGTCGCTCGACGACGTCGAGCGAGGCGACGTCAGCGGGGACGTCGAACGCCAGCCCGGTCTCCGCGACCACACGGGAGTAGCGCGGGGCATACGCCAGCAGCGCCTCGACGGCATCGGCTTCGGTCTGCCCGCTGCGCGACCATCCCGGCCAGTCCAGCGCGCTCGCGAACGACCGCTTCGGGGCGACCTCGAGGACGATGCGCTCGGTCACGGGTTCCCAGCTTCAGGCTCCGTGGTGCTCGCGTCGGTGCAGGCGCTCGATGAGGGCGCGCATGATCGGCACCGCGATCTCGGGGTGCTCATCGAGCAGTGCGGCGAACTCCCAGGCGGGGAAGAGGAGGCACTCGGTCTCGCTGTCGGCAATGACCGATGCGGAGCGCGGATGCTCCTCGATGAGCGCCAGCTCTCCGAAGAAGTCGCCGGCCTTCACGGTCCCGAGGCGCTCGCCGCCGCGTTCGACGCGACCCTCACCGCTCAGCACGATGTAGAGCGCGGTGCCGCTCGATCCCTCGCGCACGATCTCATCGCCGGCGGTGTAGGTGCGGCGCTTGCCGGTATCGGCCAGGCGGCGCCGAATCCGATTGTTGAGTCCCGCCAGGAGCGGAACCGAGGCCAGTTGCTGCTCGAGCTGCACCGGCGTGATCCTCCGTACGCTATCTGCCTATCGGGATGCGAGCGCTCATCCTACCGCGCGATCAGGCGTTGTGGCGCGGTCCGGCGGCGTCGAGCAGGTCGCTGCCCGACAGGGCGGTCTCGCTCCGGCGCAGCTGGACCGTCCGGATCTCGGCCAGCCCGAGCTCGAGCGACAGGGTGCCATCCGCGCCGACGTCCACGGCGGCACCGGCGGAGCCGAACAGGTCCGTCTCTCGCGCGACCTCGATTCCCGGCCCGAGGCGAGCCGACCGGGGCTGGGACGCGAGGTTCACGACGCGTGCCTCGAGCCAGCCATCGGGACGCCGTCGCAGCGCGCTGATGACGACGGAGCTGCCCTCGAGCGTGAGCAGGTCCACCCCCGACTGCGGCGGTGGCCACGCTGTGTCGGGACCGCCGGTACCCATGGCCGCGATGAACGGATGCCGATACCGTTCCGCCGCCTCGACCACGCCGCCATCGGCCCATTCGCCGGCATGGGGATGAAGCGCGAACTCGAACCGGTGACGGCCGCGCATCTGTGCCGCGGGGATCGCGATCTCCGGCCCGGCCGGATCCTCGCGGTACGGGTTGTCGTTGCGGCTGATCAGGCCGGTGGATCGCAGGAGCGTGATCGCCAGCTCACGACCGGTTGGCTGTGCGGGAGCGTCGAGCAGCTCGTACTCGGAGAGGTGGCCGAGGAGCAGCGCCAGTCCGCCGGCATCCGCCCATCCGTGCGCCGGGTACGTCGCCAGCGGTTCCTCCCGGTAGCCGCCCTCGCCGACCATGCCGCGCTCGACGACGGCGAACTGGCCCTCAGCGTGGGAGATGTCGGCGGGCCGGGGGAGGGGAGCGTGGAAGCGAATGCGGTGGTCGTCCGACTGGTTGTCGAATGCCAGGCCGATCCGGACGAAGGGCTCATCGGCGCGGAGCTCGACCTCCATGACGACCTCGGTCGGGATCTTCTCGTCCGTGCGGTCCGCGCCGTCCGGCGTCAGGCCGGCCGGCCAGGCGTAGGTTCGCGTGACAATGAGCCGCCCGCGCACCGGGCCGGGGTGGTCCACGCGGACGTCGACGGCGTCGGGGGCGTCGACGAGCCGGTCGCCAGGCGGCGGGCCGTAGTTGTATGAGTCACCGTGGTCGCCACCCTCGACGATGCGGCCGACGCCATCCGCGTTCGTGCCATCGGCCGTGGTGATGCGCAGTGTCCCATCGTCATTGACCGAGATCGACAGCAGCCCATTGGCCAGCGATTGCCCATCGCCGTCGGTCCGGACGCCGTTCGCCACGTCACCCCCACCTTCGACGGCCCGCACTGCGGTCCACCCCAACGCCGGAGCGGGGACCATCGCCGCCAGCGTGCGCCGTGGCCGCGCGACGATCCGGACCTGCCAGTCCTCGTCGGGGGCCGAACGCATGGCCGCCGTGAGATCGGCGCGAAGCTCGTCGACGTCGAGCCACGCGGGATCGGGGTCGGTGTCGACCTCCAGCGTGATGACGCGGCCGTCAAGCTGGTAGCCGTTCCACGCGTGGTCGAAGATCTCACGGCCATGGAAGCGCCGGAACAGGTCATCCGGCTGGTCACCGCGGATCACGGCATCGAACAGGAGCGGCTCCTTGCGCGCCAGCTCCTGGGTCGCGACCCTGGTCCCGTCCGTCAGCTCCAGCGAGATCGCGTCCCAGTCATCGGGAACCACGAGCTCGGCTTCGACGAGGTCGGTCCGCGGCGTCGGTGACGGGTTGAGTGCGAGCACGGCTCGGGCCGGTACCGCGCTGGCCACCGCCGCGGCGGCGCGCCGGGTGAGCGTGCCGGCGATCTGCTCCGCCTCGGCGAAGCGGACGAGCACCTGGCTGACCACGGGGTCGACGCTGCAGCCGCAGATCGAGTCGTGGGCGCTGTTCTCGACCACCTTGCGCCAGGCGAGGTCGAGGAACGGGGTCGGCCAGGCATCGGGCGGCAGGTGGATGGTGCTCAGCGGCTCCGCGTAGCGCTCGAGGAGGGATTCGGCTCGCCCGGCCGCCTGCTTGATGTCGATCCGTGCGCTGGCGACGCCCATGAGGACATTGGCACGCGCGCCGGACCGCATCTCTCCGCGCCAGCACGGATCGGCTTCGGTCAGCGCCGGCGCCCCCGCGATGTAGCCGGAGAGGGTGCTTACTTCCATGCGGCCGGCCCGGTGGACCTCATTCAGACGCGAGACCAGGGCCGTCAGCCCGGGAACGGGCGCGGTGTGGTCGGTGCCGTACATGGCCAGCACCGGGTCGGTCCCGAACCACGGGCGCGACCAGTCCACGAAGCGCTCGGCTGCGGCATCCAGGCGATCCGGCACGGTGAAGATGCCGGCGGCGTTTCCGTAGCCGGATGGCAGGTACTCGGCGCGCACCCAGGAGCCGTCCGGGCTCTCCCAGCGGAAGGCGTGGTGATCGACGGATGCGGGGACGCCGCGCCAGACGACGGCATCGGCGAGGCCGGCGTGACGCAGGATCTGCGGCATCTGGGCCACGTGGCCGAACATGTCGGGCAGGTAGCCGACGTGCATCGGCTCACCGAAGTCGTGGGCACGGTTCCAGCCCATCTCGAGGTTGCGGACCAGCGTCTCGCCGCTCACCAGGAACTCGTCCATGAGGATCAGCCACGGGCCGATGGCGAGGCGCCCGCTGGCGACGTGGCCCTTCAGGCGCTCCGCCTGCTCCGGGCGGATCTCGAGGTAGTCGTCCACGGTGGCCAGCTGCCCGTCCAGGGTGAAGGCGAAGTCGTCATCGGCCTCGAGCATGTCCAGGACGCGATCCACGAGGTCAACGAGCTGCATCCGGAAGCTCTGAAAGGGCCGATACCACTCACGATCCCAATGCGTGTGCGGTACCAGGTGGATCTTGGTGGGGCCGCGGTGCGCGGAATCGCTGGTCATCCGGGGGAGCCTACCGGGTCGCGCCGATACGCGCGTGCGACGTTTGACGTAGAGATTGCCCCTGCCCGTCCGTGCCCTGGCGGGTGCCTCCGGACCGATCACCCGTCCGTTCGCATCCGTAGCGGTGCGGGAAGGCCAGTGAGGCGCCAATCTGCACCCGGGCGGGTGCGAACGAGCCGGTCATGGGTCCCAAGGCACCCTGGAGGGACCTCACGGCAAGCCCAGCTCGGCCACAAGCGGGTAGTGGTCACTCAGCGTCCCGGACGCGCGCACCACTGCGCATCGGCTTACGGTGGCTCCACGCACGAGAACCTGGTCGATGAGCATGTCGTCATCCGTTGACATCCGCGAGGCGTCCCCGCATGGGGCCGTGAACCCATCCGTCCAGCCAGCAACAGCAGCCAACTCCGGGGCGTCGATCCGCGCGTTGAGGTCGCCGAGCAGGAGGGCCGGCGATGCGTCCCCGAACGATGCCTCCACGACCTCGGCCTGCAACCGCCGCTCGCCGGAGCCGATGTGACTGAGATGCGTCGTGCCCACCCGCAGCCCGTCCAGGTCGACCAGCAGCAGGCAGCGTGGCTCGCGGATGGTCGGGTCCGCATCGGCGTAGCGGACGCCGGCGGCTGGATGATCGATGCCGGGCTCCTCGATCATGGCGTCGACGGGCGCCGCCGGAAGCGCCACGGTCTGCGAATCACGCATGGGCCGGTGGCTGAGCAGGGCATTCCCGAACGAACCGACGCCACGCAGCCGGCCATCCTCGATCACCCCGAAGGTGCGGGTCGCACCATACCGAACCTCCATGCAGAGCTGGCGCGCGAGGTCACCAGCGTTGTCGACGAGCTGGCCGTCGCGGGAGACGAGCGCGCACTCCTGGAGCGCGATGAGATCGGCATCCAGCCCGGACAAGAAGGCGCCGATCGCCCGCAGACGATCGGCGTCGATGCGCGACCACCACCGGTCCGGGAACGGTCCCGGGCCGATGGCCGACCGAATGTTCCAGCTGACGACGCGCAGCGTCGCCGCCACTACTTGACGGAGCCCGCCAGCAGGCCCTGCACGAAGTAGCGCTGGAGGCTGATGAACACGATGAGCGGCACGACCATGACGAGGAATGAGGCCGCCGCCAGGAGGCTCCAGTCGGTGGCGTAGGTGCCGAGCAGCTGGGTGATCTTCACGGTCATCGGCTGGATCGAGTTGCGCTGAGCGTAGACCAGGGCCATGAGCAGGTCGTTCCAGGTCCACAGGAACTGGAAGATGCCGTAGGCCGCGATCGCGGGCACCGACAGCGGCACGACGATCGTGCGGAAGATGCCCACGTTCGACGCCCCGTCGATGCGCGCCGCCTCGATGAGGTCCTTCGGCAGGGTGATGAAGAAGTTCCGCAGCAGGAAGATCCCGAACGGCAGCGCGTACGCGGTGTGTACCAGCCAGACCGCCCCGTAGTTCGTCAGCAGCCCGGTGCCGCTCTCGCGGAACGCGGTCACCAGCGGGATGAAGCCGACCTGCACCGGGACCATGAGCATCGCGACGATGATGAGGAACGTCGTGTCCCGGAGCGGGAACTTCACCCACGCCAGCGCGTAGGCGGCCATCGAGGCGAACACCAGCGGCAGAATCGTCGATGGGATGACGATGAACAGGCTGTTGAGGAAGGCGCCGGCCATGCCTTCCGCCGAGAGCACGCGCTCGTAGTTCGCGAGCGTGAAGCGCGGCTCGAACAGGATGGTCCACCAGCCCGTGGCCCGCATGTCGGCCCCGGGGCGGAAGGACGTGATGAGGATGCCGACGGTCGGCACCAGCCAGATGAGGCCGATGAGCCCCAGGATGATGTGCGTCGGGCTCTTGCCGGCGAGGCGAGCCAGCCGCTCGCTCATCGTCCGCGGCTGGGATCGAAGGGTGGTGTCCTGGAGCGCCGTCATGCCTGCACCGCCTCAGCTCGGAATCGCCGGATGTTGAAGATCATGACCGGCACCAGGAGCAGCAGCATGACGACGGCGATCGCCGCACCGTAGCCGAACTGGCCCTGCGGGAAGGCCTCCTGGTACATCGAGAACGCGATCACGCGGCTCGACGCACCGGGCCCCCCGGCGGTCATGACGAAGATGATGTCGAAGAGCTTGATGACGTTGACGATGAGCGTCACGGCCACGACCGAGATCGGCAGGCTCACCATCGGGACCATGATGCGCCAGAAGATCTGGGGCTCGGTTGCGCCGTCGACGCGTGCCGCCTCGAGGACCTCCGACGAGATGCCCTTGATCGCGGCCGAGAGGATCACCGTCGCGAATCCGACCGATCCCCAGATGCCGACCGCGATCAGCGCCCAGTTCACCATATCGGGATTGCCGAGCAGCGAGACGGGCCCGACGTTGCCGATGCCGAGAATCGCGTTCAGGAGCCCGGTGTTGGGATCCGGGGAGTAGACGAAGCGCCAGATGATGGCGAGCGAGGTGGCCGCGATGGCCTGCGGAAGGAAGACGATGCCTTTGATGAACGCCTCGTAGCGGACGCGCGTGGCCATCACGGCCAGGATCAGTCCCAGGAGGACTGTCAGCGAGACGTAGAAGACGATCCAGAGCACGTTGTTGATCAGCGCGCCGGACGGCGGAAAGCCCAGGCGCAGGAAGTTCGGATCCTGGGTGAACAGCCGCACCCAGTTGTCGAGACCGACCCAGTTGCTGAACTCGCCACCGCGTCCGCGGTTGAAGCTCAGGAAGACCGTGTAGACGATCGGGAAGGCGAGGAACGCCAGGAGCAGGAGTCCGGCAGGGCCGAGGAAGATGAGCGCTGCCCAGGGGAATCCGCCCCCGGGCCTCTTCGCGTCATCGGTTCCCGATCCCGTCGCCGGCGGATTAGCCGCCGTCATGAGCACCTCTCCTTTCGCTTGCCGAGTGAAGAGTGTCGCGAACGAGGAGGAGCACGATGCCCCTCCCCGTTCGTCAGAGCGTTACTCGCTGGCCCAGGCGGCCGACGTCTGGTCCTGGAACTCCTGGAGGATCGGTCCCATGTCCTCACCGCCAATCGCGGACTGCAGGACCGCACCCAGGTCGGTGCCGGGGAGGAGGTCCGAACCATCGAAGCGCACGGCCTCGGCGGACGTGACCTGCTCGGCCTCCTTCTGGATCAGGATCGTCGGGTAGACGCTGGTGTCCACATCGACGATCGGCGAGATGATGGTCCCGCCCTCGGCCCACACCTGACCCGCCTCGGCGGTGGTCAGGTACTCCATGAAGGCCGCGACGTCGCTGTCGTTGACGAGCGCCGACATGACGTCGCCGCCGTAGGTCACGAGACCCGCGCCGTTGCCGTCAATGGTCGGGAAGGGGAACCAGTCGATGGCCGTGCCTTCCTGGCCCGCCAGGTCGGGGTTGACGTCAGCACCGGTTGCGATGCCGCCGACGAATCCGCCTTCGTAGTAGAGCTCCGCCGACGGGCTGGTGCTGAAGACGTTGCTGATGCCGTCCACGAACAGCGTGGCGATCGCGCCGTTGATGCCGCCGTCGACATTCTCATCGGTGTACAGCTCGGTCATCTTGTCGATGGTTGCCTGCACCGTCGGGTCGGTCCAGTCGCCATCCGGGCTGAACAGCGTGTCGTACGCCTCCGGCCCATGCATCTTGAGGTACGCGACCTCGAAGAAGTCGGTCAGCGTCCAGCTGTCGCCGGCACCCAGCGACCACGGCGTCGCGCCGGTGGCCTTGATGTCCTCGGTCAGCTGCAGCAGGCCCTCGAAGTCCTCGGCCGGCTCGACGCCCATGTCGGCGAAGCGCTCCGGGCTGTACCAGATGGTCGCCTTGGAGTTCAGCTTGACCATGATCCCGTAGAGGTCGCCGTCGACGACGCCGACGTCCAGGATGCCGGGGGCGTAGTTTCCCTCGAACGAAGACTCATCGAGACCCAGCTCCGCGATCGAGATGAGCGAGCCATCTCGGGCCAGGCTGCGAAGGGTCCCGATGCCCGGGATGATCGCCACGTCCGGCGGCTCGCCACCGGTGATGCGCGTGCGAAGCACGGTCGCGTAGTCGGTTCGGTTCGCCTCGTACTCGGCGGTGATGCCGGTCTTCTCGGTGAACGCGTCGAGCACGGCCTGGAAGGCCGCCTCCTCGGCGCCACCCCATAGCGACGTCACGACGATACTGCCGTCGCCCTCAGGCACGTCTCCGCCGCCGCCGCCGCCCGGGCTGCCGCCCGTGCCGCCGTCATCGGACGAGCACGCGCCGAGCGCGAGCATGGCGACCATGAATGGCGCTATCAGTCGAAACTTGGACATCCGTTTCCTCCACCTGTCTCAAACGTTGCGTGGCCCTGCCACGAGTCGGGTTGGTATGCAAGCGCCGGGTGCCGGCGTGCCCGTCGGGCACGACTCAGCGCCGGGGCGCGAATCCCCCTGCAGATCTCCGTACGGGTACCGTTTCAGTCGAGCCGATGCGCAGGCTAGCCAACGAGCGTTTTCTCCGACTCGGGATCAAAGATGTGGAGCTTCTCCATCGGCACAGCGAGATCGACACTCTCGCCGACGCCGACCTTTCGGTCGGACGGCAGCAGCGCCACGATCTCGTTGCCCTCCGCCTGCGCGTGGATGAGCTCCTCGTTGCCGAGGTACTCGACCACGTCGACGGTGGCGGGGAAGCGAACGGCG
>JBPCOK010000187.1:0-5298 GCA_051000335.1 Candidatus Limnocylindria bacterium | reverse complement strand
TTCGCGATGATCCCGGCGACGGTCAGCGGCACGCTGAGCAGCGAGCCGATCTCCGGCAGCCCGCTCCCCGCCCCGGACGTCAGGCTGTTGATGATCTCCTCGCCACGGCCCGCTCCGGCGATGCCGTTGATGAGGTCGATCGCCCCGGTGCGCAGCTGGTCGACGATCGTCGGAAAGTCATCGGCGAGGCCCACGGCCTGTCGAACGAGCGGCGGGAAGATGATGAACAGCGCCAGCCCGAAGGCGCCGATCAGGAGGATGTAGGTTGCGAGGATGGCGAGGATCCGTGGGACGAACCGCTCGAAGAAGCGCACCGCCCCATACAGGCCGGAAGCCAGGAGGATGGCGAGGAACACGAGCACGAGGAGCAGCCGCAGCTCGTACACGAGGTAGGCCCCGAGGGCGACGCCGAGCACCACCAGGCTGGCACGGAACGCGATGCCTGCCACGCCCTGCGGCTCTTCGGGCTGGATCGCGGCCGTCGTGCGCTCAGGCCGATCGTCCGATCGAGCGACGAGCCGGCCCGCCGTCTGACGCCACACCACGCCGGGCAGGCGACCCAGGAACGAGACTATGCGGCCGATCAACCGCGTCTGACGCCGTAGACCTGCGCCCGGGGCAGGCGGGCCGCCTCGTCCTGGGCACGAACGCGCTCCTCCGCGGGCTTGAAGGCGGTCGGCACATCGGCCGGCGATCCCCCCTCGCGGTCGATCAGCCAGCGCAGGCCGATGGCGGTCAGTGTCGCGCCGCCGGCCGATCCGGGCTCGATGAACGGCACGACGACCATTCGGCGCCGACCGAGGTCCTCGACGGCGAGCTGCATGCGAGCCGCATCCACGCCGAGCTCCTCGGCGAGCGGATTGAGCTCCACGGTCCGGTTCGGAAACTGGCGCAGGAAGCGGAGGATCACCGCGTCGAGCTGGGCGCCGTCGATCGGCGCATCGGCCGCGGACGGAACCGTGGCCACTGCGGCCGCTTCATCGGCTTCGGGCGCGACCGTGGCATTCGGATCGCCGGTCTCGACCGGTTCGGCGGCTCGCTTGATGATCACGGGCGACAGGATAGCAAGCATGGATCGGCGTCGCGCCCACGTACACTCCGATGTCGTGACCATTCCGGATCCCTATGCCGTCCTCGGCGTGGCGCGCACCGCCACGCGGGACGAGATCGCGCGAGCGTATCGGCGGCTGGCGAAGCAGCATCATCCCGATGCTGGGGCGCTGCCCAGCCCCATGATGAGCCGCATCAACGAGGCGTGGCACGTCCTGTCCGACCCGATGCGACGCGTGGCGTGGGACCGGGCGCACCAGGTGGTCGTGACGCCCCGGGACTGGCCGTCGCGTCCGATCGAGGGCGCACGGCGTCCGCAGTCGCGCTCTACCGGGCCGCCGACGGCGCGCGAGTCCGGTTGGCTCGCGTTCGCGGTGGTGGCCGCGGTCGCGGTGGCCGTCGCGGGCGTGATGATCGTGGTCGCGATTCTCAGCCCGCCGTCCGCGGACGTGACCGGGACGCCGTTCACGGCGGATGGGATCGGCTTCACCCATCGCGACGACTGGCTGGTCGCGGCCGGCGCCGACACCGGTGACGCGCACCGAGTGATCGCGCACATCGTCACATTCGACGCCGATCCCGCCGACCTGTGCACCGCCTTCGGCAACCCGTGCTCGATTTCCATTGCGCGGGTGCCGCCGGGCGAGACCTCGATCATCATCACGTCCTGGTCGGGCGGTGACCCGCCAGTCTTCGACCCCGTTGTCCGACGGCCCTACGGACTGCATGCGGCGCGCATCATCGGTGGCGAGCCGGCGGCGTTCCGCATCAACCGCACGAACAGCGGCGTGGTCGCGTGGTGGCAGCTCAGCCCGCCCGGCTTCCCGGACCGATGGATCGAGGTGAATGCCGAGATCAACGGCGCCCCGCAAGAGCAGGACGCGATGCTCGAGCAGGTCGAGGAGATGCTGCGGACGGTCGAGTTCACCGGCTGATGGGCTGTTCAGGCCAGGCGGGACTCCGCGGCGGCACCCGAGCTGAGCTCGACCGACACCGGCACGTCGGCCGCGCGGCGCAGCACCTCGCCGAGCCGGTCGTCCCACGCCACGCGGTCCGGCAGCCGCACCTGGCGCGTCGCTCCGGCCACGGAGATCGTCAGCACCACCGGCAACGGACCGGGGCGCCCGGCCAGCGCGGCCTTCACAGACTCGATCGCCCCGAGCAGCCGATCGGTCGCCACGTCCTCGCCAATCGCGACGCTCACCGTGGCCGTCGAGGCTTCCGGCGATGACTGGATGGGCACCGCGTCGACGGGCGCCGGCGGCTCCTCGGCCGGCTCCGGTGCGGTCGGACGGATCGGCACTTCGATGGCCACGGCAACCGGCGGTGGTGCGGCAACGGCCACGGCGGCCGCCTCACGCTTCTGGGCCATGGATCCCGCCCCCCAGACGCCCTGGGAGCGCTCCGGCTCGCGGTTGCCCCAGCGACGACCCCCGTTGCGCGCGGCCAGCAGCCGATCCCGCTCCGCGCCGAAGGCGGCCGGCCCCATGCGCACCGCGTCGTCCCACTGGTGGACCGCCTCGCACAGGATCTGAGGGGTCTCGTCGCGGCGATCGATCCGCCCGGTCACCAGCACCACCGAATCCTCAGCCCAGGATTGCGCGGTCTGCTCGAAGACCTTCGGGAAGACGACGACCTCGACGGATCCGGTCAGGTCTTCGATCGTCGGCACCAGCATCGTCGAACCGGCTTTCGTCACGATCCGGCGCGCGGATGACACGATCCCCCCGATCGTGACCTTGGACTGGTCGTCCTCCTCGGGGAGATCGGCAACATCGGCGGTCACGTACTCGTGCATCTCGGTCGCGATGTCACCCAGCGGATGCTCGGAGAGATAGAGGCCGATGAGCTCCTTCTCCCAGCGCAGCCGCTCGCGCTTCGGGATCTCGTCGCCCCCGTCCAGGAACGCGACGCCCGACTCGGCCGGCACGGCGAACAGGTCGAACAGCGTCGACTGGCCCGCGGCCACGTCGCGCTGGTGCCGCTGCCCGTTCTCGAGCGCCGTGTCGAGGGCCGCCAGCAGCGCCGATGCGGTCCCGAGCGACGCCATGGCGTTCGCCTTGACCAGCGATTCGATCACGCGGCGGTTGAGCACGC
This sequence comes from Candidatus Limnocylindria bacterium, assembly GCA_051000335.1. Lineage (GTDB taxonomy): Bacteria > Chloroflexota > Limnocylindria > QHBO01 > QHBO01 > JACDBZ01. The sequence continues at coordinate 2,151 of JBPCOK010000187.1, read as the reverse complement.
GCAGGTCCACCCGACGGCAGAAATCGTCCAGGGAGCGGAACGGCCCGGGTTCATCCCCGGCATCGCGGACGGCGGCGATCGCCTCGACCGCGCCCTCGCCCACGTTCTTGATGGCGGCCATCCCGAAGCGGATGCCCTCCGGGGCGTCATCGGCATCGGTCTCGACGGTGAACAGCGCATGCGACTTCTGGACGTCCGGGGCGCGCACCTCGATATCCAGTCGCTTGCATTCGGCGATGACGGCGGCGACCTTCTCCGCGCGGCCGGAGAACCCGTTGAGCACGGCGGTCATGAACTCGATCGGATAGTTCGCCTTCAGGTAGGCCGTCTGGTAGGCAATGAGCCCGTAGCAGGTGGCGTGGGCCTTGTTGAAGCCGTAGCGGGCGAACGGCTCGAACTCGGCGAAGACCTTGTCGACAATCGCCGGCGAGATGCCCTTCTTGCGCGCCCCGGCCTTGAACTTCTGCTCGTGCTGGCGGAGGACCGCCTCCTTCTTCTTGCGGATGGCGTAGCAGAGGTTGTCCGCCTCCGGACCGGTGTAGTCCGCCATCGCGATGGCGGCGGTCATGATGTCCTCCTGGTAGACGAAGATGCCGTACGTGTCGCGCAGTGCCGGCTCGAGCGACTCGTGGAGGTAGCTGACCTGCTCCTCGCCGTGCTTGCGGCGGATGTAGGCGGGGATGTTCGCCATCGGCCCCGGGCGGAAGAGGGCGACCATGGCGGCCAGGTCGCGCACCTCGGTCGGCTTGAGCTCCTTGACGTATCGGCGCATCCCGGAGCCTTCCAGCTGGAACACGCCCATCGTCTCGCCGCGCCCGAGGAGCTCGAATGTCCTCGCGTCGTCGAGCGGGAGCTTGTCGACGTCCAGGCGCACCCCCCGGTGCTTCTCCACCAGGTCGACGGCATCGGCCAGGATGGTGAGGTTGATGAGGCCCAGGAAGTCGAACTTCAGCAGGCCCAGCGTCTCGCAGGCGTGCATCTCGAACTGGGTCATGGTCGTTTTACCGTCGGTGGCGCGCTGGAGCGGCATGATCTCGGTCAGCGGATCGCGGCTGATCACGATCCCCGCGGCGTGGGTACTCGCGTGGCGCGAGACCCCTTCGAGCTTCTTTGCGATGCCGATGAGCTTGTCGACCCGATCATCCCCGGCCATGAGCTCGCGCAACGGCGGGCTGGTCTCCACGGCGCGGTCGAGGCTGATGTTCAGCTCGTTCGGGACCGCCTTGGCGACCCGATCGGCCTCCGCGTAGGTCAGGCCCATGGCGCGACCGACGTCGCGGATGGCCGCCTTCGCACCGAGTGTTCCGAAGGTGATGATCTGCGCCACTCTGTCGTCGCCGTACTTGCGCGTGACGTACTCGATGACCTCGTCCCGTCGCGAGTCCTGGAAGTCGATGTCGATGTCCGGCATCGTCACCCGGTCCGGGTTGAGGAAGCGCTCGAACGGCAGGCCGTACTCGAGCGGGTCGACCGGGGTGATGCCCAGGCTGTAGGTGACGATGGATCCCGGCGCCGATCCGCGGCAGGTGATCATGATCCCCCGCTCTCGCGCGAAGCGTGTGAAGTCGGCCACGATGAGGAAGTAGGCGCTGTACCCCATCCGGTCGATGATCCCGAGCTCGTAGTCGAGCCGATGCTGGACCTCGTCGGTAATCGTCCCGTAACGCGGCAGTAAGCCGCGCTCACACTCCTTGCGCAGCCACGAGCCCTCGGTCTCCCCCGCCGGCACCTCGAAGTGCGGCAGACGCAGACCCTCGAAGTCCAGGTTCACGTCGCACATTTCGGCGATCTGCACCGTGTTGTCCATGGCATCGGGTAGCTCGCCGTTGAAGAGGCGACGCATGTCGTCCGCGGGCTTCAGGTAGAACTCGTTGTTCTCGAAGCGCATCCGCCCCGGCGTGTCCACGTTGCTCGCGGTCTGGATGCAGACGAGGAGATCGTGCGCCTCATACTGGTCGGGCGACGTGTAGTGCGTGTCGTTCGTCGCGACCAGCGGCAGGTTGTTGCGGCGCGCCAGCTCGACAAGCTGCGGATGGAGCCGGCGCTGGTCGTCGATCCCGTGCTCCTGGACCTCGATGAAGAAGTTTCCGTCGCCCAGGATGTCCCGATACTCGTTCGCTGCCCTGGCCGCAGCTGCCTCATCGCCTTGGC
>JBPCOK010000141.1:0-2972 GCA_051000335.1 Candidatus Limnocylindria bacterium | reverse complement strand
GCCTCGTAGGTCTCGTCACCGATGCCGCCGATCACGATCAACGGTGAGTCGGCGCTCGCCGGCTGACCGTCGAGGAGTCGCTGGGTCCGCGTGGCGGGTTCACCGCACACCATGCAGATGGCCGTGAGCTTCGTGACCTGGTCGGCCAGGGCCAGGAGACGAGGCATCGTGCCGAACGGCACGCCCCGGAAGTCGCGGTCGAGGCCGGTCACCACGACCTGCTTCCCGAGGCGCGCCAGCTGCTCGACGACCTCGGGAAGCCGCTCATCGAAGAACTGGGCCTCCTCGATCGCGACGATATCGGCCTCCGCGACGGCCTCCTCGATCTCGTTCGAATCGTCGACGGTCACTGCGTGATGCTGCGCGCCGGAGCGTGACACCACGGTGACCCGATCGGTCCGGGTATCGAGGCGCGGCTTGACCAGCAGGACACGGCGGCCGGCGATCGAAAAGCGACGCAGCAGCCGGAGCATCTCGTCGGTCTTGCCACAGAACATGCAGCCGGCGATCACGTGGACCCAGCCGTGTGTGTAGAACATCGGTGGGTCGGAGTCTACGCAGACGCCGTGCGTACGGGTGGCGCGCTGGCGCGTACCCCGGACATGAACCCATATCGTCTGCTGCTGCTCTCGGCGTCCCTGGTGCTCGTGCTTGCCGCGTGCGCACCGGCCGCCGCGCAGCCCAGCAGCCAACCCTCCGACGCTTCCTCTCGCGAGGCTTCTCCTGAGGCTTCCGCCTCTCTCCTCGCATCCGAGAGCTCCCAGCCGTCGAACGACCCGAGCTCGACGCCCGGGGCATCAGCCTCCACGGCGAGCAACGGCGAGATGGCCCTCATCGAGATCGAGAACTTTGCCTTCAGCCCCGCTCAGCTGACGATCAGCGCCGGGACCGAGGTGACGGTCACGAACCTCGACTCGGCGCCCCATACCTTCACCGCGGGCACCGACGCGGCTCCCGAGCCGGATGTCTTCGACTCCGGCCTGCTGCAGCAGGGCGAGAGTTTCACCTTCGTGTTCGACGAGGCAGGCACCTTCGCCTACTACTGCGACCGTCATCCGCCGATGCAGGGCGAGATCACGGTCACCAATTGATACGCGTCCACAGCGGGGGTCGTACCCCGACCAAGACCCGAGCCCAAATCATCTGCAACGTGCAGTCCCAGGAGTTCCATCCATCATGAACCGACTACGCACCATGATCGTGACCGTGGGCGCCGCCGCGCTCATCGCGATCTCCGGGACCGGCGTCCTCGCCGCCCCGGCCGATCTCTCCTCCCCGGCCGCTGACCTTCGCGTCGCGCTGAGCCGGCTGCTCAGCGAGCATGCCGCGCTGGCCATGGAGGCCATGCGCCAGGGCGTCGACACCGGCGACCTGTCCGACCCGGAGTTCACCGCCGCCGCGGCCGCGCTCCAGGGCAACACCGATGACCTGACCGCTGCCATCGAGTCCGTCTACGGCGCCGATGCCGGAGACGCGTTCCGTGCCCAGTGGGAGGCCCATATCGGCTTCTTCGTCGACTACACCGTCGGCGTGGCCACCGATGACCAGGCCGCCAAGAATGCCGCCCTCGACGACCTCGCCGGCTACCGTGAGGACTTCAGCAACTTCCTGGAGACCGCAACGGCTGGTGGACTGCCCGCCGCAGCCGCTGCTGATGCGCTCGCCGTGCACGTGCAGACGCTGATCGACCAGATCGACCTGTACGCCGCCGGTGACCTCGATGCCGCCTACGAGAAGGCGCGCGAGGCCTACGCGCACATGTACATGACCGCCGATGCGCTGAGCCTGGCGATCATCCAGCAGGACCCGGACACCTTCACCGGCAACGAGCTGGCATGGAGCCCGGCCGTCGACCTGCAGATCACGCTCGATCGGCTCCTGGGCGAGCACGCGCTCATCGCCATCGAGGCCATGCGCAACGGACTGACCGGTGCGGATGACTTCGACGCCTCGGTCGCCGCCCTCCAGGGCAACACCGATGACCTGACCGCCGCCATCGCCTCCGTCTTCGGCGCCGATGGTGGAGACGCCTTCCGCGCACTGTGGGAGGCTCACATCGGCTTCTTCGTCGACTACACCGTGGCGCTTGCCGGCGACGATGCCGATGGGCAGCAGGCTGCGCTCGACGATCTCGCCGGCTACCGCGAGGACTTCAGCAACTTCCTCGACACCGCGACCGAGGGCAATGTGCCCGCCGCCGGTGCCTCGGATGCGCTGGCTGCCCATGTGGACCAGCTCATCGCCGCCATCGACGCCTATGCCGCTGATGACTTCGAGGGCGCCTACGCCTCCGAGCGTGAGGGCTTCGCCCACATGTTCATGACGGGCCAGGTGCTCGCTTCCGGAATCGTCGGCCTGATGCCGGATGCGTTCCCGACCGCTCCCAATGCGTCGGACACGGCGCTGTCGGTGCCCGGGGGCGTGAGCCCGGTCGTCCTCCTTGGGTTCGCGGTCGTCGCACTGGCGACCCTGACCCTCACCCGGCGCGCGATCGAGGTTCGCTCCCGCGCCAACTAGATGCGGTTCCCTCCGCGGTGACGGCCCCGTCCTCCTTCGGGAGGGCGGGGCCGATCCATGTCCATCGAGATCCGCGGAGCGCCACGGCGCTTCAATCTCTCGCCGTGGCGATCGACGCAGCGGCGTGATGCGTTCAAGGGCGCCGCTGCGCTGTGTTGATTCCGCGGTGTGAATCCCTGGCTGGACGCGGTCCACGGTAGCCACGCCGGTCCCTCGAGTGGCCGATCCCGGTGTCGATCCGGCGCAGAGCGCGAAACCATCGGTCCCTTGCATCCCTGGCGCCCACGAACCCCCACTCCACATACCTGGACGTGCGCCGCGCCGCCACTTAACCCCGGATCCACCGATCGAGGGCGCTTCACAGGGTGTCGGAATGACGAATCAGGTGCCCATCTGAACTGGGAAGATGGAGTTGGAAGACAACCATCAAGCCCGACAGAGGAGCACCTGATTGA